>RRZV01000045.1 GCA_003931895.1 Mesohalobacter salilacus
TTGAACTTTAATTGCAATTAATTATACCTGTTATCATAAGTTGCTGTTGTCATATACCTTAATTCCGCTTATTCACTTTTATCATTAATTCTTTTTAAAAAACCGTTTTGTAAGTATAAGATGTTATCTGCTAAATTTATTACGTTTTGATAGTCGTGTTCTGTTATAATATATCTTTAAATCTATAACTTTGTATATATAACTTGACCATCAGCGGTTACAGAATCAGCTGGAAAACCTTCAGGTATATTGAGGTCTTCTTCTGTTAAATTTAATTCTAAGGATAAAGTTTCATTATTTAGTGTTATAATAGTGGATTCTGATTCACCAAGATCTGGGTCATCATCGTTTAAGGTTAAAGTATTTCCATCAATAGCCCAAGTGCCTGAACTTGCAGTGCTTATAGTTTCAAAACTTTCTTGAAGGACTTGACCTTCAGATATCACTGTAATTTTAATTTCAAAGTCACCCTGAGCGGTGTATTGATTATTGTCAGTAAATGTAATGACTTGATTGCTTTCAACCAATTCCGAAATTGCTGTTGTTGTAATTTCAATACCATTTTGACTAAAGGTTGTAACTGCTTCTACATTATAATCTTCAATGAGCCAATCGCCTAATATAGATTCTTCGTTAACATCATTAGGGTCTGCAGGATCTGTTGGGTCAGTTGGATCTGTCGGTTCATTTAGTTCAAAATCTTCTGGTAAAGATTCGTCTTCACAAGACAGAAAACTAAAAGAAAATACTACTAAAAAACTAAAAAAAATAACTCTTTTCAACATATCTTAAAATTTTTAGCAAGTTAACAAAAAAAGAAACTCTAATAAAAAGTTTTTTTATGTAAAGTTTGCTTTACATTATAATTTTATTTTTATATTTGTAAAGTTTTATTTACATAATATATAACTTTAATTACTTTTATTATGACAACACAAAAACAACAAACCCTTAAATTAGCCCTTTGGACGTGGAGTTGGGTCGCTACATTAGCCATTGCTACTTTTGGACCAAAATTTATTTGGGATGATCATCAATTATTGACCACTTTAGCTATTGCTGTTAATTTATCTAACGGAGTAATGATGATTATTGCCAATCGAAATTACTTTAATAAGATGGATGAACTGCAACGTAAAATTCATATTGAAGCCTTGTCAATTACCTTAGGTTTAGCGGTAATAGTCGGTTTAAGTTTTTCTTTATTAGATCAAACTAACCTAATAACCTTTGATGCAGAAATTGGTTTTTTGGTGGGTTTTATTGGAATAACTTACATGGTTGCTTTACTCATTAATAGAAGACGATATTTATGAAAAACAAACTCAAAGTGTTACGTGCAGAACACGATATGACACAACAAGATTTAGCCAAAGCGGTTGAAGTTTCAAGACAAACTATTAATGCTATAGAAAAAGGCAAGTTTGACCCGAGTTTGGTTTTGGCTATGAAATTGAGTCGGTTGTTTAAACAGGATATTGAGAAGCTGTTTATTTATGAAGAGTGAATTATCTTATTCAATTAAAAATAAAGCCACTAATGCACTAATTTAAACCATTTCAAAATCTAAATTCCGTTTTATTAAGTCGGCTTTTTTGACTTTCACGTCTATTTCGTCGCCAAGACGGTAGCTTTGGCCAGTTTTTTTACCGACGACTTCGTAGGTTTCGGGGTCAAAGGTGTAATAATCGCCTGGTATATCTTTAAGACGAATCATGCCTTCGCACTTATTCTCAATGAGTTCGACAAAAATACCAAAGTCCGTGACGCCAGAAATGACGCCAGTAAAAATTTCACCTTCGTGTTTTTGCATGAATTTGACTTGCATAAATTTAATAGAATCACGCTCAGCATTGGTCGATAAATTTTCCATCGCGCTGCAGTGTTTACATTTGTCTTCGTAAAGGGCTTCATTTTGACTGGATTTGCCATCGAGGTAATGTTGTAATAAACGATGCACCATCACGTCAGGATAACGGCGAATAGGTGATGTAAAATGGGAATAATAGGGAAATGCCAAACCGTAATGACCAATGTTTTGCGTAGAATAATATGCCTTACTCATACTGCGAATCGCTAATGTATCGACAAGATTTTGCTCATTTTTGCCTTCAACATCTTTCAATAATTTATTGATAGATTGGCTTAGGGATTTTGGGTTTTTATAATTTAATTTATAACCGAATTGGCTGATAATTTTATCTAAAGCTTCAAGTCTATCTTCGCTTGGTTCGTCGTGACAGCGATAAACAAAGGTTTTTGGTGGTTTTTGTTTTCCAATAAATTCAGAAACCTTTTTGTTGGCCAACAGCATAAATTCTTCAATGAGTTTGTTGGCAGCTTTTGAAGATTTAAAAAATACACCTTCAGGTTCATTGTCTTCACTTAAATGAAAATTAACTTCAACTTTATCAAAAGAAATCGCCCCTTTTTGAAAACGTTGATTCCGCATTTGTTCAGCTAAGCTGTTTAGTTTTAAAATAGCTTCTTTTATATCTTCAGAAACTTCATAGGATTTTCCTGTCAAAGACACGGATTGGTCAACTGTAGTATCTTGTGTATCTAAAATATATTGGGCTTCTTCGTAGGCCAATCTTTGATCGGAGTGTGTGACGGTTCGTCCAAACCATTGTTGAATAACTTTTCCGTTGTCACCTAATTCAAAAACGGCAGAAAAGGTCAGTTTATCTTCATTTGGCCTTAATGAACAAGCCTCATTTGATAATATTTCGGGTAGCATTGGCACTACACGATCGACGAGATAAATAGACGTTGCGCGGTTATAGGCTTCTTCATCAAGAATAGTGTCAGGTTGCAAATAATGCGACACATCAGCGATGTGAATACCAACTTCATGGTTGCCATTTTTTAAAGTTTTAAAACTCAATGCATCGTCAAAATCTTTTGCCGTAGCTGGATCAATAGTAAAGGTTAAAACATCACGCATATCACGACGCGATTGGATATCTTTTTTGCTAATTGAGGTATCGAGTTGATTAGCAAAATTTGTGACGTCTTGTGGAAAAGCTTCTGGCAAATCATATTGAGCGAGAATGGCGTGCATCTCGGTATTGTGGTCGCCTGGCGTGCCAAGAACTTCAAGCACTTTTCCGTTAGGAGAATCTTTGTTGTCTTGCCATTTGGTCATTTCAACAACAACTAATTCGCCGTCTTTTGCATTGTTATAATCCGATTTATCAATAAAAATATCGGTGTACATTTTAGGATCTTGCACAACGACAAACGCAAAACGTTCATTGATTTCTATTTTACCAACAAATCTGGTTTTGTAACGTTCAATAATTTTAGTGATTTCGCCTTCAGATTTTCTACCGTGTGGTTTAAGGTTAGCGACATAAACTTCAACTATGTCTTTATGTAAAGCCATGTTGAGCTTTTTAGCTTGTACATAAATATCAGTTTCTAAATCTTCAACTTTAATGTAAGCATCGCCACGATTAGTCATATCGACTACACCTTCAAAGACATTTGAAGTATCATTAAATTGGAATTGACCAGATTGGGTTTGCACTAATTTTTTCTTTGACGTCAGTTCACCTAAAGTCCTTATAATTCTATTACGGGTTTTGGTGTCGTTGGCGTCGAGTTTTTCAGCAATTTGTGGAAATTTAAATCCTTTAGTAGGTTGTTTTCTAAGAATGTTAAGGATTTTTTGAGAGAGTTTTTCCGAAGGTTTATTGCTTTTGTGGTGTTTTTGTTTTCGCATAAATATATTAAAATCGGTCAAATTTACGTTATATAAATTTAGGAAGCTTAAAGAGGTGTGTAATAATTTGTTAAGAGCTAAAAGTATTGGATAATTTTCTTAACAATTTAGTAATGCTAATCGTTTTAAAATATTTGTAGGATTCTTAAAAAAATGTTAATTTTGATTTATAATAGCTTCTCATGTCAAAAACCCTAAAAATATTCCTGTGGTTTATCTCCATTTTTATTGTTGGGGTAATTGCAACTTGGATTTACTTGAGGGTTATTATTGAGCAATCGCTTTAATTTTATCAAAACCACTTCTTCTTTTTAAAAAATAAAAGCATTCCTACAGCAATTATAATCATTATACTCCACATTATAAAATAGCTATACTTGTAAGAAAGCTCTGGGATGTGTTCAAAATTTGTCCCATAAATACCTGCAATAAAAGTTAAAGGAATAAATATAACTGAAAACACGGTTAGAAATTTCATAATATCATTCAACTTACTGCTAATTGTGGTGTGGTAAATATTCAATTGGTCTGATAAAATTTCACGATAATTATCTGATGCATCATTGGCTTGACTGATATTATTTTCGAGTTCTTTAAAATGTACTATAGTGCTTTCTGATATAAAGTCAGACTCGATTTTAGCTAAGGAGAAAATCATTTCTTTAGCAGGTTTGATGCTTTTTCTTAAAAAATTTAATTCGCGTTTGTAGTTATTAATTTCAGTGACCACATTTTGATTGGGGTTGATTAAAATATTTTCTTCTAAGGTTTCTATTTTTTCTCCCAGAATTCCAATAACATACAGGTAATTATCAATAACAATATCTAATAAAGCAAAGGTTAAGTAATCAATACCACCATTACGTATTCTCTTTTTTTGTTTTCTTATGCGTTCCCTAACAGGTTCAAACACATCACCTTTTTGTTCTTGAAATGAAATTAAAACATTTTCAGTGAGAATTAAACTCAAGTTTTCCACAATAAGTTTATGGTTGGTCTCATTTAGCCTTAACATCTTAATTGTTATTAAGGTACAGTTATCATATTCAATAAGTCGAGGTCTGGCATCAGTATTTAAAACTTCCGCCATCACTAAAATATCTAAATTGAATGATGTTGAAATGTCTTGCATTACTGAAGTGTTATGCAAGCCATCAATGTTTAACCAAGTGATAGAGTCTTTATCTTGAAATTCTGCGATTTCTTGAACTGATTTAAGATTGATCTCTATTAAATTTTCTGGATCAAAATCAATAAGTCGTAGTAAAACGTCTTCAATTTTTTTCTGCCCCCTAAAAATGAGTGCATCGGGTGATAAACCTATTTCGCTTTTATTCCTCTTTTTAAGAATTCTATTCATACTCTTTTGATAATAATACCTATTGGTTTATATATTATGTTTTATCAAAACTCTAAAATACCTCGATTTGTTTAGACCATTATCAGTTGTTTCTTAGTTGATTTTTTAGGCTGCA
>RRZV01000106.1 GCA_003931895.1 Mesohalobacter salilacus
CAAAAAATGGGTGAGCCTATAATTTAAAAAAAAATATTTAGTAGTTACAGGTAACGTCTCGCGCATAACGAAAGTGGCGACTTGAAATGCGCAAGTTTTTCGGTTAAACTTTTACTTTTATAAAAATACACAAAACGCTCGTTTCAGCAATAAATTCGCCATTTTTGTTATGCGCTGTTAGCGGTTCGTTGTTATTTTCTGTCGTTACATTCTGTCATAAATTTGTCTTGGTAATCTCTTTAATATTACAGCAATTAGTCGCCAACGTTTCGTAACGTATGCAATTTTCTTTCTGCCAATTATTGCTTTGTAAATTTGATTTACAGTTTTATCAACTGGCATAACCCAAAACAATCCTTCTCCTTTTGCCATTTCTGTATTTACTAGTCCTGGTCTAATATCTGTTACATAAATTGGTTCTTTGAGTTTTGTAGATTTTTGTCTTAATCCTTCTAAATAATTTATTTGATATGCTTTTGTCGCATTATATGCTGGTGCTTGTCTGCTCCCACGAAGTCCGCCAATAGAACTTATCGCTACTAAATGTCCATATTTTTGTTTTTCAAAATAATTAAAAGTCCAATCAAGAATACAAGTGAAGCCTAAAACATTTGTATTAATTGTTCGCTCTTCAATGTCAAAGTTCAAATTGTCGTTTATGTCGCCCGTTCCAGAACTTAATATTAACAAGTCAAGTCCGCCAAGTTCGGCAATCAATTCTTCTAATTTTTCAATCGCAATTTTAGTTTCTGTAATGTCAAATGGTTTTACAAAATATGAATTGGTGTTTTCGTCTTTCAATTCAATAAGCAATTCGGCTCGTCTTCCTGTTATGCCAACTTTATAATTATTGTCCGCCAATACTTTGGCAAGTCCTTTTCCTATTCCTGATGTTGCTCCAACTATTATTGCTTTCTTCATTCTGTTTGTTGTTCGTTTTCGTGTGTCGCTCTACAATGACCGCTAACGTTCTCGCATATGGTTTGTGGCGGTTTTCAAAGCACTTACCTGTCCGCCCGAAACGAACTTTATTTAATGCTATAAACTTGAAATATATCACTTTACCCGCTATAAACTATATGCATTGTTAGCCCACGTTATTTTTTATTCTTTTTCAATGATTGCTTTATCAGGCTTAAAATGTATTCCATTTCTTCGTCTGTCCGCATTATAATTTCATAGTCTCCATTTCCCCAATGTCCGACCGAAGAAACGTCTCTTGCAATTTCTTTCGGGTCGTCAAGGTCGCCTTGTTGTAAATTCAGCCACATTTTTAAAGCGTTTTTCTGAATGTGAATGTCCACAACGTTTGAGCCTGATACGAAAGCAATGTATTTTTTCTTTGGTTTAAGTTCTAATTCGTCAAGATTCAAAATGGCACTTTTTAACGTTTCATAAAGTTCTTTCGTTTCTTCTGTCCCTTTTTCTAAATGCTCGTCTTCTGTGTAAACCTTAATTTCCTTAGTTACTTTTTCAATCGCTTCATCTTGTCGGCTAATTGTCTTGACACTTTCCTGAGCACCTGAAGTCTTGATTTGGTTGTAATTGACAGTTTGGTTGTCGTATCGTCTTATTTCCCAAAGTTCAATCGGTAGGTCTTTAAAATTGATTGCTTCTTTTTGGTAAGTCGTAAATGAAGGTGAAATGAAAATCACTCTTGATTGCGACCAATCAACGTCATTTCGTTTCAAAGTCTCTTTTGAGTTTTCGTTAAATTCAAGAATGAAGTCTGCTTTATTGTTGAGCATTAAAGACAAATAGGCGTACCCTTGATCAATTACGCTAAAATTTTTGTCTCGTTTGTATTCGATAATTACAAAAGTTCCTGCGTCTTTGTCGAATGCTAAGGTGTCGATACGAAAATTATTTAGGCTGAATTCAGACTTCACAAAGTCAAGTCCGAAGATTAATTTCAGGTTTTTCTCTGTCAGCGATTGAATGTCTTTTTCGAGCTTAAAAGGTTGTTCCTTTATGTTATCAAGTCGCTCGTTATTTTCTATTTTAAAAAGTGCCATTCTTTTTTAGTTTATTAAATCCGCTCCTTTGTCAAAAATTAATTTCACTCCTTCTTTGATAGCGTGCTTCTTTGTTTCGTTTAAAAATTCCTTCATCAATTTTGGACCTTGTTTAGTTATTTTAGCCCAAATCTTGGATAGTTGCTTGATAACCCATTTTTTCGGCTTCTTTGTGAGATTATTTCTTAAATCAGATACATCCGATTTAATCTTTTGAATCTCTGATTTGTTTTCTTCTGTTTGATACTTTTCAATTTTCTTTTGGATATTATCTAAATGATTATCGAGAAGCAATACTTGTTTAGTTTTAAACGGCTTAACATCTGCGTCATCATCTAAGATTTCAAATTCTGAGAAATACTCATCTGCAAATGCTTCTAAAATCGGATCGTCAAAAACCGTTTTTACTTTCTCATATCCGTCTAAAAGTTTTAACCAATTTGTGAAGTATGAATCAAGTTGTTCAGCCTTTATCCATGTTTTTTTATTCGCTATTGTTTGCTTGTTATTAGGTTTCCAATCAATTAATAATTTGAATCCATTCTCAATTTTGTATGATTCAACATTGAAATAGAAGTCGGACGTTTCTTCCTTGTCCACAAATTTTAGAAGAAACCCATTTGGATCAATAGCGTCAAAACTCTCACCTTTTTTATTCACATAAGGTTCAATTGTCTCTAATACTTGTAATGGTATTTTTTTCTTCACTAATGTCTTTTTTAATGTGGGCTAACGTCTCGCGTATATGGTTTGTGCCGGGCAAAAAAGCGAAATTTTTTCGGTTGATGTTTTACGATTTTAAAAATACATTAATTTTCGTATTAGTACAAAATCCGCCATAAACTATATACGCTGTTATAGCTTGTTTTTATAAGAGTTCCTTTTTTTTCCTATCAAATTCTACCTGTGTAATGATACCTTTTTCTTTTAAATTGTAAAGTTTTTCAATTTCATCACTTGAATTATTTTGCAAATTATTAACCTGAAAAGAGTGATTTTTGTTGTATTTGTAATTAAAGGTTTTTAAATCCATTGATAAAAAAACAATAAAGTCAATAAATGATATAATTAAGGGAACAAATGTCCAACTTAAAAGCAAATATAAAAACCCAAGACCTATTTGATTTAAATAAAATCTGTGTACACCAATACCACCAAGGAAAAATGCAAGTAAAGCTGCGGTAGTTTTATCTTTCATATTTATTTGATTTATTATTTCATAAATTTAATGACTTGAGACATATTGTTACAATCTACTGACTGCAAAGTTTTTCTTTCTCCATTATTATTGTCAACAGTTAAAAGTGCTTGTTCTGCTAATATTTCTATTTTTATGGGGATTTTTGTAATTGAGCCTTCTCCGTACTGAAACCAAGTTCCATTAACAATATAATCGTCTAAAGTACCTTTAATTTCACCGCCAAAACTTGCAGCATCTGCATAATTCGGCTTGTAATCATAAGTTCCTGTCACATTGTTATCAGAAATATTTAATTTTAAAAGAAAAATACTTTCACCATCCTTCATAGTTTTATAGTCAATATATTTAAAGCATTTATCATATGAGCTATCTGAAATATCGACTTCTTCAGTGGTGAATCTTTCTTCATTTTTCTTTTTAATAGCTTTTTCTTCAAATCTTTCCTTCATAATTAAATAAGCAATTGCAACATAACTTAATTCATCGTTTCCTAACGTTGAAACAAGAAATTCACCATCTTTATTTTCACCTTCTAGACCCTGTAAAGTATAATCAATATCTAATGGCGTGCCTTCACTTACTAAAAGTTTGTAGTATACTTCATTCAGCATATTACTATTTTTTAATATGAATTCCTTTAGTTTTGGCTCAATTTCAAAATTTAGTGATGCACTGCATTCACATTTTTTAAGTTCTTTATTTTTATCAGATAGGACGACCCATTTAAGCTTAACAACATCATCAAAAAAATTCTCTAAATCACTTTCAAAGTTATTTAAACCAGATTCATGATATAAATCTGTATAATTTAATTCTTGCTCATATAGGATTTCCTTTAGGGTTCTTTTCTCCATAAACCCAGTACATTCCAGTTCAGAGTTTTGACAAGATGTTAAGCCAATTAAAATTGCTAAAAAAGTTAGTTTTATTCTCATTTTGGTAAGTATTAAATTATTAAACTTTATCTTATTGATTAATTTTTTGGGTTTGAGCCATATTTATTTTCACCTAATTCACTATCCGTAACCATTAAAACAAAAAGCCAAATAGCACCAACTAATGGGATTAAGCCAATTAATATCATCCAGCCACTCTTACCTATATCATGCAATCTTCTTACTGCTACTGCTAATGATGGGATAATAACAAACAATGAATATAATACATAAAAAATCGGATAATTAACAGTTTCAAAACTCCCTGTACTTCTTAAAATTATGCTATCTAATATTCTATCTAAAATTGATGCAACAATTAAAAATATCAGATTGAATAAGACAAACATCCAATATTCTTTTCTTCTAGCTCGACCTTTAAAATTCGCATAATTTTTTAAAACTTTTAAATACCATTTCATAATACATTTTATTTAAATTAATCTTACTCTTTTGGCTTTTCAGACACGCCCCGTTTGTGTGGTTTCTGGACTCCACTTTTATGTATTCGTAATTTTCGCCTTAAATAAGCTATAACGTTTGGGCTATATGTAGTGCGAGCCAAAAAAGCCAAAACCTTTCAACTCACCACCAACCCAAGCGAACAATTTTTAATTTATAAATTTCAAACTGTAAATATAGAAATTGTGAGCGAAAAAACATGCCTAAACCATTGAATTTTGCCCATAATCTCGCATTACTTATAGCCTCGTGTTAGGCAACGTTTTCATCAGCGTATTGTTTTATTCCATTCAGCTCGTTTCCTTTATTTTCCATTCCTTCCTCGATGTCAAAATCGTCTTGAAGTCCAAGCCAAAACTTAGCCGAGTTTCCAAAATATTTACTTAAACGTAGTGCTGTATCAGCTGTTATTCGACGTCGTCCATTTACAATTTCAGATATTCTAGTTTGCGGAATTTTCAAATCTTTAGACAGTCGATAAGCGGAAATCTCGAGCGGCTCAAGAAATTCGTGAAGTAAAACTTCGCCAGGATGAACATTTGATAACTTTTCCATTTTCTTTGTTTTTAATGATAATCGATTATTTCAACTTCGCTAGCATTTCCATTATTCCATTCAAAAATTATTCGCCATTGTTTATTAATTCGGATGCTATAAAATCCACTTAAATTTCCACTCAATTTTTCAAGTCGATTAGATGGCGGAATTCTCAAGTCAGCTATATTTTGGGAATTATTCAGCATTCTTAATTTTCGGCGTCCAATTTTTTGAATATTAATTGGCATTTTCTTTACTCGATTTCCATTCCAAATTTGTTCAGTGGTTTTCGAGCGAAAAGAAACAATCATATATTTGTTTTACGTTACTAACGTCAAAGATAAGTAAAATATTTTAATTCGGGTCAAATGTTGCCTAACGGTCTGGCTATGGGCAGTAGCGCCAAAAAAGCCACTATCTTCATTTTATTCAGCAAATTTAGCAAATTATCCCGAACTTTCGTTTTCAGCCCGAACCCAAGCTATTGCCTATAGCTATTGTTACAGCTCGTTTTCAATCCGCGTGACCGTTTTTCAGTCAGTTTTTTTATTCATTCGTCGATTTGAACCATTAATTTCCTTAAAATTCAAATTCGTCATTTTTATTATCCGCCGTCTTTTTCTATTCCAAATTTGCGGTTAAGCGATTGAGATTGAAGTTTGCATTTCATTTCGCTGAGTCAAATTCCACGTGTCCTTTTCAGTTCGCTTTTATCAACTTTCATTCGGTTAAGTCAAAAAGCTCAATCAAAAGCTTTTCAGTTCGCTTTTTTCAGTCAGCGTTTTTAGTCAACCGGAATTTTGAAGTTTAGATAAAAGTTTGAAAATATTAAATTTCCACAATTTCATTCAATTCCTAAAATCTCAAAAAAAATTCGACTTTCGGGTTTGGATTTCAGTTCGCAAGTCAGAGCTTTA
>RRZV01000006.1 GCA_003931895.1 Mesohalobacter salilacus
TTTTCCTAAAATATTAAATACCTTAACCGATTCAATTGGATTTGCTGAATCAATTGTCAAAGTAGTACTTACTGGGTTAGGATAATATTTAAAGTTAGTTTTACTAAATGTTACGTCTGACAAACTTGTATTCACCTCTATCCCAAAATCTCCAGCAGCAGAATTCGACCCACTATCTACTTGAATATAATAAGTATCACCTGGGTTTAAATTATCCAATAAAAGTTCTGCGCTGTCACTATTACTTGAACCTCCATCTGTAGCACAAGCAATTTCTACTAATGCAGTAAAATCATCACACGTTGAAGAAGATTGGTAAACTGCAAATTCAGAATCTGTAAGCGAACTACCAGTAAAATCTGTTGTAATTGTTACACTACCCTGTGAAGGTGCAACAAAGTCAAACCAAACAGTATTTGAAATACCATCTACAAAACACGGTGGCACCGGCTCATTAGCTTGTGTGGTTGCATCTACATTTGAGTATTGACTAGGGCTTGAGGAGTCATTTACGCCTAAAGTAATCGCGTTACAAATGTCGTCATTTACGGGAGAATTATCTGGAAGCGTAGTAAAAGCGAAAGCCATACTCAAATCACTTGCATCAAATCCACAATCAGATAAAACATATGCTTCATAGTCTGTGCCAGGATTCAAATTTGATATGGACACCGTATTTGTTCCAAAATTAATTACTCCGTTAGCCACTGGAGTTGCAGTTTGTGGGTCATCACCTGCTAAGTAAACAAACCAGCTATATCCATTTGTAGCATCAGCAACTTCATCCCAATTAAGTTCAGCTGTTGTTTGCTGGATATTCCCAACTGATATATTCTGTGGAATTTCACAAATACTTGTTGTCGTAAAGCTAACCAATGAACTTAAATCGCTTAAGTCAAAATTACAATCTGCTTGTATATAAGCTTCATAATCACTATCAACTGTAAGTCCTGAAACGGACACTGAAGTAGTTGAGGCATTAACTGTACCGCTAGCAACAGGTGTATCATTTAATGGATTATCGCCTGCATTAAACACTAACCAGTTATAGCCATTCACTGCATCAACGACTGTATCCCAGCTCAAATCAACAGTTGTATTTTGAATATTTGTAACTTCTAAGTTTGTTGGAACTGGACAAATTGACAATGTAGTGAATTGTAAAGCGTCACTTAAAGCACTTTCATCAAAACCACAATCTGCTTTGATATATGCTTCGTAATCTGTACCGTCACTTAATCCTGTTATACTGACTTGATTTACACCAAAAGCATTACTCCCTGAAGTGACTGGAGAATCAGACTGAGGATCATCTCCTGCAAGAAAAACAAACCAATCGTAGCCCTGTGAAGCATTGACACTTTCATCCCAGCTTAACACAACTGAATCTTCCTGAATATTAGTCGCGATAAAGTTTGAGGGAATATCGCAAGGTGGTGGGGTACAACTTGCTGTAAATGTAAAAAGTGAAGAATCAGGATTCCCTGTCCCTGCAGGTTTATTGAATATTTCTTGACCAAAAGGGTTTGTTAGTGTTAAACTAATTTCATTAGCAAAACTACCACCGGGATTCCAGTACAATTCTATCGAAGAGGCATCACAAATAGGTACTGTAATGGTTTGATTAGAACCATTAGTAAAATTGTTCCCTAAAGTCTGTATAGTGATGCCATTCTGAATAACATCAATAGTATTGCCATTCCAACCATCTCCAAAACTGTCCTCGAGTTCAAATGTATAATCACACTGATTTGATACAGAACAGCCTTCTGTCACAAAAAAGACTGGTATTGAAAGCTCACTTAATCCATCTGTAGGACCACAGTCAGCAAATACGTAGGCTTTATAACTGGTACTATTAGTTAACCCGGTAACTGTTGTACTTGTCACATCACTTGCTACTGTTGAGGAGGCCACTGGACTTGTTGTATCAGGATCGTCACCTTCTAAATAAACCTCTACTTGATAACCATCAGAAGCATTACTTATAATTGACCAATCAAAATCAGCAGAACTTTCAGTAACACTATTGACTGCAAAATCTTCAGGTGTGAGACATGAAGGCAATTCATCAATTCTAAAATCGTCTATTGCAATTTCACTAATGGAGGAAGATCCTCGAGTAGCGATAAAACGAACTTCTATAATTTGATTTGAAAAAGATGAGATATCTATAAATTCTGTTTTCCAAAAATCATTCGCGCTGGTTTGTTGCTCACCACTAAGTACTAAAACACTTGTCCAACTAGATTGAGTGGTTTGCTTAACCTGAATTTCAAGTTGATTAATATCTTGACCAAACATAAAGTATTTAAACTGTACAGTCGGTATAGATAAATTAGTGAGATCAATCTCAGGAGATTTAAATATTGCCGTAGATCCAGAGGTGCCAAGATTACTGACAGAATATATATAATTTCCGCCTGTAAAGTCTTGAGAAGGTCCTGTAATAGATGATGGTTGATCGCCTTCACCAACACCCCAAAAGAAATTACTTCCAGTATTGTCAGGAGTTCTAGACCAACATGTGTTAATTTGATCACCTGAATTTTGAAATCCAGCACCTTCAATCCATGTGTTATCATCAAAATTTTCGGTATATGGAGAAGTAAATACTTCACATGGTGTAGTAAATGTCACAGGACCTGCTAAATCACTTACACCGACAATACCACAATCCGATCTAATATAAACATCATATGAGGTGGCCTGTGTTAAATTTGATAAGGTGGCCTGTGTATCTGAAGAAGCTGCTGTACCAGAATCAACTGGTGTTGTGCTTAAAGGGTTACTCCCTGCAAAAAACAAGAACCAATCATAGCCGCCAAAAGCATTGACAAATTGCGTCCATGTCAAATCTGCTGATGTTGGTGTCAAATTGGTTGTACTTACATTTGTTGGAGGGAAACAACCAGCTGGTGGATCACATTCTGCTGTGAAGGTGGTTAATGAAGCATTTGGGGTTTCTGTACCTGGATTAAGATTATAAAAATTATCTCCAAATGGATCAGTTACCGATAATCCTACCTCATTAGAAAAAGTACCTCCGTTAGACCAAAATAATTCAATGGTAGTATCATCGCATAAACTTATATTTACGGTGGCTTGATTACCAGTGGTAAAATTTGGACCTAAAGTAGCAACCACTATACTATTTTGAATCACATCAATTTCAGCACCATTCCAACCATCTCCAAAAGTATCTGTTAAAACAAATTCATATGAACAAGCATCAGAGGCCTCACAAGCTATAGTTGAAAATTGAACTGGTTGTGAAAAATCACTTAAACCCTCAGTAGCTCCACAATCTGATTGCACATAAGCTTCATAAGATGTGAATGCAGACAAACCGCTTACACTTACAGTATTTACAGACGCTCCAACACTTCCAGATGTGACTGGAGTTGAAGTGATAGGACCATCACCCTCAAGATAAATTTCATAATTAAAACCATCGGTTGCAGTTGAGTTAGGATTCCAATTTAAATCAGCCGTGGTTTCACCAATATTTGAAACCGTTAATCCGGTTGGTTTTAAACAATCTGGAGCTTCGACAATACTGACATTATCAACAGCCATATCACCATTGAAACTTCCGCTACTTAAAGCAACAAAACGAACTTGAATTGTTTGGTTTGCAAAAGCACCTAAGTCAAAATTCTCTTCAGACCATTCATCAAATTCTGCTGCTTGAATTTGAGCTGTAAAGGATGCAATTTCTGTCCAAGTTGTTGAATTAACCTCTTTTACTTCTACGGCAATAGAGTTTATATTGCCAAATAAAAATATATTGTAAATTAAAAAAGGATCATTTAACCCACTAATATCTATTAAAGGAGAAGTTATAATAGCTTGATCACCTTGACTCGAACCAGATGACTCTGCATAGATATAATTTCCACCTCCGCTAATATCGTCTCCTGGACCAGTATTCGCTGAAGAGGTTGACCCAGAACCAGTACCCCAGGAATATGCTCCACCTAAATTATCAGGCGTCCTTGACCAACATTGACTAATTTGATCATTCTCATTTTGAAAACCTGTACCTTCTACCCATTCAGCAGAATCAAAATTTTCATTCCAAGGTGCAATTATCGTCGAACAAGGTGTTAAAAAAGTAGCTTGGGTTGAAAGATCACTTAATCCATCGGTGTCACAATCGGCTATAACATATGCATCATATGCTGTATTTGCTGTTAGATTTGTCACAATTACATTGGTTACACCGACGGCTGTCGTTCCAGTATCTACAGGAGTTGAAACTTGCGGGTCGTCACCCGAGTTAAAAATTTGCCATTGGTAGCCATTAGTAGCTTCATTAACAGAATCCCAATTTAAGTCCACTGAAGTTGCCGACTGAATATTTACGGTAAGGTTATCAGGTTTTGGGCATGCAGGTGGCGTACAATTGGCAGTAAATGTAAACACAGTAGTTCCTGGAGATCCAGTACCAAAGGGTTTGTCAAAAATTTCATCTCCAAATGGATTTGTCACAGATATACCAACATTAGTCTCAAATCCACCATTATTCCAAAACAATTCAATATTTGAGTTTTCACATAATGATACAATAACATCCAATGTACTCCCTGTGGTAAAGCTCGGTCCCAAAGTAGCTACTGTAATACCATCTTGTATGACGTCAAAACTAGATCCAAACCAACCACCTCCAAAATTTGAAGATAAAGTAAACGTATAATCACACTGTTCAGAAGCAGAACAGGCATTAGTTGTAAACGTCTCAACATCTGATAAGTTACTGAGACCATCTGTACCACAATCTGCTTCAACATATGCATCATATTCTGTGGATGCTTGAAGACCTGTAACATTGATATTTGTAACACTAGCAGCAGTAGACCCATTAGCAATTGGAGTTGAAGTTGAAGGGTCTTCTCCAGCTAAATATACAAACCAATTATATCCACTGGAAGCCTCTAAAATATTATCCCAAGATAATGTAACATTATCCTCGCCTATGCTTGAAGCTATTAAATTATTGGGTTCGTCACAAGTTGTTAGCTCTTGAACTTTAATTGAATCAATAGCAATATCTGCCTGAAATCCTGGTCCTCGTGTAGCTATAAATCTAATTTCAATTACATTACTAGACAAACCGGATAAATCTAATTCTTGAGTGATCCAATCTTCGGCTTCAGATTGTTGTTGTTGTCCAATTACAGAAAACAATTGAACCCAGGAATTGTCATCAGCATTTTTGGCTTCAACTTTTAGTTGGTTAATATCAGGCCCAAACATAAAATAACTGAATTCTAAAGCAGGGTTGGTTAAGCTAGATATATCAATTAGTGGAGTCTTGAATTCTGCTTCATCACCATCACTTCCAGTCGATGCCTCGCTGTACACATATTTACCTCCGTCGAAACCATCATCTGGTCCTGTCCCACCACTTGATGTTGAGCCACTAGTCACTGACCATGTATATGAACTCCCATCATTTTCTGGAATTCTCTCCCAACATTCATCAATCTGATCATTAATGTTTTGAATTCCACTGCCATTTTGCCATTCTGAACTTTCAAAGCTTTCAACATAAGGAGCAGTTTCTGCTGAACAGCTTGATAATAAGGGGAGTTCTATTAAACTTCCACCATCAGGAGTGGCTAACCAAAGACCAAAATCATCTCCATTTTGATTTATACTAGGGTCTAAAAAACCACTAGCCAAAATTGTTACAGCTTGATTTTGCAAATTTAAGCCACTTAATGGAGCATCGTAAGTATTTATTAAACTCACGCCATCCTGACTTTTGACTTCTAGTCTATAGTTAGAAGTCGCAATTTGAATATAACCAAAAAAGTCTAAATATGATAAATTACTCACGACAGTACCAACAGGTATGGTAGTCTCTACAATATCTACAGTTGATAAATCTGTCGAAGCATGATGAAATAAAATATCTGTGTTACCAGAAATTGCTAGTGCTTCTTCTCTAGCATTTGGAAAAACACTTAATTCAAAATCAATGGGGCTGTTAACACTCGCATCAAAATTTGAAGGATTTTGTACACCATTGGCAATTATGATGTAATTATCATTTTGTTCTAAATCTGTGGTTAAAGTATAAAAGCTGTCATTGCTGCTGGAACTGTTAGAAGGTGCGACATCAATATCAATTTGTGTACCCACATTAATATCTAAAAATGCAGTTGCATTTCTAAATGCTATATCATCTACCTCTAAGTTTCCATCGACATAGATATCGATGAGATTCAAATTTGGGTCTGCTGAGTTGTGAATAAACTGAACTTTTGTTGTTGGGTTTACACTATAAGAACCAAATAGTACTAGCTCACTAAATGGATTACCTGAATTACATAACCCTTCATTATCAAGTAAATTTAAATCACCAAAATTCCAGTTGGAGGTATCAAAATTGCCATTGTTTGAGACTACTCCATTTTGTCTGTAAAAAAAAGAGTCAGAGTGTTCCCAGTCCGTATTGGTTCCATCAACATTTTCAACACCAAACTTGTCAATTACTGATAGTGTATTGTCAACGACTTGAAAAGCCTCATCGCCATCACTTTCAATAGATGAGTCAACTATAATATTTGTAGAAATTCCAAACTCACTATTTAACACTGCGGCGTTGTTTGTAATATATACAAATGCATCATTTATAACACCTAGAGAAGTTAAGTCTATTGAGTTTGTAAAACCACTACCATTATTTTGAACATTTACAGACCACCCGCTAAGATCTACGTTTCCATCAACGTATAGTTCTAATGTCCTACCATCATTATTTGAGCAAGTAGAATCTATATATCCAGTAATGACTACAGTATTTGAAGCATTATTTTTATATGTATCATATGAAGTATAAGCAAAAGAAGATGCTAACAAAATTAAAATAGGAGAGGATATTAAAATATATAATTTTCTCATAACCACATTTTTGAGTAAATATAATAAAAAAAAGCCTGAGTTAAAACTCAGGCTTTTAAATAGAATTTAAAAATTATACTATTCTTTGATTACTCTAAATGTTTGAGTGTTTCCACTAATAGACACTTTCATCAAATAAGTTCCACTGCTTAAAGCTTCCATATTAATATTTACTGAAGAGTTTTCA
>RRZV01000026.1 GCA_003931895.1 Mesohalobacter salilacus
AAAAAAGCGGGAAATCCTTAAAGGAAATCCCGCTTTTAAAAATGTTTATCGGACACTAATGATAAATATATAAAGAAATTAACCTTGCATTAAAGCGGTTAATCGTTGTTGTAAGGATTTATCACTTCTTACTAAGTTTGAAATTTGTTGAAACCGTTCTAAAGTTAATCCGCTTTCTTTGATTTTAGACTCTAATTGTTTTTGAACTTCAGCTTGAAGGGCTTCTACAGATTGCATTGCTGTTTTGTATTTTTTGAACTCATCGTCTGTTGCTTCAACTTCTTTGTTTGGGTTCTGCTCAGCTTGGTTAATCAGATTAAAACGTTCTACCGTTAAATCTTCATCTTGAACAGCTTTAATCATTTTTTGTTGAGAAGATTGATTTATCATTCTCACTTGTTGAAATGCGTTTGCAAATTGTTTGAGTTCTTGGTCTGAAATGTCTTGATTTTGTGCTACCATTAATGTGGTAGTAAAACACAAAATTAAACTTGTGATTGTCTTTAACATAAAATAGGTTTTATAAAAATTGATTTCAAATAAAAGAAAGATGACTTGGACTCACAAATTGTCAGAGGTTTTAACAAAGACTTATAAATTTAGACTTACATTCTTTAATTTAAATTAAGCGATAAAAGGTTTTATTTTTTTTTCCTATTTTTTCAAATAAGCCTAATTCCGCACCCTTTTTTAAATCTCTGCTTGCGGTTGCTGATGATATGTTTTTAAAAATATTCATATAATCTTTCCTTGTAAACTCAGACTTATTCAAGGCAATAAAATATTCTAATCTGTCATTGTCGCTTAAATTTTTACTATTGAAATCTAACAATTGATTTAAAGAAATATCAATTACATTGAGCATATATTCAATAAAAAATGTTGAATTTCCTGCTTTATCACTTTCTGCTAAAGCTTTGTAATATTTATCTTGATCTTTGCTAATTAAAGTTTCAAAAGGTAAAAATTCAAAAATAGGGTGTTTTTGAATTAAAATTAAAGTTTGCCACAACCTTCCCATTCTACCATTTCCATCTAAAAAAGGATGAATAAATTCCATTTCATAATGAAAAACACAACTTTTTATTAACTCTATTTCATCTGATTGTTTCAAGTATTTAAACAAATCTTTCATTAAATATGGAACGTTTTTATATGGTGGCGCATAATGCTCAACTTTTTCTCCTTTTACAATACCGACACTTTCGTTTCTATATTTACCGGATTCATCAATAAGACCTTGCATTAAAATATGATGAGCTTTTAAAAAAGAAGATTCATCAAGAGGATTATATTTGCCTAAGTTCTCATAAATTTTTATAGCATTTAAAACTTCATTGACATCTTTTTTTGGTCCTATAATTCTTTTGTTTTCTAATAAAGCTGTTATTTGTTCTTTTGAAAGTGTGTTTCCTTCAATTTTTAATGATGAATGAATCGTTTTTATTCTATTCTGCTTTCTTAATTTAGGAGAAGGTTTATTTAATAAATTGGCATTGATTTCGCCTATTTTTTCAGAAATAGATGTTATTAACTTTAAAATAAGTGGTGTTAGTTTATAAGGTGGTTTCATATTTAATAGTATCAAATGATAGTATCAAATATACTATCATTAAATTTAAAATTTAGCCATTTAGTTTTTAATTAGTTTGAATCCATCTTGATTTTAGAAGTTTCTTCTTTTTATATTAGTGACTAAAGAATAATAATTTTTAATGATATTTACCTAAAACACTGTTTCTCTTAAAGTTAACTTAGAGTTAAGCTATTGTTAATTGAATTTTTTAAATATCTGATTATCAATACAAAAGTAATTAACAAACCTGTTGATATGTTTTAAGTAGAAAATGAAAAATAGATTTGTTTTTAAACAAAAAATATTCAGATAGATAAACCGATTTACTGTGCAAATATTTAATTCATTTTTAAAAACAAATTTATCACTACAAAAAACGAGTTTATAAACACTAAATTTATAAGATTAAGATTTAATTTTATTAAAAACTACAGTTATAAACAGATGTTGATAAAATTGAATATAAATTGAAAATCATAGTTTTAAAATTTTAAATGATGTTGATAACAACAAATGGTATTTTAAGAACTTAAAAATCAACTTTTACTTAGAAAAGTTATAGCGGTTATTAACACACCATAATAAGCATCATTTTCTTTTAAAAATTTTAAATAAAATAAATGATATGGTATATAGTGTTGATAACTCTTATTCTGAAAATAAAATTTTTTAACCTTCTGCTAATTCAAAAATTGTAATCTCAGGTCTTACATTAAATCTAACTAGCCATAAATGACCTAAGGCTCTATTGATATAAAGCGTTCTATTATTATCAAGTGGAATCAAGCCTGCTGAATATCTTTTATTTTTAACTGGTAACAATGGTGGTGCTAAAAAGGGTGGCTTACATTGACCGCCGTGTGTATGTCCGGATAAAATCCAACTGTTGTAGTTCTTCCAAACATTTAAATCACATACGTCAGGGTTATGACACAGAACAATATTAGCGTTTTGTGGGTTAAAATCTTTCATTGCTTTTTCGGGATTAAAATTTAATGCCCAATAATCATCAAAACCTATAAAATTTAAATCCATCAAATTAGTTTGTTGATTACGTAAAACTTTAATCCCATAATCATTAAGTAAATCAGAAATTTTTTGAGCAACTTCTTCTTCTGCCCAATTTACACCATAGTCGTGGTTGCCTAAAATTCCAATAGTTCCAATCTTTCCTCTAACGGAATGCTTAAGAACAGTTTCTAAAGTTTCGTATTTCACTTTGTTTTTATGAATTGTCACATAATCACCAGTATAGACAACAAAATCAGGTTTGTAAAGTTTGGCTTTTTTAAATGACTCAATAACAAAATTATGATCAAATCTTTCTCCTATATGAATATCACTAATTTGCATTAAAGTTTTACCTATCAAATGTTTAGATAAGTTAGGAATTGGCATCTTAACTTTTACAAACTCTAACCAAAACGGTTCAATCTGCCAAGAGTAAAATCCACCTAAGACACTTAGTCCTGTAATTCCAAAAACAGAACGCTTTATAAAATCTTTTCGTTTCATAAATATATTTAATATAACTTCAAACCAACTTTAAAGGCAAATCCGATGCATTAAAATCTTTTAAAATTTGTTCAGCCTCTACTTTGTCGGCCTGATGAACCATAAGCAAAATACCATTGTTACCAATAGCACTCATTGGCATGATACTGGCAAATTGTTCATTTTTTAAAAAATAGCGAATACCAGCTTTATCTAATAATAACTTTAAAATTACATATTCAAAAGTGTAAGAATATCGGGCTATGATGCTGTAGTTTTTCAAAATAAAATATTAAAAAAATCATTTAATATCACTTGTATAGTATCTTATATGTTATAAAAACCAAATCTCTTAATAATGATAAAAGTAAGTATTAATCCCGTCAATGAAGCTATTAAATCGTAGGTATCATAGATATTATTACCACCTAAATTATGAAATTTTAATTCTTGAGAAATGACATAAATAGAGGAAATAACTACCGCTAAAATAATAAAAAATATATCCTTATTATATTTTTTATTATTAAAATATGAATGACTAATCTGCAGCATTATTCCTGTTAATATTAGTGTTCCTATGATGGCTTCTAAAAAATTTGGAATAGAATTAGGTGGTAATCAAAACTAAACCTGAAAAATTATTTTCTAAAATATAAGGTCTTATATATACTTTATTCAGTATGAATAAAAGTATAGATAAACCGAATAAGTATCTTATGTAATTTTTTATCTTTATTTCATTCATTAGCTAAATTTAATGGTATTCGTAAAAGTAAAATAAAAAAGGGATTTATTTAAACCTTATACAAATAGAAAACCGCTAAAACCCTGAGAACGTTTCTTAATTTAACTTTTTAAGGAACTCAATTAACACTTAACCAAAAAATAATTGCTAAATTTAGCAGTAATTATTGGTTTACAGAGTATAATACCTCGATAATTTCGGACCATTGTTTAAGTTGAAAATTTATTAACTTTAAACAAAAG
>RRZV01000031.1 GCA_003931895.1 Mesohalobacter salilacus
GTAAAATTAGGTAATAAAAAAGATTTTTTTAGTAGTTTAGATTTTTATCGGACAACAATGATTCGGATATGGAATTGGCTAAAAATGTTGCAGAAAAAATGATTGATGAGTCTGGCTGGATTATAACCTCAATGGATAATGTAGAATTCATTACTCGGGAGTTTTATATAAATGATGCGGATGATTCTCATTCAAAATATTTTGACCAAGCAGAAATTGACAATGAAGTGATAGCTATATTTAGTTATCCTCTGGTCGATGAAGAAGAAGAATAAGGAACTTTAACAATCATGGAACTAAAATGTTAGAAAGTGTTTCAAAAATTATTTCACCGATAGGAAACTCGACATTATTTGTCATTTTTATGGTTCTAGCCTTCTACATACTTGACATTGATACAGTAATTGTATTTTTAATTGGAACGATAGTATTATCGTTATTCTTAACAGGATTTGGACTTTCTAAAAGACTAGGATTCTTTTATTTTATAGCTTCTTTCTTTCCAATATTTTGCCTTTTGACTCTAGCTTTTTTATTTTTCACTTTACCTGGATGGATAATTCTTGGATGGCTTGGTTTTGGAATTCCTGCACCATTACCGAATTAAAAAAACGTTTGCCAACAATAGCTATACACAATGGCTTGGGTTTGGGCTGAAAAGAAAGGTTCGTTTTTTTTTACTAATTTTACGATTGAACAATAACGAAAGTGCTTAGTTGCACGCCACTGTGCATAGCCAGACCGTTGGCAATAATTAGAAATGACGAACATTAAACTTAAAATTACAGTAATAGGATTTTTATTTTTATTCCTTAATGTTTTTGGACAAAAAACAGAATTAGGATATAAAACAGAGAATCATAAAGTCTATTCAGAAGATAAAGACGAATATATCCTAAAAATAACTTTTCCGAGGAATTATAGTTCTGACAAAGAATATAAAACGCTTTATTATTTAGATGCTTATTGGCTTACAGAAATTACTCTTGGCTCTTTTACTATATTGGATTTATGTAATTATGTGGAAGACGTTGTTTTTGTAGGGATTTCATTAAATGGTTCTGAAAAAGATTGGCACAAACAAAGAGATATGGACTTTACGCCTTCACAATTTAAAAATTTGGGACTTTTAGAAGGTTTAAAAAATTCAAATCCAGATAATAACATTAAAATCACAGTCAATACTGGAGGTGGTAATCAACTCAATAAAGAAAGTACAGGAGGCGCAAATTTATTTTTAGATTTTTTAGAGAATGAAGTAATTCAATTTGTAGAAGAAGAATATCCAAATCTTAATAAACAAAGAGGTTTACTTGGGCATTCTTTTGGAGGTCTTTTTGGATTCTACACTTTACAAAATCGTCCGGAATTGTTCCAAGATTTACTATTAATCTCTGCCTCTTTATCTTGGAATTCATCTGAATTAGTTGACAAAGAAAATTTTTTCAAATTAAAAGATTCAAACAGCGAAATAAAACTTTATCATAGCTATGGTGGAGAAGAAATCAAAGGGATAAGAGCTTCAAATAATGATATAAGTAAGATTATAACTGAATTGGAACTTAAAAACTTGAAATATAAATTTGACCCAGTTAAAAATACTAATCATCATTCTGTATTATCAAGAGCAATTTATGATGGACTATTGTATTTATATAAAAAATAACTATTGCCAACATCTAGTATAGCAAATAGCTATTAAGGGCTAAACCCAAAGTTTCTGTATGTTTAGAAACATAAAAGATAAACTGAAAATAAAGCTAGTATTTGCACGCTACTTGCCATACTAGAGAACCGTTGGCAATAATTTATGAAATACAAACTGATAATATTTTTCTTGCTAATATTTTCGACTTTTTACAGTCAAAATATTGTCATTGATATTTCCGATAAATCGGATAGATCGGAAAAAAATCCAGCTTCGGAATTCAAAATAATTGAACCAAAAACTGATACTTTGAGTTTGTCTGAACAAAAAATATTTTCATTGATTATTTCACATCACGGAGTTTTAAATAGTCTCCATTTAATTGATTACCCAAACGAAACTTATGCTGATTTGAATAATCTAAAAGAACCCGAAACGAATAAAGATTACTTAGCATTATCTAATAAAGAGCGGAAAAAATTCACTGTAATTGTTCCTAAACACGAAATAATAAAAGAAGGATTTTTAAGTCGGAGAGTAATACTTGAAATTAAAATAACTTCTGACCGAATTACTCATACGGAAATTTACGCAGATGGAAAACTTATTAAAACATTGTACTACCAAACTGAATAAAAAACTATTGCCAACATCTAGTATAGCAAATAGCTATTAATTGCTAAATCCAAAGTTTTGGTATATTTAGAAACTGAAAAGTAAAACTGAAAATTAAGCTAGTATTTGCACGCTACTTGCCATACTAGAGAACCGTTGGCATTCATTGACAAGAGAATTCAAAATATTATGAAAAACATAAAAACATTTAATAAA
>RRZV01000061.1 GCA_003931895.1 Mesohalobacter salilacus
GTTTGTGTTGGGGATTGGATTTTGAAGACTGTCTTGAGTTTTGCCGGTGAGGTGGTGGGTTTGTCCATTGGTAAAATATGTAAATAAGAAAAAAACAGCTATTTTTTGATAGCTGTTTTTTCTATAAATCAGATTTAAGAATTTAGTTTTTATCAAATTTGTTTATAAATTAAAATTAATTCTGGATTTTATCTTCCATTATATCAATATGGTATCTTTCAGACTCAATAAATGATATTACTTTTTTGTCTTTAAAATCAATTTTTATTCTTGAGTTTAGTATATAAAAAAACTCTAAAACTTATATTATTATCAGAGTTATTAATTCATCATATTTGAAAATGCTTTATGAATTATTTTTGCTGCTTCTTTTTCAGATATTGAATTTTCAATATTTGGAAACTTAATAATATTTTTCTTACCTGGATCAATTTTTAATTTATCAACGCTATAATTTTTACCTTGCGTGCTTAATTCTAAGATAAGCCCTGGTAATCCTCCATAATTCTCAGGACCAAAAGCAAATGGTAGATCTGCAGTAAACCAAGCAATAATAGGTTGTTTTTTTGTGTTTAATTTGCCTGTTTTAATATTAACGCTATAAAATATTTGTACAGATTTTGCTTTTTGACATTTATAGCCTTTTATATTTTTTGTTTCGTCAAGTATTTTCCATTTTATGGATGCTTTTTCGATAAGTAATTTTTTACCACTAAGATGCCTGACTTCGAATCGTTTATCTTTTGAAGCATTATAATAATATTCACTATCGTCTGTTATCATTTCCTCAAAAGTATTATTGTCTTTAGACATGCTTGGGTTAGTTTTGAAATTAGAAATTTCTTGGTTAAATTTTAAAGTGTAATCTTTTGCCTTTGTAGCATCTTTCATTTTTTCAAGCATAAGAGCAACTTTTTTGTAATTTTCAGGATTATTTTTTTTTAATTCTTCCATGCCTTCAGGAGGTGTAAGAAAATTCTTGTATACAACTGTACCACTTTGTGAAAATGATACACTGTTTAATGTTAAACATAATATGGCAAAAATCAATTTAAACCGCATAATTATTTATTTCTTGTTTTCATTATTTTCGAAAATTCAAATTCTGTAATTTTTTTAGATTTAATTTTTGGTTTTTTTATTTCAATATCTTCACCTATTTCAACTGATGTAGCTAATAAATGGTAAGATCCATAGTCTAATTGTAAAATAATGCCTGGCAGATCACCAAAACCCAATGGACCGTATTCTAATTTTATGTCTTTAGTATACCATGCCTCAATTTTCTTTTTTGTTTCTTTATCATTTTTTTTAGTTTTTTTAAAACCTATTGCTTTAATGCATTTATATCCTAAAATATTTTTTTCTTCATTTGATATAGTCCAGTCAACAGCAAGTAGTTGAATTTCAAAATTTTCAAATCTTCGATCTATAAAACATGTGTTTGAAATAGAATCTTTGTAGTAAATGCCTTCAGCTTGTATTCCTATTTTGACTTCTTTATCAGCACTTCCGTTTATTATAGGTTGAAATAAAGAACAATTTTGATTAAACTTTAGTTCATATCTTATTTTTCGTTTAACATCCCTCTCATAAATAGCTAAAGCCTCATATTTTTTGAATTCTAATTCACTTTTTTCTTTAATTTTGTTAAAATAAGAACCTATAGTTGCATTATTTTTGTATTCAATTCTTCCAGATTGAGATATTACAATATTACAATAAAAAAAAACTGCACTGTAAAGTGCAGTAGTATAAAACAACCTCTTTTTCATATTATTGATTTACAAAGCTATCACTTGTGCAAAATGTTGTCATATATATAAATGCATAATAAGCACCAGATTTACCATTATAGCCATCCATAGTTTCACCTACTTCAATAGCCTCTTCATAACAAGGGTCAATTACATCAGATACAGTAGCTTTTTCTACCTTAAAACTACTCAACGACAATGTAAACACCGCCAACATTAAAAACAACATAACTTTTTTCATAATTTAAAAATTTTTAAGAACTGCACTTCGGCAGACAAGTTAAACATGGTGTAAATCTCAAAAAAAAAAAAATACAAACAGAAATAATTAAGTTAAATATATGTTAAAATATTAAAATTATGTTTTTGCCGTGTTGTTTCGTTTTCAAATATAAGGGTTTTTTGGGGTTTTGGTCAAGTTAAATTTAGTTTTATGTAGCTTTTGTTGTAGCGATGTGAATTGTATTAGGAATCGTGTTGTTTAAAGGGGTCAGAGTAAATCAAAAACTAAGTTAATTTTTAATTTCGTTAATTTTTTCATTTAAACTTTCAACAATTTTTTTAAATTCATTTTCATTTATAATTTCATTTTCGTTTAATTTTAAATCAAAATCAATTTTATTTGTTTCATTAATATTTGTAATTTTTAAGATAGATCTAGGTAAATTTAACTCTATTATTAAACCAGGTAAACCCGTATATAAGTCTGGACCAGTTGAAATTGGTATATCTTTAATAAACCATGCTTGAATCTTAAATGTTTTGCCTACCAATATATCTTTGTATTCTCCCTCTGCTTTTTGCGCATTAAAACCTAATATTTCTTTAAATTCATCTAATATTTTCCAATTAAAATTTAAAGGCTTTTGTTTAATTGTATAATTACTATTAATTACTCTTTTATTAAATACTAAATAATTATCTTTTAGATTAAAGAATACATATTCGTTAAAGTTTGAAAAATTTTTAGCTATGCCTTCATATATATCTTTTAAAGGATCTTCTTTAAAATTAAGTTTGTCAACTTTATAAAAATACGATAAAGTATCATTAGTTTTTAATTTGTATTCTTCTCTTTTAGCATATTTTACACCACCTTCGACAAGCTTTTTAGTCTGTTGAGAAATGTTTTCTTTGTTTTTAAGTATATCTTTAGGGAATATCTTGTATGTAATCTCAAAAGAATTTTGGGCATATGGTTTAAAACTAATTAGCCAAAATAATAAAAGCAATAAAAAAAAATTATACATTATCTAGTTTCTAAACGTCCATCTTCACAAGCTTCATTAATATCCAGTACCATTTGAACATTATTAAGATTAATTTCACCATAAACAGCAATTACGAATGATCTAGCTGCTTCGAAACAAGATACCTCATCAGTAAGTTTGTTATCATCAAAATTAAAACTGCTCGTTGTAAGTGTGAAAAAACTGAAAGTTGTAAATAACATAACTTTTTTCATAATTAAAAATTTTTAAGGTTAAACATGATGTAAAATCCAAAAAAAAAAAAAATACAAACAGAAATAATTAAGTTAAATTTATGTTAAAATATTAAAATTATGTTTTTGGTGTGTTGTTTCATTTTCAAATATAAAGGTTTTTGGGGGTTTATTGCAAGTATTGGTCACTTTTTTAAAGCCCAAATGCGTAATGGCGATTTGGTAGCTAGCGTTA
>RRZV01000081.1 GCA_003931895.1 Mesohalobacter salilacus
TTTCAGATTCTTATAACAACTGAAAACCAAATTATTAAGATTCTGAAATAAATTCAGAATGACATGGCTTATGGTTTTGAGACAGCCTCTTTTTCACCTTACAAAAACAGGTTGCTTTTCATTTTTTGTATCAGATTTACTAAAAGCATACTCGTCTTCATTAAATTTTAAAATGTCGTCATAAGCAGGATTTTCAATTTGAGCAAGATATTTTGTCATTAAGCCTCTGGCTTTTTTAGCATAAAAACTAATTACTTTAAGTTTGCCATTTTTGTAATCTTTAAATACAGGCTCAATCCACTGCCCTTTTAGCTTTGATTTTTGAATAGATTTTGAATATTCTTTACTCGCTAAATTGACCACCAACTCCTCATCTTGTAATTCATTATTGAGTGTTTTGGTTAACGTGTCTTTCCAAAATTCATATAAATTTTTTGAATTTTTAACCTCCAATGAAGTCCCCATTTCTAATCTATAGGGTTGCATTAAATCTAAAGGCTTTAGTAAACCATAAAAACCAGATAAAATTCTCAACCGGTCTTGTAAACGATTAATGTCTTCTTCAGAAAGTTCATATGCATCAATACCATCGTAAACATCACCGTCAAAAGTATAAATGGCTGGTCGTGAATTTTGAGGTTGGTGGTCTATAGAAAAATCCTGAAATCGTGAATAATTTAACTCTGCTAATTTATCGCTAATAGACATTAAATCTTTTAGGTCATTTTTAGAAGATGATTTTAAAACTTTATGTAATTTTTCAGTTTGATCTAAAAATTGTGGTGTTGTGTAGTTTTTGGTCGGTAAATCTTGTTCTAAATTTAAAGATTTTGCAGGAGAGAGTAATATTTTCATATTCATTTTTGTTGTAAATTTAAAAGAAAAACTACATCAAAACCACTTTGTTTTATAGAAAATTAAGATATAAGAATAGGAAAATCTAATGATCTTAATGCTTAGCGTGTTTTGCATAATTTCGCCACTTGTTGATACAAGCGTGCAGGTCTTTGGGCAGATCAGTTGAAAATGATAAGTGCTTACCCGTTTTTGGGTGTTCAAATCCTAAAGTTTTGGCGTGAAGGGCTTGACGTGGTAAAACTTTAAAACAATTTTCTACAAATTGTTTGTATTTGGTAAAACTGGTACCTTTTAAAATTCTGTCGCCACCATAACGAGAATCATTAAATAACGTGTGCCCAATGTATTTCATATGAACACGGATTTGATGGGTGCGTCCTGTTTCAAGTTGGCAAGACACTAAAGTCACATAGCCTAAACGTTCAATAACTTTATAATGCGTTATGGCAGGTTTGCCAAATTCAGCTTTATCACCTTCATAAACTGTATTTTGTAATCTGTTTTTGGGATGTCGTCCAATATTACCTTCAATTGTGCCTTCATCATCTTTAACATCGCCCCAGACTAAAGCCACATATTCACGCTGACTGGTTTTATGAAAAAACTGTTTACTGAGGTGCGTCATAGCCTCTTCTGTTTTGGCCACAACCAAAAGTCCGCTGGTTTCCTTATCAATTCGATGAACCAAACCAGGTCGGTTTGAACTGTTGTTAGGTAAGTTTTCAAAATGATAAACTAACGCGTTAATTAATGTGCCTGAATAGTTGCCGTGACCAGGATGAACTACCATTCCTGCTTCTTTATTTACTACCAACAAATCGTCATCTTCGTAAACAATATCAATAGGAATATTTTCAGGCTCTAATAAATTCTCATAGGGCGGATAAGACATTAAAACTTTAACTTCATCGCCAGCTTTAACCTTGTGGTTAGGTTTTACGGTTTCTGAATTAACAAATATATTACCTGATTTTGCTGCTTTTTGAATTTTATTTCTTGAAGCATTTTCAATAAAATTCATTAGAAATTTATCAACTCGTAAAGGCTCCTGACCTTTAGCTGCTATGAAGTGGTAATGCTCAAAAAGATCATCACTATTTTGGCTTTCATTGTCATTCATCCTCATTAGGGTTTACTGTATTTGACTCAGAATAATCTAAACTGCCATCACCCACAACAATGTCAATAACACTGGTTTTTTTCAATTTATCACCAGGTTTTAAATTCTCATTTTGATGTTTTAATGCTAAAACAACGTCTTTGGCGATATCTGGCTTTTTAGAAATTTTACCAATTTTAAAGCCTAAAGATTTCAAGTTTGGTAGGACTTGCCTTTTTGTATTCCCAATTATATTCTCTGGTATGCGCACTAAGGCGTAATCTTTGGGGTTTATAGTTAAATAGATTTTTCGATTTTCTTTTACTGATTGACCTGGGCTAGGATTTTGATCGACTACGGAAAAGGATGGATATTCTGGGTTGAAAGCTGTTGAATCCATAATAACATATCTCAAACCTACTTGATCTAATTTTTTTTCAACAATATCCATTTCTAACTTGCTTAAATCTGGTACTTCGATATACTCGTTGTGATTTGTATAATAATTTAACCAATAGAACAAACCTATAACCAAAGCTATAGTGAGAATAATAGCTATAACTAAATTTTTAAGAAAAACTTTACTGAATAAAAATTTAAAGAAACTCATATTTTAAATTATGTGAGGCAAATATAGTGAAATCAAGTTATGAATGATTTTTGAATTTGAATGAAAATAATATTATCAAGACATGATTAACAAATTCGCAACAATCAAGTTGAAATCAATTTAAATATTTATTATGCACGCATAATTATTCTTAGAATTTAACAGATTTTTAAAAGCTAAATATACTTACATTGCATTTTCAATATAATTTAATATGTATCAATCACAAATATCTGGACTGGGTAAATACGTTCCTGAAAACATTGTCACCAATGATGATCTTGCAAAAATAATGGATACCAGTGACGAATGGATTCAAGAACGTACTGGAATAAAAGAGCGAAGACATATCAAAAAGGGCAGTGATGACACCACTGCTGTTATGGGTTACAAAGCTGCAAAAATAGCACTTGAACGCGCTAACGTTGATAAAAATGATATTGATTTTATAGTCTTTGCCACCTTAAGTCCAGACTACTATTTTCCAGGTTGTGGAGTTCAAATTCAAGAGATGCTTGACATACCAACATGTCCTGCTTTAGATGTGAGAAATCAATGTAGTGGATTTGTTTACGCGCTTTCTGTTGCCGATCAATTTATCAAAACTGGTATGTATAAAAACATACTTGTAATTGGTAGTGAAAATCACAGTGGCGGCTTAGATATGACAACACGTGGTCGTAATGTTTCTGTGCTTTTTGGTGATGGCGCTGGTGCAGCCGTGTTGACAAGAAGTGAAGATAAAGAGAAAGGTATTTTGTCCACACATCTACATTCTGAAGGTAAATTTGCTGAAGAATTATCACTCATTGGACCGAGTACAAAATATTGGGTTCCTGAAATCATTAAAGACAATCCGCAAGAAAACATTCCGTATTTTCCACATATGAACGGTCAATTGGTGTTTAAAAATGCTGTTGTAAGATTTTCTGAAGTCATTCATGAAGGTTTAGCGCATAATAACTTATCTGCAGAAGATATTGATTTATTTATTCCGCATCAAGCTAACCTGAGAATTGCTCAATTTATTCAGAAAAAATTTAAACTAAACGATAATCAAGTACATAACAATATTCAAAAATACGGTAACACTACCGCTGCATCCATACCGATTGCACTAACCGAAGCATGGGAAAATAACAAAGTAAAAAAAGATGATATTGTAGTCTTAGCAGCATTTGGAAGTGGTTTCACTTGGGCAAGTGCAGTAATTAAGTGGTAAACATAAAAAACCTTCGATGGTTTCATCAAAGGTTGATTATGTGAAATATTGTATTTATTAAAGGCTAATTCAAATAAATCCAGTTTCTCTTATATTAAACGACTTAAGATGCGATGTATTACAAACATTAACTATATTTAACCCAATATTATATTCTTTTAACTTTAAAAGAATAAACTCCTTTCAAATAAGTATAATTCCTTTTTTTATTTTTAAGCATTAACAAACATTAAACACACAGAGTACTAAAAGCACTTTAAATTTGTATAAAGTATTTTAAAATTTAAATATGAAATTGAAATCTCTACTAATTTTTGGCATTCTTTTACTGATGATATCATGTGTGGATGATGAAGCTGGACAAATTATCGACAACACCCCAAATATTTTCGAAACGATTGCAGCAAGTCCAAATCACAATACCTTAGAAGAACTACTTGTAAATACTGGACTTGATCAAACTTTAAACACAGGAACATTTACGGTCTTTGCCTCTACAGATGAGGCCTTTGAAAATATTGATTTATCAAATCTAACCAATGATGAACTTACTCAAATTCTATTATTTCATGTAATAACTGGTAAATTTGAATCTACAGATTTAAGCACAGGTTATGAAATAACAAATGCTACTGAGATTTTTACTGGTAATTCTAATAATTTAAATATCTATGTCAATAAGAGTGGAGATATTACTTTAAATGGCCAATCTACCGTAACTACAGCTGATGAAATCGCCTTTAATGGCGTGATACATGTTGTCGATGCTGTTTTAACTATTCCTGATATTACAAGTTTTGTTAGTGCTGATGACAATCTTTCAACTCTTAATTCAGCCTTAACAAGAGATGACCAACCAGATTTTTTAGGAACGCTAAGTAGCTTTGACAGTCCTTCGCCTTTTACAGTCTTTGCACCATCTAACGATGCATTTACAGCTTTAATTACAGAACTTAGCCTTCAATCTTTAGATGATATAGGCTCTTCTACACTTACCTCTGCCTTAAATACTCATGTTATAGCGGGTAATATTATGAGAGAAGAAAATTTAGAATCTGGAATGATTTCAACTTTGGGGAGTGACATTAATATTAATGCTTCTACAAATACCATTACAGACCAAAGCGGTAGAATAATAAACATTTTCATCACTGATATTCAAGCGGCAAATGGCGTGATTCATGTTGTGGATAAAGTAATTTTACCTTAAATTAAATAAGTAAGTGTTTAGTGTCTCTAAAATCAAGTATTATAAACGTTTCTAATACCACTTTCTCGTAAATAACTTGAACAATGTTCCGAAATCAATACTTACAATAAACCTGATTTTCTCTTCATAATCTTGCTGAAACTCCCAACCTTGTGTAGAATACACAGGGAAATACAATTCAAAATAATCTTCAACAAGATTTAAACGAATTCCAGAATCGTATAAAAATTCTGTCGATTCGTATTTATTGCCTACAAGACCTGCATCTCCGTAAGCAAAAATCCAATTCCAAATGGTGGTACTCGTATTAAACGTAGCCAGCCACTGGTTGGCAAAATCGGGCTGTAATTTAGATTTAAAACCACCTTCGGCCATAATAAATTGTTGACTAAACAGTCCATCTTCTTCACTTCGGCCGTAGTAATTTAAGTCAAACATATAGTCTGAAGGTCGATCTAAGGCAAAACTGAAGAAATCAGAATCTCGGGTGTCATTAAATAAAAATGTTCCCAAAAACAACCTCATATTAATTTGTCTGTTATTCTCATAAAGCCTTCTGAATGTTGCTGTCGCAAAAACTTTACTAAATTGTTGGGCAATTTCATAATCTATTGAAGCTACAAAAAAGCGATCTAAATTTTTATTTTGATAGGTATATCTCGCATTAAAAACATTGTAATCGGGATCATCAACAGTATTAGTCAAATCTCTATCACGTCGGACATTTACCGAACGCAGTGACAAAAACTGTCGCTTATTACTTCTACGATCTTTATTATTTCGATACATTAAAGTTATAAAACCTGAATATCGCTCGAAAAATAAATCAAAATTATATGAAAAACGTGTCCCGTTAACACCCATTGCTACTCCAAATAAATCTTCATCATATTGCCAAGACGTATAGTTTAATGATGCTGAACCAACTATGGCATTACTATTTAAACCATATTTTGGTGATAGTTTATATTCAAACTGTCTTGGCAACAATGTTCCATTATACAGTTTAGGACCGATTGAAACACCATCGTATAAATTGTAAGAAAATTCTGGAATTACAAAAAGCTGATTGTATTTTGGATCTTCTACATCTTCTAAAAGTCTAACCTGTATTGGTTTATTAAATAGTTTTGAAACCCCTTTGTAGTTATTTCTATTATTGACTTCTGGAATCACAGCATCGTGATTTAAACCAATCCGATGAGCAGATTTTCTTGCTATTTTTATTTCAGCTATACTATCAAAGGGTTCTATCCATAGTTTGTCTATAACCTTTTTATCTTTCAGCCAAAATAAAGACACTGGAACTTTAGTTTTGTTTATGTTTAAAATCTTAACTTTCAATGAATCCTTTTCTCTTCTTAAAGATTTAATTTTAAAATCTATAGGACTATCTAAATTATTGTAACCTTCAAAAAACCAATCAATATTTTTTGAAGTGTTTTGAGCCAGATGATATTTAAAGTCATTGACACCGGTAAAGTTAAGTTTTTGTTGTTCATAAAAAGATTGCACGCCTTTAGAGATTTCCTCTTGCGATGTATAATGTTTTAAAAAATTCATACCTAAGCCTGCTTGATATGGATTGGCTATTTTTTGATTAAATCGAATTAAAGAATCTTGTGGGGTACTCAAAGATTGATGAATATTATTACGCATCACATTTTTATACAAAAAATCGTATTGATCATTAAAATCCAAATCAGCGATATGAAACCATTTAATAATGTAAAAATCATTCAATTTGCCGAGTAACTTCATTTGAGGATAATAGGTATTGACATAATCTATCATTAATCCAATTTGAATAGCATCAAGCATCCATTTATCTTCTCGAGTATTTATTAAAATGGTGTTTTTAAGATATTTTGCCGTCACAGCTTTTATCAATTTAATATCATATTGAAACCCATCTGGAAACGGTCTAATAAAAGCTGGCAATTGGTTTAAACCATAAACAGGTGCAATTTGATAATCTTCTTCCGAAACTAAAATATTTTCAAAAGGATATTTACCCAAGTTTTGATTTAAAAACTCTAAGACCCTATAAGAAATAATCGACTTAACTTCAGGCTGAAGGTCATCTGAATCAATGTTGGTAATTAATGTTGAATGATCCGTTTGGTTAATGTCAAAATCTGAAGTTTTTTGTAAATAAATATCAGTATCTACAACTTTTTGTTTAGGATAATCGTACACTTTTTGATTATCAGCTTTGTAAACAATTTCTCCATTTAGTGAAGAAGTCAAATGATACTGTTGAGGCATTTTAAACTTTAGCTTTAAATCTATAACTTGTTGAGGCATATCAAAAAGTCGTCGATGAGAATAAACGAACCATTTCTCTTTATAAAATGCAGGTTTTAACAACCAATACTTCAATTTAAGTTGATCTCCGTCAATTCCAAAGTTGGTAAATTTAGCATCTGGTGCTTTTACAAAATAGGAAATATTTATATTGTAAGACTCACCGTTTTCTAAAGCTTTATCGAGTTTAATTTGAATAATATCGGGGTAATTAGCCGGTCTTTTCCAAATTAATTCTTTGGCATTATGGCTTAAACTTTTTATCAGCGTACCACCGCGTTCTTCTTCACCAGCAAAGTGAAATTTTCTTACAAATTCTTCTGAAAAACATTGTCCTAATGCACTTTTCTTGTCAGAAAAGGCGTTGACCCAATCGTATAAATAAATATATTCTAGCGGCTTACCTGTGTCATTTTTAAAATTAATCTGCTGTTGTATCGACAAGGTCTTAGCATCATCTAACAAAGTAGCTTCAACTTGCATTTCATGTTGAGAATATGCAATAGAAGCAAATAATAAAAAGAGATATGAAAGTTTAAAAGTTTTCAATGTGACACTACAAATTTTAAAGCATTTCCGCGATTGGTTGTTAATATGTAAATGCCATTGGATAAATTTTCAACAGATATACGCATGGTTGAATTCAAAACGTCTGTCGTCTTTATTTGTTGTCCAAAAGTATTATAGATATAAAGTTGTTTTATTTCAGATAAATATAAAGGCGATATTTCTACTAACAGCGATTTGTTTACAATATTTCCTTGGGGTAATTTCAAAACATTAGAACCTGAAAAATCTCTTGTGTTTAAAAAGTTTTGATTGAATTCAATATCCATAACCACAGGTAAATGATCGCTCATATTCCAAAGTAAATTTCTAATATTTTGAGAAAAATCTCCAACACATGAAGTATCACTTATGTCTTCATTAAAGCAATTTCCATTATTGCCGTAGGCTTGATAAGAACCATTCACATAATGAACTTCATGAGTATCATCTAAAAGATTTCCAGAAACAAAAATAAAATCAAAACGATCGTCTAATCCGCCACCAGCCCCAAAATCATTAAAACTATTGTTACTTTCTCGTGTACTTTGAGTATGAACATTAGAAAACGTAGAATTGATATGCCAATCTCCTAATTGATTGATAGGATCATTCATAGGAATACTTGTATTGCCAATAAACAATTGTTGCAAACCGCTTTCGTTTGCATTATAAAAATTAAAGTCTCCTGCAAATACTACATTTGCATCTGAACTTAAGTTAGTATTGATATAGTTGGTAAAATCCAAAGCCATATCAAAACGGATTTGTTCATTAAAATCCCCTTGACTGGCTTTAAAATGTGCTACAAAAAATTCAATAGTAATTGGATTGGTTTGACTTTGGGTAGTTAAAGCTTTGAGTTGATAACGGTTGATATCACGAAGCGAAGTTTGAATAACATCTGTAAGTTCTAAACTGAATTTTTCTGTGTTGAAAAACAACAATTGATTAATTGTACCACCATTACCTGAAGTATTAAAAACAAAAGGTGCAGCGGCATAAGTATTTTGTGTATCATTTAAAGATTGGTTGAGAATTAAATCCGCTCCAACTTGATCTTGTAATTCTGCAACCATAAAAACATCAGGTTCAACCTCGTCTATGATATCTTTTAAAATTAACTCACGGTTATTAGGCGGTGCTTCAGGGAACTCTAAAAGATTATAAAACATAACTTTAGCTGTGCTTTGAGACCAACTGCTCAGAACGTAAAATAGCATCAAACCAACATATATCAAACTCCGCATTTGTCTAAAAATTAGAAATTTGGACTCAAGTCGTATTTGTTATAAAACTGATCTAATATGTCAATAACTTCATCTTCGTCATCTACAAGATGAATCAAATCTAAATCGCTTTCACTAACCGTTTCAAATTTAGTTACCATTACTGATTTAACCCAATCAATAAGCCCTGACCAAAAGTCTTTGCCTACTAAAATAATAGGAAATTTATCAATTTTATGGGTCTGTATCAAAGTGATAGACTCAAACAATTCATCTAAAGTGCCAAAACCACCAGGCATCACAACAAAACCTTGAGAATATTTAACAAACATCACTTTTCTTACGAAAAAATAGTCAAATTCAAGGTTTTTATCTTTGTCAATATACGGATTGTCGTGTTGCTCAAAAGGTAACTCAATATTTAAGCCTACAGAAGTGCCGCCAGCCTGATGAGCGCCTTTATTAGCAGCTTCCATAATGCCAGGACCGCCACCAGAAATGATGCCATAACCTTGATCAACAATTTTCTCTGCAACTTTTACAGCTAATTCGTAATACGGGTTTTCAGGCTTCATTCTTGCCGAACCAAAAATAGACACACAAGGTCCAATTTCAGACATTCGCTCGTAACCATAAACAAATTCGCTCATGATTTTAAAGAGTGCCCAACTATCGTTGGTCTTAATTTCATTCCAGTTTTTAAAGTGTTTATTTACCATAACGTCATATTTCAAAAAGACTGCTAATTTAATTCTTTTTTGAGATACTTCGCCGTATAAGACTTCTTGTCTTTAATAATTTGCTCAGGCGTGCCTTTAGCAACCAATTGTCCACCAGCCTGTCCACCTTCATAACCGATGTCAAAAATATAATCAGCCATTTTTATCACATCCATATTGTGTTCAATAATCAATACCGTATTGCCTTTGTCCACCAGTTTATTTAAAACAGTCATTAACACCCGAATATCTTCAAAATGTAAGCCTGTTGTTGGTTCATCGAGAATATAAAACGTGTTTCCTGTAGCAATTTTAGATAATTCTGTTGCCAATTTAATTCGCTGTGCTTCTCCACCTGATAGCGTAGTACTTTGCTGACCTAAAGTGATATAACCTAAACCGACGTCTTGTATCGTTTTAAGTTTACGGTAAATCTTAGGAATAGGCTCAAAAAATGCAGTCGCTTCATCAATGGTCATTTGCAAGACATCACTTATGGATTGACCTTTGTAGCGAATTTCTAAAGTTTCTCTATTGAAACGTTTGCCATAACAAGTTTCACATTCTACATAAACATCGGGTAAAAAATTCATTTCAATCACTTTCAGCCCAGCACCGCCACAGGTTTCACAACGGCCACCTTTGACATTAAAACTAAATCGACCAGGTTTGTAGCCTCTGATTTGCGCCTCAGGAGTTTTAGCAAATAAGTTTCTAATCTCGCTAAACACTCCCGTATAAGTTGCAGGATTAGATCGCGGCGTCCTGCCGATGGGTTTTTGATTGATATCAATAACTTTATCTAAATGCTTAAGCCCACGAATGGTTTTGTAAGGCAAAGGTTCTTTTACGCCATTAAAATAATGCGCGTTCAAAACGGGGTAAAGTGTTTCGTTAATCAAAGTGGATTTACCACTTCCTGAAACACCAGTAACCGCAATCATTTGTCCTAAAGGAATTTTGATGCTGACATTCTTTAGATTATGGCCTGTTGCCCCAACCAAATGTAAATGTTTGCCATTACCCTTTCGACGTTTTTCGGGAACTTTAATTTCTTTTGTGCCACTGAGATATTGAGCCGTTTCAGTGTTGTGTTTTAAAACTTGTTGAGGCGAACCTTGACTGATGATTTCACCACCGTTTTTCCCTGCAAAGGGACCAATATCTATAATGTGGTCTGCACTGAGCATCATATCTTTATCGTGCTCTACAACGATAATAGAATTGCCAATATCTCTCAAGTATTTTAAAGAATTGATGAGCTTTTCGTTATCACGCTGATGCAAACCAATACTGGGTTCGTCCAAAATATACAACACGCCAACCAACTGCGAACCAATTTGTGTGGCAATTCGAATCCGTTGGGCTTCGCCACCAGATAAAGTTTTTGACCCGCGATTAAGGTTAAGATATGTCAAACCCACATCAATTAAAAACTGCAAACGGATTTTGATTTCTTTGATGATTTCTTCCCCAATCTGAAGTTCAGACTTAGAAAGTTGTTTAGGTAATTTTTCAATAATCTCAAATAATTCTAAAATATCTTTGTTGACATATTCAGAAATATTTTGATTATCGATTTTAAAATGTAAAGCCATTTTTTTTAACCGACTACCTTGGCATGATGGGCAAAGAATGTGGTCCATATACTTTTTCGCCCAACGTTTTAAAGAAGTTGAAGATTGTTTGGCGTTGTAGGTGTTTTCGATAAAAGTAGCTACACCTTCAAAATCATAACGGTGCTCAATATCCATTTTCATCGTTTCGTTGTAATGCTTAAAGCTTGCATTTCCACCGTGTAAAATGACTTCAAGTGCTTCTTTTGGTATCTTGTTGATGGGGTCAGATAACTTAAAATCAAAATGTAAAGCAATTTCTTTCAGTTGCTTAAACACCCAATTATTTTTAGCTTTACCATGTGGTTCAATACCACCTTTGTTGATAGACAAACTATTATCTGGAATAATTTTTTCAGTATTGACTACATATTTTTGTCCTAAGCCGTTACATTGAGGGCAAGCCCCTTTGGGCGAATTAAAAGAAAACGTGTTGGGTTCAGGATTAGGGTAGGCAATTCCCGTTGTTGGACACATCAATTCACGACTAAAAAATACAGGCTGTTTATCATCCTTAGCCAAAACCATCAAAGTGTTTTGACCCAATTTCATTGCTGTTTTGATACTGTCTGATAAGCGTTTTTTGACTGATGGCTTATCTTCAACTTTTAGTCGATCGACTACAATCTCTATGTCGTGGGTTTTGTAACGGTCAACTTTTAGACCTTTAACAATGTCTTTGATTTCGCCGTCAATTCTAACTTTAAGATAACCTTGCTTTGCGATTTGCTCAAATAACTCTCGATAATGACCCTTTCGCGAACGAATTTTGGGTGCTAAAATGTTAATGGCTTGACCTTTAAAGTCTGATAATATTTTATCCAAAATCTGGTCATCGGTATAGCTGACCATTTTTTCGCCCGTCTTATAACTGTAAGCCGTACCTACTCGGGCAAAAAGCAAACGCAAAAAATCGTAAACTTCAGTAATGGTACCAACTGTGCTACGTGGACTCCGGCTCGTGGTTTTTTGTTCTATAGCAATGACCGGTGATAAGCCGTCTATTTTATCGACATCTGGGCGTTCAAGATTGCCGAGAAACTGTCTGGCATAGGCTGAAAAAGTCTCGATGTATCGACGCTGACCTTCAGCATAAATGGTGTCAAAAGCCAAAGATGACTTTCCCGAACCCGACAAACCTGTGATAACCACAAGTTGATTTCGAGGAATGTTGACGTCAATGTTTTTGAGATTATGAGCTCTCGCCCCTAAAACTTGAATGACTTCTTCAGCTTTCAATAGATTTTAGTTTTAAAAATACAATTTGCAAATCTACTCAAAGCGATTTTAACTCGAGACTGAGCAAAGTATAATTAATGTTTAAAAAAACTAATGATTGATTATTTGAATAATTATTGTAAAATAAAATGCCACGAATGCATGAATGCTATAATTAAGCTTTCAACTAAAATGGCTACTTATATAGGATAGTTCAACAATCAAAATTCTGAAATTTTAATTCACAAATCCAAACTTTAGCCCTGATTGTAGCGGCATCCTCGGGTTGGTAAGCTTTAGCAACTGTTGGTTTGGCAGAGTGCCGCAAAAAAGCGGTAATCCTGCCAAACCTTACAGGCGCTTGAGCTCAGCAATCTGAGATATAGCGGAAAGCAGGTTCCTGGCTTCAAAAACCTATGTTATCTCTTTCGCTTACGGTTAGTGCGATATTCTTCAATGGCTTCTTTTGTAGTTAGCCAATTGCGACCTTCTTTGTAGGCGTCGATTTTGCCCTGACGTGCCAATAAACTGATATATTCTTGACCATAAGGCAAATTTTCTTCCTGCACTAAATTAGAAATTTCGGTAAAGCCCAAATCATTGTCAGGAAGCGAACCGATATAGATATTCATAGTGCGCTCCAAAGCTTGAAGCATCAACAGACTAAGCTTGTAATACTTGCCTTGGTTAGCGGCATTGAGCGCAGCGTAATATTTCTTACGGTCGTTACTGAGTATAATAGCTGGTGTGAACCCAACTTTGAGTAGAAGTAAATTCATCACCAAACGTACGGTGCGGCCATTGCCATCAAAAAACGGATGAATCCAAACAAATTTGTGATGAAAAATGGTTGCCAACTCAATATCGTTGAGCTGAAGTGGATTTTCTATAACAAAAGCAATGAGTTCATCAAGCAAATCGGGCACTTTACGTGCATTGGGCGGCACAAAATTGGCTCCAGAAATACGAACGCCAGCATTGCGAAGCCTACCGGCATAATCATCTTCTATGCTTCTCAAAACATAGCGATGAATTTCTAAAATATCAACGGCATTAAGCTCGTAATCTTTACGGACAAGCTTATATAAATGCTGAAGCGCTAAGTCGTGATTTTTGGCTTCAAAATGTTCTCGAAGCGATTTGCCTTTAATGGTAACGCCTTCTTGCAAAACCATTTGGGTTTCGCGTAGGGTAAGTGTATTGCCTTCTATGTGATTGGAATTGTAAGTCCACTCTACGGCTAAGGCTTCTTTGATTTTTTGCAAAGCAATCTGTGGAAGCGGTCTGGCATCGTGCAAAAGCGCCTTTTTCTCATAAAGCCTGTCGTAGGTGGCTTGCAGTTTTTCTCTATATGACAAATTTATATCCCACATACCACAAAGATATATCTTTATCATCGGTAAATCAAATTTTTAACACTATCCGATATTAATATATATTTTCTTTTTAATTTAATGTCCCTTAAACTTCTGTTATTATAAGAATGAAATTTAATTTAAAATGTAAATTTGCGCTCGGTCATGAAATCACTATTTTATCTCAATAAATATCTTTACAAATACAGAGGCAGGTTGCTTTTGGGTGTATTTATAACCATTGGAGCTCGGATTTTTTCTTTATTTCCACCACAATTGATTGGTAATTCAACAGCTGCAATTGAAAAGTATTTAAATAACGAAACCTATAGCAATGCTGAATTAAGAGAAGAATTAATGATTAATATTGGATTGATAATAGGTGCTGCCTTAGCTTCAGCTATTTTAACCTTTTTAATGCGTCAAACTTTTATTGTGGCTTCAAGATATATAGAGTTTGACTTAAAAAATGAAGTCTTTCAGCAATATGAAAACTTGTCCTTAAATTTTTATAAAAAAAATAGAACAGGCGATTTAATGAACCGCATAAGCGATGATGTCTCTAAATCACGTATGTATGTTGGTCCAGCATTGATGTATAGCGTAACTACACTAACCCTTTTTGTGGTATTGATCAGCTATATGTTTATGAAAGCTCCTACATTAACTATGTACACGCTTCTGCCCTTTCCTATTTTATCGTTTGCCATTTATAAATTAAGCGTAGCTATCAACAAAAAAAGTAACGTTGTTCAAGAGTTTTTATCAAAACTCAATACCTTTACTCAAGAAGCCTTTAGCGGTATAAGCGTCATTAAATCTTATGGTATGATGGCCAGCGTCAATGCTAATTTTGTAAATCTATCAAACGAAAGCAAAACCAAAAATATTGATCTGGTAAAGATACAAGCCCTATTTTTTCCTTTAATGATATTGCTGATTGGTTTGAGTAATATTATTGTAATTTATGTGGGCAGTTTACAATATTTCAAAGGCGAAATTGCCGACGTAGGTGTGATAGTTGAATTTATTATTTATGTCAATATGCTGACTTGGCCTGTGGCATCAGTTGGGTTTATCACTACTATGGTGCAACGTGCTGAGGCTTCTCAAAAACGCATCAACGACTTTTTACAACAAAAACCTGACATCAACAACAAGTCCAATGCTGTAAAAAAAGACATTAAAGGCAATATCAAGTTTGATAATGTTAGCTTTACTTACGAAGACACCAATATTACAGCGCTTAAAGACATTAGTTTTGAAGTTAAAGCTGGACATAGGTTAGTTATTTTAGGCAACACCGGTGCTGGAAAATCAACCATTTTAGAACTGATTGGCAGATTATACGATGTATCGAAAGGAGAAATAAGTATTGACGGAACCCCTATAGAAAATCTAGATTTAAACGACTTGAGAAGTGCTATTGGCTACGTACCTCAAGATGCTTTTCTATTTAGTGACTCAATAAAAGAAAACATTAAATTCGGCAAAGCCAATGCGACTGATGAAGAAATTATTAAAGCTGCCAAAAGTGCTGAAGTACACAGCAATATTATCAACTTCAGCAAAGGTTATGACACAGTTTTAGGCGAACGTGGTATAACGCTTTCTGGTGGACAAAAACAACGGGTATCGATAGCACGTGCAATTATTAAAAACCCTCAAATTGTTTTGTTTGACGACTGCTTATCGGCGGTAGATACCGAAACAGAAGAAGCTATCATGAATAAATTTAATACCATTTCAAAAGATAAAACCGCTATTATAGTTAGTCACCGTGTATCTTCCGCCAGAAATGCAGATGATGTTATTGTATTAGATAAAGGAAAAATCATCCAACAAGGCAATCACCAACAACTTGTCAATCAAGACGGTTACTACAAGTCACTTTACGAAAAACAACTAAAAGCAAAAGAAAATTAGAAATTGTTTGTGTTATGTTAATTTTTTTAAGATTTTTGACCTCACAACCAATAACTAAAAACTTTTAAGATTATGAGTGATAAGGATGATAGAAAAAATGAAGACATTTTTGAACGCGTCATTAGAGCAGGAAGACGAACGTATTTTTTTGACGTCAGAGAAACAAAAGCTGGTGATTATTATTTAACTATTACAGAAAGTAAAAAATTTACTAACGATGATGGGTCTTATTTCTATAGAAAGCATAAAATTTATCTTTACAAAGAAGATTTTGAAGATTTTCAAACCGCACTTCAAGAAGCTACAGATTTTATAATCAACGAAAAAGGTGAAGAAGTCATCAGTGAAAGACATCAACCTAACTTTGACCCTACTTCTCAAAAATCAGAATCAAACGGTGCTGAAGGTTCAAAGCCCGAAGCCGAAAAATATACTGATGTAGATTTTGAAGACATATAATCTTTGAAGTCATTTTAAAGTCTTAAACCCTTGCCTATAAAGCAAGGGTTCTTTATTTCCAAAAATTAACATTTCATTATTACTAAGATGCTTCTTTACTTTATACATTTGTACATACAAATATTGTATATACGTGAATATTGAAACTGTTATAAAAACTGATAAAATTTCAGAGCATAAAAAAGCTTTGATTAATATCATCTATACATCAAATTTCATTAATGAGGAAATAGCAGCTATCCTTAAGCCTTTTGATATTAGTATACAACAGTTTAATGTTTTACGTATTTTAAGAGGTCAAAAAGGGAAACCTGCCAATTTATCGACTATTCAAGACAGAATGATCAGTAAAATGAGCAATACGACACGGCTGGTCGACAAACTGATAGACAAAAAATTAGTTAGTCGAGCGATATGCGAACACAACCGTAGGAAAGTTGAGATTCTTATTACGCCTTATGGTGAGACATTTTTAAAACAGGTCAATGCCTCTGTAGAGTTAAAAGAAAAAGAGCTGACCGAAAATCTCAATTCAGAAGAATTAAAACATATAAATCAAATTTTAAATCAATTAAGATCATAAACTATGGCTAATACAAATTATATTGAAAAATTAAAATTTCGTTTCGCGACGAAACAATTTAATCCTGATAAAAAATTAAACAATAATCAAATAGAAGAGTTAAAAACTGCTATACAGCTTTCTGCTTCCTCATACGGACTTCAGCCTTACGAAGTTCTCATTATAGAAAATGAAGAGCTGAGACAAAAGCTAAAAACTGCATCTTGGGATCAATCGCAAATTACAGATGCTTCACATCTCATTGTTTTTTGTGCAAACACTAATGTTGATGATCATTATTTAGAACAATATCTTAAAAATATCAGTGAAACTCGAAGCATTCCCCTTGAAAATCTTAGTGCGATGAGAGATATGATTTCAAGCACAGTTTTACAATTTGATAATGATACAAAATTAGCCTGGGCAGAAAAACAAGCTTATATTGCTTTAGGTAATTTACTTTCTGCAGTTGCTCATTTTGGATATGACGCTTGTCCGATGGAAGGTTTTGACAAGACAAAATATGATGAAATTTTAGATTTAAAGTCTAAAAATCTTCATGCAACAGTAATTGCAACCATTGGCTATAGAAGTGAAAAAGATGATTTGCAACATGCTAAAAAAGTAAGAAAACCTCAAAATGAATTATTTACAGAACTTTAATTTTAAACCTTAATACATTTAACCTTAAATATTTTAAACTATGAAAACAAGAACAAATTTTACAAAAGGAATTTTTGCAAGCATAATTGCCTTGACTATGGTTGCCTTTTCAGCTGATGTTGAAAAAAAGAAAGTTGATGTCAAAAACAGTACAATTGAATGGACTGGAGAAAAACTCACAGGCTCTCACGCTGGTACAATTAACCTTCAAGAAGGCTATTTAGAGTTTAGCAAAGGAAAGTTAGTTGGTGGTGAATTCACAGCTGATATGACTTCCATTAATGTAACTGACCTTAAAGGTGACAACAAGAAAAAATTAGAAGGACATTTGAGTTCTGATGACTTTTTTGGCGTTAAAAATTACCCAACAGCTAAATTTACTATTAAAACGGCAGCCGAAAAATCAAATGGAGTTTATGGTGTATCTGGTGATATGACTATCAAAGGTAAAACAAATCCTATTGCTTTTGACTTAAAAGTATCTGATAACACAGCAACTACATCATTGGTTATCGACAGAACTAAATACGATATCCGTTATGGTTCAGGCTCATTTTTTGACAACTTAGGTGACAAAACAATTTATGATGAGTTTACTTTGAATATCAATTTAAAGTACTAGAAATAATAACTCATTTTTTAAATGATTTAAAGCGCCTCTTTTCAGGGGCGTTTTTTTTGTTAATTTTTGGAGTTTGTTGATTTCAAAACTTGAAAATACTCCAACAACACCTTATCATTTAATTCTGTAGGTGTAAATATTTCTAAAATTGATTTGTGTTTGTTCTCAATAAATTCAGGCAAAGCTTGTTCTAAACTTTTTTTGCTGTCAATTTTCACATAATTAAAGCCATACATTTTTGCTAAATGTTCTGCTGTATGCTGATGTTGAGTTTCGAAATAGGTGTTAAAATAGTCATCGTGTTTATCGCCTGGTAAAATTCTAAAAATACCACCACCGTGATTATTGATAATAATAATTTTAAAATCGGAGGGTGTGTAATCATTCCAAAGCGCGTTGGAATCGTATAAAAAACTTAAATCTCCACAGATTAAATAGGCTGGTTTATTTTGAACAACGCTCGAACCAATCGCCGTAGATGTTGAACCGTCTATACCACTTGTGCCACGATTACAAAAGACTTGTGTCTGTGTATCTAAATCAAAAAAATTAGAATAACGCACGCAAGAGCTGTTCCCGAGATGCAGTAAAATATCCTTTGGCAGATTTTTGAAAATGAAATCATAACACCAAAAATCTGAATAGGGTATATTTTGGAGATAATCTTTTGTTTGAAGTTCACGGTTTTGCTTAATTGAATTCCAAAACGGAAAATAATCTGAAGACTGTGTATTAATTTTAGGCTGAATTGCTTTCAAAAATTCATCAACTCGATAAGGCAAATGAGTAACATCAGAAAAAAAAGTATCATACGCCTTATGCGGATTGATATGAAAATGAAATTCAGGTTTATATCGTCTTAAAAACGCTTTTAGTTTTTTGGATATTATCATACCGCCCAAAGTCAATACAACATCGGGCTGCAATTTTTCGAATAAATTTTCTTTTTTATCATCTAATTCTATGGGGGCAATCATCCCGTCAATGCTATAAAAAAACCTCTCGTGATTCAAATTAGATGTGGTTTCCGTCATAACGATAACTGAGTCATCTTGTGTTAAAAAGTCTAAATCTTCTATTTTGATATCGTTGGGATGGTTGACACCTACTAAAACCAATTTCCGATTTGCTGCATTCCATTGCTCAATGAAATTGTCTATATGCGTAGAATGTATCTGAGGAAATATACCTTTATCAGTAAAATCAAATGCATTTAAATCGACATTTTGAGCATCAATTTTATCATAAAGTGGTTCATCAAATGGGGCGTTGATATGCACAGGGAGTTGATGTTGATAGCAAGTCTGTAAAGCATTAAAAATTTGATTCGCGTTAAAATCTTGAATCAAGGTGTTATCATCATTGCGGTTGTCACTCTTTAAATTGGCTTCATAGGCCACATGGTTATTAAAAACAAAGGGCTGATTTATAGTTTGTCCGTCGCCAACATCAATCAAATATTCAGGGCGGTCAGCTGAAATCACTACTAAAGGTATTTGGCTGTAAAAAGCTTCGGCAACCGCTGGAAAATAATTTAACATCGCCGACCCTGAAGTGCAAACCAAAGCTGTGGGTTCTTGAAGTTGTTGCGCCATACCCATAGCAAAAAAAGCCGCACAGCGTTCATCAACAATACTATAGGTTTTAAAAAACGGGTGCGTTGCAAAACTGATGGTCAGTGGTGCATTACGTGAACCTGGCGAAATTACAATATGTTTTATGTTGGCTTTACGGCACAACTCAACAATAGTTTGAGCTAAAGGAATTGATGAAATGATTTGCTTCAAATTTTATTTTTATACAAATTTACGATTCTAAACTCATTAACTTTTTTAAGAATAACTTTATTAAAGCACATTTAACAGGGTTTGAGATTTAGCTAAGGTTTCCATATATTCAGCTTCAGGATGACTGTCTTTGGTAATCCCGCCGCCGACATAGAGTTCGATATGATTATCAAAAACCTGCATACATCTTAAATTAACAAACAAATCTGAAATACGTTTGATGCTTTTTATAACTTGCTGTTCTTGGTTTCTTTGGGTTTTAGATCGATTTACGGCATGTTTGAGATGCATTGGTCCCAAAAATCCAGAATAATAACTGCGCTCGTAAAATTCATTTTTTTTAATAAACACTTTAGCACTTTCCTTTGGCAATCCACAAACTGCTGATGTAGGATGTAAATCCAGAATGATTTTAGATAAATGTTCAGGTTGAATTTGAGCTTTAATATCAGATTTTAAATGCCACAAATCTCCAGCCCTGACATTTTGAACAGCTCCAACATCGAGATTTTTGGAATGGTTTTTTAAAGCAGAAACAATGAAATCAACCACCATTTGTTGTTCTTCCTTCTCTTTTGTGGTCCACTGGGGTTCAGGTTGCTCTTTGGCGTTGATTGTTCCAGCTAAAGCAACGGTTTTCAAAAGATGTCTTTCAAGATTTAAAAAACGTTCTGGCGTGGCTCCAAGCCATAAACCTACTTGAGGATGATACCAACAATACGAAAACGCATCTGGATATTTTGTAACTAATTTTTTAAAGGTTTCTAAAGGATCTAATTTCTTTTTAATACTAACCTTTCGAGAACAAACAATTTTTTGAATGTCTGTATTTTTAATGGTTTCAACAGCTTTTGAAACTAATTTGATATGATTTTGCTTTTCAGTTTCAGGTGTTACAAAGTTGGTTTTTAAAGATTCAAAATTATAATTTTTCAACTGAGAAGTTAAAATTTCAGATTGATTTTCAGGAAAAATAACTTGTGGATGTGCTGACGAAAACGGACAAAACACAAAACCAGCTTCGCTAAAATCTACAACTGTATTTAGATAATTATCACTTTGTAAATACGCTTTGAGACTTCGCTTTTGTGCATAACAAACAAAAGGCAATTTTTGCTCATAATGGGATTTAAGACTTTGAAAAAAATCGCTTTGATGCATTTATGAGGACTTTGGTAAAGCTAAAGTAGTGAGTTTAACTGCAGAAATCAATCGGTTGTCGTCGTCTGTGATTTTGATGTCCCAAACCTGGGTTGTTTTACCCAAATGTAGTGGTTTTGCCTTGGCATACACAAAACCCGACTTCACACTTTTTACATGATTAGCAGAAATTTCAATGCCCCTAATATGAAACTTTGAAGGATCCAAGAAAACAATAGCCGCCGCACTACCAACACTTTCAGCCAGGGCGACCATCGCGCCACCGTGCAAAACTCCATCAGGTTGATAAACTTTAGAGTTTACAGGCATTTTGGCCACCAAATGGTCTTTTCCAATTTCTGTATATTCTATAGAAAGCGTTTCCATCAATGTGTTTTTAGTGATGGCATTACAGCGCTTAAGAATCTCGTCATTTGTCATAAGTCTTCTTAATTTGATTAATTTTGAAGCTTAGCAAAAATAACTAAAAAAAATGCCTGAACATAAAATATCCTACTCAACTGAAAAAACCTATTCAACCCTGAACCAATTAACAGATAAAACTGAAAATATTTGGTTGGCTTGTCACGGTTTAGGTTATTTAAGCCGATATTTTATACAATATTTTTCGGTTTTAAATCCAGAAAAAAATTACATCATCGCCCCACAAGCGCCGTCAAAATACTATCAAGACAAAAATTTTAAACACATTGGTGCGTCTTGGCTCACACGTGAAGAAACCCAACTTGAGATGCAAAATATTAAATCTTATTTTGATGCTATTTATCAAAAAGAAATTCACCCTTATGCTAATAAAAAGCTTATTGTTTTAGGATATTCTCAAGGCGTTTCTGTGGCCATGCGGTGGATTGCACAATCAAAAATTAACTCTGATACTCTCTTGATGCATTCCGGTGGTATTCCTGTAGAATTGAAAGCCGAAAACTTCGAAGGCTTAAATTTTAAACCCTATTTAATCTACGGCAAGTCTGACCCTTACATCACTAAGCAAAGAGCCCAACAAGAAATTGAAAAAGCCGAAAAGCTATTTGGAAAAACTTTTGAAATCCTATCTTTTGAAGGAAAGCATGAAGTTAATCAGGAGATTTTAAAGACTTTTGATAGGTGAATTTTCTCTCGCTGAGGCGCAAAGTTTATGCTATACAGCACTTAGCGTCCCTTGCGAATTCCTTGCGATCATTGCGGTTAAATTAATTTCACTCATAATTTATAGTATTTATCGTCACAGCGAGATGACCTTAGGAGACGAAGCAGTCTGTTTAATAAATCATAAAAAAACCGAGATTGCCCCGTCATAAACCCCTCGCAATGACGTTTACTTAGAATTTATTATACTAGAAAAAAATATTTCTGATTTAGTTAAGACCATCAACAATCTCAACCAATTTCTCGGTTAAATTTCTACGATGATAAACTTCGATTCCTTTGGATTTGACTTGGAGTTTTCCGCTCATAAAAGCTTTAAAATAGGTTTTAATTTGAGACTTGAGTTCAGCCTTTTCTTGATAGCTAAACGCTGAACCTGCCTTGTGCTTAGCAATCAGTTCAGCCACATCCCAATCTTGTGGCCCAACCCCAAGAATGGGACGTCTCGCTTGTAAGTATTCAAAAAACTTGCCTGGAATAATACCTTGGGTTTGGGTTAAATCTTTTTCAATTAACAGCAAAACCTGAGCGCTAAACATTTGTTGCTGAGCCTCTTTGTGGGGTAGATAACCTAAAAACGTAGAATGTTTTTGTAAGTCGTATTGTCGTAGACTATCGATAATATTCTGACTTACCTGTCCGATAAACTTGAGCTCCAAATTGTTTTTAAAATGCTGATTGTCTTCCACTAATTCTGCTAAAACTTGCCATAAATTCTCAGGATTGCGTTCACTCATTAGTGTGCCAATATGCGCTAAACTGAAATGCTCATCAAGTTCAGAGCTCATATCAGTATCATCAAAACCATTGGTAATTAAACTCACAGGTTTTTTAGTTTTTTGTTGAAACTCTTTTTGGGTACTTGGACTCGTCACTGTGATATGGTCTGCTGAAGTTAAAACTTCTTCTTCCATCTGCTGATGTTTTTCAGCTGAAGATGGCGTTAATTTGAGGTCCTTGTGATAACCAATATTAACCCAAGGATCTCGAAAATCTGCTACCCAATGAAGATTAGGATTTTTCAATTTTAAACAATAGCCGATGCGATGCAAACTATGCGGCGGTCCAGTGGTGGTGATGGCATCAAAATTGGTTTGATCTAATAGTTTTGAAATGCGTTTTACTGAAGGTTTTATCCACAACATTCTGGCATCTGGAATAAAATAGTTGCCTCGTATATAGAGTAAAGTTTTTTGTATAAAGTTTTGTTTTTTTGAGGTTTTAATAATGCCTTTGCTTAAAGATTGGGTGTCTTTTTTAGAAAACATTTTCGCAAAAGCATAAGGCTCGATGATGGAAGATTTAACTACATCAACGTGATTTGGAATCTCAAGTTCTAAACTTTTATCAACAATAGGATAATGCGGATTTTTGGGCACAAAAACTGTAGGTTGAATGTTGAAATCTTTAAGATATTTTACAAATTTCAACCAACGTTGAACACCTGGTCCGCCAGCTGGTGGCCAGTAATATAAAATAATTAATACCTTTTTTGGTGTTTTAGTCATCTTTGACTTCAGTTGAAGTTTGTTTAAAATACTTAAATGCACCAAATAATAGTAAAATTAAAAACAAAACGTGACCAGCTAAACTTACTCGACTTCCTGTTTTAATCACTTGTGGCTCAAATTTAAATTCGACTTGATGTTTGCCTCTTGGAATATGTAAACCTCTTAACGTATAATCGACCTGAAAGTGATTTACAGGTTCACCATCAATATAAGCTTGCCAACCTTTGGGATAATACATTTCAGAAAAGACAGCAAAAGCCTGGTTATTTGATTGGCTTTCATAAACCAAATGATTCATCTTGTAATCTGTGAGTTTAATGTTTGCCAATGAATCTTTTTGAAATTTCTTAGAATTAGTTTGTCCTGCAAATTCTTCTTTAATTACAGCTACATTTTTAGTATTAATTTCGTTTAAAGCTAATATAGCAGCATTATCATCTTTTACGATTTTTAGAGAATCTACAAACCAAGCATTGCCATTGGCGTCAGGGTTAGGTTGAGCCATAATTTTGCCCTGATTTTCAATAATATTGTATTTCACATTAAACATGTTCAACACTTCCCGATTGCCTTGAGCAATATGAAAGTCAAAAATATCCTGAATACGTTGTGGCTTTGCCGCATGATATCCGCCAAGTGATTTATGAAAATAAGAGGCTCGAGCAGAATTAAACGGGTTAACACTTAAGTCTAAAACACGGAAATGGGCTTTATCTTTTAAAATTTCTTGGTCTGCAGAATTGGGCTGAAATGGTCGTTTCATTTCAATTTTTGAGACAAAATCTTCTTCATTAACATAACGCTGATCGACTAAAACCAAATCTAAAACACAAACTGCACCTATGATTAAAGTTGCCCATTGCATTTTGAGTTTTTGCTGCAACCACAACCACAATATCCCTAAAACTAAAAGGACTATAATAAGAGAGCGCCAAGCATCTGCCATAAACACCGCTTGTCGGTCAAGCTTTAATGCTCTAACAAAGCCAGCACCGTATTGTTGCATAAAATAAGAATCTGAACCGCCTGAAAAATCAAACAATACATTTTTAAATAACAAGAAAACCACAAGCAATCCACCGGTAATCAGTCCAGACATTTTTAAGGCTTTTAGTTTGGCTTCTTTAGACGTTTTATCACTAAAAAAATAAGCCAACCCAACAAAAGCCATCAACGGCACACAAAGTTCGATTAAGACTTGTATAGAAGACACGGCTCGAAACTTGTCATACAAAGGCATATAATCGATAAATAGCTTCGTTAAAATTGAAAAGTTATCGCCCCAAGATAAGAGCAAAGCTAAAATCGACCCTGCAATAATCCAGGTTTTAAATTTACTTCTAATAAGAAATAAGGATAAAACAAACAAAGCTAAAACACCAGCACCAATATAAGCTGGTGCAGCTACAAAAGGTTGATCTCCCCAATACAAAGGTGCATTTTCCAGAAATCGTTTAGCTTGAACTGGAGATGCACCCATTTTTAATAGTTCATCGTATGTTTCAGAATCTGTAGAAAGCGACTCAGAATTTGAACCGCCCATAAATCTTGGCATGAGCCAATTAAAGGTTTCAGCAATCCCATAACTGTATTCAGTGATGTAGTCGTATTCTAAAGCGGATTGCTCTGATTTGGGTTGACCATCAGGTGAAATGTTTACAGTGCTTTCGCCTCTGGTGCTGTATTGAGTGTATTCTTGTGTGGCTAACAAATTGGTCGCATTTAAACTTAAGCCCAAAATTGCAGCTCCAAAGGCAATACCGACTGCTTTAGCAAATTTAGGTAGTGTTTTGTTTTTAAAGGCTTCAATTAGATAGACTATGCCAATAACTACACATAACAAGGTCAAATAATAAGTCATTTGGAAATGGTTGGCAGCAATTTCAAGTGCCATACCTAAGGAAAGCAAGAGAAAACCTTTTAAATATTGATGCCGCAAACACAACAAGACGCCTGCAATAACCACTGGCATATAAGCTATGGCATGCGCTTTGGCGTTATGACCAACGCCTAAAATAATGATGAGATAAGTTGAAAAACCAAACACCAATGCGCCAAAAAAGGCCAGTAAAGGTTTGACTCTCAATACTAAAAATAAGATATAAAGTCCAATAAAATACAAAAACAAATAATCTGCTGGTCGAGGTAAAAACCTTAAAGAGCGGTCAAAAGATTTGATATAGTGATGTGGATAATTTGCACCGACTTGATAAGACGGCATTCCGCCAAAAGCATTATCTATCCAATACGGTTCTTCGTCGTATTTTTCAATGTGATCTTTCCTATCATCGGCCATTCCAAGATATTGCACGATATCGCTTTGATAGATAATTTTATCTTGTAAAACAGGATAGAAATAAGCTACGGCAACGACAATAAACCCCAATATAATTCCAGAATGTATGCCGATGGTTTTCCAGTTAATTTTCATTTAAAAAAATTTTGAACGGGCAAATTAATCAATTTCTTCAAAGTCGATATACTCCCCTACTTTTTCTTTATCTTGTTTAGAAGATGTTTTTGAACGCTTAGAAGATTGATGTTGCTTATCAAAAGGGTTTTGATTAGGATTTTCATAACGCTTTTGGGCTTTTTTACCCATATATTTTATAAAATACTTGAGTAAATACGGAAACGCCCATTTAAGAATTAAGCGAAGGATCCAAAATCCGATGATGATATATAAAAGCGTGATAAAAAAATCTTGCATAAAAAAACTTTGGGTTGGCAAAGTTAAACAACTCTTCTTTAATTAGTATTAACAGGTTATTAAAGTTGGTGTTTCTAAAACATAAATTAAATATACGAATAAACGTTATTAAACCAGTAATGAGAATTTATGTCACACTGAGCATTCTAAGTTAAAAACAACCAATTT
>RRZV01000080.1 GCA_003931895.1 Mesohalobacter salilacus
AATTTCAAAGAACCAAATAGTAAACAATTGAAAATCAAAGGGTTTTAAATGCCCACTAATGATCTTGAATAATAAAATAATTTAATTTATAAATATTAAATGGTGATACCAAAGGAAAATCTCGATCAAAGGAAAACCATAAATTATAACTACAAAACTTATATACTACCCAACCTAACAAGCTCAATTTAAGCAGATTATGGTTGCTTGTAAGAGTTTGGTCTATAAACATTAAAGAGTATTTAGTTTATCAGTTTAATTTTGTCCTATATTAAAGCTTCAAGAACAATCCTTGTTTATAAATTTGGATTTTCTTTTTTAAGTTGCTTGATTTTAAGTTTTAGGTAATGGGTTAATAAAATCAATAATCTAATTACAAAAAAAGAAAAAGTCAATGCCAAAATCAGCATGAAAATTTGATAAATAAAAACACCTGAGTGAAAATCCATAATCATAATTTTTAGAAAGAATTAGAAACTGCAAATTAAAAAAATTAAGGTTAATTTGTGTGTGTGGAAAAATTCCTTAATTTTATGGAATAATTCCTTAACCTAATATTATGAAAGCTGATTTACCACTTGAAATACAACGTTTTAAACAAATACGAGACGCTGAAGGTTTAACTCAAGCAGAGTTTGCTGAGGTTTTAGGGATCAAAAACTCTACGGCAGATATTGAACGTGGACGGACTAAATTATCAGGACAAGTGGTGATGCAATTGCTTAAAATTTTCAATATCAATCCGCTTTGGTTGTATGGCGAAAGCCGTCAAAAAGAAATTGATTTGTATAAAGCCGATACGATGCCAAAGGTTGTCACTGTTAATGCTGAAGGTCAAGACAATATTTCAATGGTCAATCAAAAAGCTGCGGCAGGTTATCCGCATAATGTACAAGATACGGAGTGGTATCAAAACTTACCTACTTTTGATATGCCGCTTCCCGAATACCGACACGCCACCTATCGTGGTTTTCAAGTCGAAGGCGATAGTATGCTTCCCGACTTTAGACCTGATGATTGGGTTTTGGCCAAAGCCGTTGAAAGTTTAAGTTTAGCCACTAATAACAAAGTTTATATCATCGTTTTATACGATTCGGTTTTACTGAAAAAAATTGAAAAACAAACCGATGGCAAAACTTTAAAGCTCATTTCTACCAACGAAATTTATCCACCTTATACTATCGAAACTAAAGATATTCAAGAATTGTGGGAAGTGACCAGTAAATTGACTTTTAGCGTCAATGAACATTCAGAAAACAGTATGCTGAAAAAACTCGAAGCCTCAATGGAAGAACTTAAAGCTCAACTTAATCAAGTTAAAATCAATTCATGAATTTTAATCGCTTGTTTAAATTTTTAGAAGAACTTCAAAAAAATAACCATAAAGACTGGATGGATGCCCATCGCCAACGCTACCACAACATAAGAGATGAATATCTGAAATGGTTGATGCAATTGGACGTTGAACTTTCTGAAATAGATTCAAATTACTATCCTACACCTAAGAAAAAAATACTCAATCGCATCAATAATAATTTGCTTTATCACCCTAACAAACCTACTTACAAAGACCATTTTGGCGCAGGTCTGGATAAACGCCCAAATACGAGCGATTTTTACATTCATATTGGTGTCCATGAAAGTTTTTTGGCTGGAGGCTTTTATAAACCCAAATCACCAAATTTAAAAAGTATTCGAGAAGCCATAGATTATGACGGAGAAGTTTTGAAAACTATTCTAAATAAACCTTCTTTTAAAAACACTTTTGGTGAAATGATGGACGATGATAAACTGAAAACTTCTCCAAAAGGCTATGCAAAAGATCACGAACATATTGATTTGCTTCGCTATAAAAGTTTTGCAGTGATGCATAATTTATCTAAGAAAGACATTTTGGATAAAGACTTTAAAACTAAAATCAAAAAAGTGTATTTAGAGATGTTGCCCTTTAGACGATACTTCAATAAAGCGGTGAGTGTTTAACCCGAATTATGCATTAGAAAATCTATTACGGCTTGAAACTACTTCAAAATCAACACTTCATTGGTGTTT
>RRZV01000005.1 GCA_003931895.1 Mesohalobacter salilacus
CTATAGGCAATAGCTTGGGTTCGGGCTAAAAACGAAAGTTTGGGATTTATTTTCTAACTTTACCACTGAAAACAAAACTGAATGGCTTTTTTGGCGCTACTGCCCATAGCCAGACCGTTATAAACAAGTTGAAGAAAAACCTACTTTTAATATTAATTCTATTTAATCTAACATCTTGTTATAGTCAAGAAGTTAAAGGAATATGGATGTCATATGAAAACCGAATCATTGAATACGGTAAATTAACAAGGTCGGGAGTTGGAGGAATAATTGACTTTGACAGGCAGAATTTAGGAAGTATATTTTTTGACACTTTATATAAAGTCGATATCAATTTTAATAAATCAAAAATATATTTTAAATCTGACACAATAAGCGTTGATTTTAGACTTTATGGAAAAGATTCGATAGAAATAAATCTTGGAAAGAATTTGATGCATGTTTTTCGTCCTTTGAATTTGAGTCATAAATTAAATGCTGATAAACGTGAAATTGAAAATTTTTTAATTAATAACAATTTTGAGAAATTAGATGATTTAATTGATGTAGAATTTAGTGAGAAATTTTTCTTTCGTGACATTGAATTTAAGAAAAAGAATAAAAAATATACTTTAATGAATAAGAGCTGGAAAGACGAAGGGTATTGGCTAATTAAGGAAATTGAACAGAATTTTTTCTTAATACTTACTCTTGACCAAACTTCTGATGACCATATTTACCAAATTAAATCACTTGATAATTGTAAAATGGAACTATTGAAAATACAGGAACCAAAAAATTTAAATGTAAAAATCACGGAATTAAAAACCTGTTTATAACATTATGTATCTTCAATGGCGAGGTTTGGGAGCTGAAACGAAAAGTTTGGGATTTATTTTCTAACTTTACGACTGAAAAACGAAGTGCATCGCTTCTTTGGTCGCCACTGAAAGATACACTTACCGTTGTGCCCAATATGAAAATGAAAATCGTAATCATCATATTAATTGTTCTCGGAACTACAAAAGGCGTTTTTTCTCAAAACGAGAATAGATGGTTCATAGAAAAAGCAAATGGAAAAATCGGATTTATTGACTCGATAGGAAAAGAAGTTTTCCTCGACAAATTCGATATTCTCGACCGAGAATTCCACAGTGGATTGGTTTTTTTTCAGAAAGGGAAGAAAAAGGGATTTTTAGACAATGAAGGAAACATTGTTTTTACTTCGGACTACGCTTGGGGTCGTTTTTCAGATGGCTTATTAGCATTTGAAGACGAAACAGGCTTTTACTATTTGAATAATAAAGGAGAGAAGGTTATTAATCTTCAGAACCTTCAAATGCCCAAAGGAAAAGAAGTCTCAGAAATCTTCAACTTCAAAGATGGTTTGGCGATGATCCGTATAAAAGATGTTGGTTTTGACGATTCTGACGATGGAAATTCTTGTGTCATTTTTGCTGAGAATGTCAATTTGTATCCAGATAATTGGTATTATGGATTCATTGATAAGTCAGGTAATTGGAAAATAGAACCAGAATTAGAATCTGCGACAACATTTAACGACTCTATTTCAATTGTGGAACAGAACAAAGGGACTTACTTTTTAACAAGAAATGGCGACCTTATCCCAGTTCAAAATAAAAATGTTGGAGAATATGCAGAAGGTTTTGCTATAGAATACACTGATGACGGCTATTACTTTGTAAACAAACAAGGTCAGAGAATTAGCGACCAAGGATTTCAGAGAGCAAACTCTTTCTCGAACGGAATGGCAGCAGTTCAAATTGATGACAAATGGGGCTTTATCGATACTTCCGGAAGTATTACCATTCAACCTAAATACTATGTAAGAAGCGATTTTAGCGAAGGTTTGACAGCAGTATCATTAGAATCTGACACTATAAGTAATGGTGGCTCATTTATAGAAGCTTTCATCGACAAAAACGGAAGAGAAGTAATTCCATTTAAGAGAAATGTCGATTATGGAGAATTTAAAAACGGACTCGCTAAAGGAAGACTATTTATATATTCAGATGGAAGATATACAGGTTTTTACGAGCTTTTTTATATCAACAGAAAAGGTGAGAAAATTTGGAGTGAAAAAGTGAAACAATAAAAAATACTGGGCACAACACAGCATATAGCTTATGGCGGGTGAACGCTTACCAGCAAGGCTTTCTCTCCGTAGCCAGCTTTGGTTTCGGTGGACAGGAAAGTGCTTCGAAACCGCCACAAGCCATATGCAAAACGTTAGCAATAATCTAAAAAACATCTGCGAATAAATGAACAAAACGATTATAATATTAATTTTTCTAATTCCAATAATTGGGTTTTGCCAAGAACAAGATTTTGATATAAACAAAATTTCCTTATCTGATTATTTAAAAAAAGAAAAAGAATACGTTGGTGGAAAAATTTTGGACTCTGATTTTCAAACCACGAAAAAGGAATTAGGTCTTATTTCTTACATAAGGTCTGACGGAAGTGTCGAAGATGTTGATTTAATTGTTAGATACATTTTCTTTAAACAAGATAGCTTGATTAAGGAAATTAGAAATGAATGGGATATTGCAAATCATAATGAAAAACTTGACAACAAAAAGGATATCAAATTCAGAACCGATTTGATGAATTTCTATTTGATTTTAGAACAGAATTTAGAGAAAAATTACGGTAAAGGAATTGCAAACGGAAAAATTCTAAAAAACTTAAACGATAAAGATACATATTCCAAAGAAATCAAATGGACTTTTGAGAATACGATTGTCAAGTTGAACATACTTATGTCAAACATTTACGATAAGAAGAAAAACATTTTTCCAACGCATAAAATTTATCTTTCATTACAAGCAAAAAATTTAGAAAACAAGCCAGATTACGGAAACAAAGAACTGATAAAAAGAAAAGTAATTCCTGATATCGAAAATCCAATAATAAATAGTGCAGAACCTACTTTTCCAGATTGCGAAAACAGTAAGGAAAAAATAAGCTGTATGAATAATAAGATTAGGGATTTAGTAATTAAAAGATTGGAACAGGAAAACATTCAGATAACTAACGACACATTAAAAGTTGGATTTATGGTAAAAATTGATGGTAAGGTAAAACCTTGGGAAAGTTCAATTAAATCTAACAACAAGGAATTAGAGAAAGTTGGACTTGAGACAATAAAAAGTCTGCCACGAATGATACCTTCCTATTCTGAAAGAATAAAAAAAAATGTATCGTATGGAAATAGTTTCTTTATAATTATAGAAAATAATAAAGTTAGGAACTATGAATAATCGGAAAAAGACTATTGCTAACACGAGGCTATAAGTAATGCGAGGATTTGGGCAAAATCGAAAGTTTTAGGCGTTTCTTTCGCTCACAATTTATATATTTATACGGTGAAAATTATAAATCAAAAATTGCTCGCTTGGGTAGGTGCTGAATTGAAAAGTTTTGGCTTTTTTGGCTCGCACTACTCATAGCCAGACCGTTGTCTCGCATATATGAATCGTTTCCAAAAATGCTTAGTGAAATAATAGACGACTGAATTTAAAAGCGAAATTGAACTGAAAATCACATGCTGAATTACTTTGCGGAATTGAATTCTGATTAGCACTCTGAAATAGATAGCGGAATCGAACTGAAAATCACACTCTGAAAATCGAACCGCTGACTGAACTGATTTTAAAACTCTGAGTTTCTAAGCGGATTTGAACTCTGATTAGCACTCTGAAATGTGTTGCGGAGCTGACTGAATAGCACACTCTGAATATGAAACCGGCGACTGATTTTTAAAACCGGAAATTAAAAGAAAAAATAGCAGACTAAAAAGCAAACTCTGAATATCAACACGCTGAAAAAATACGCGAGACAACACGAGGCTATAAGTAATGCGAGATTATGGGCAAAATTCGATGGT
>RRZV01000058.1 GCA_003931895.1 Mesohalobacter salilacus
CCGATGCATATCGGGAAGCCTCTCAACCCGTGCAAAGTGCGAGGCGAGAAGCCAGTCCCGATGTATATCGGGGAGTCTTTCAATTCGTGTAAATAATTTTTTTAGATTTTAGTTTATAACTATATAATAAACACTAATAAAGCTACATAATGTCAGGTATAATCAAATATGTTAATGAATCTTATTACGAATTAAAAAACCACGTTACATGGCCAACTTATGCAGATGCGCAAAGACTTATGGTTGTTGTGGCTGTTTTTTCAATTTTATTATCTCTTGCAGTCTTTGGAGTGGATCAATTGTTTAGCGGTGTTATCGAACAATATTTTAATTGGGTAAAATCTTAATTATGTCTGAAACATCTTTAAAAAAATGGTATGTGGTAAGGTCTATTAGTGGATCTGAAAATAAGATTAAAGACTATATTGAAAAAGAAATTGCTCACGAAGGGCTTGAAGATTATGTTGATGAAATTTTAGTGCCTACTGAGAAAGTTGTTCAGATAAGAAACGGTAAGAAAATTCAAAAAGATAAAGTGTACCTGCCTGGTTATATTGTTATCAATGCTAATTTAGAAGGTGAACTGACGCATATTATAAAAAATGTAAATGGTGTTATTGGTTTTTTAGGAGAAACTAAAGGTGGTGATCCTGTACCCTTGAGAAAGTCTGAAGTCAATAGGTTATTAGGAAAAGTTGATGAGCTCAGTACAAGTAAAGAACAAGTCAATATACCTTTCTCCATTGGTGAAAATGTAAAGGTAATTGATGGTCCATTTAACAGCTTTACTGGTACAATTGAAAAGGTAAATGAAGAAAAGAGAAAACTTCAAGTAATGGTTAAAATATTTGGCCGAAAAACTCCTGTAGAATTAAGCTTTATGCAAGTCGAAAAAATATAAATGTTACAAGATATAGATTGTTTTATTGCTTCCCACTGAAACAATCCCATCAAAAACAAAAATTAAAATGGCAAAAGAAGTAAGTAAAATTGTAAAACTCCAAGTAAGAGGTGGCGCAGCAAACCCATCTCCTCCAGTAGGACCAGCTCTTGGTGCTGCAGGTGTTAATATCATGGAGTTTTGTAAGCAATTTAATGGCAGAACTCAAGATAAAGCTGGAAAAGTACTACCTGTTGAAATTACAGTTTACGCTGATAAATCATTTGATTTTATCATCAAAACTCCTCCGGCAGCAGTACAAATATTAGAAGCTACTAAAACTAAAAAAGGTTCAGGGGAACCTAATAGAAAAAAAGTAGCAACTATTACTTGGGATCAGATTAAAGCAATTGCAGAAGACAAAATGCAAGATCTCAATGCTTTTACTGTAGAGTCTGCTATGAAAATGGTTGCTGGAACAGCGCGTTCTATGGGTGTTAATGTAAAAGGTAATGCACCTTTTTAAATTGTTAAATTAAATTCAATGGGACAAATCACAAAAAAACAAAAAGAAGCCAAGGCAAAAGTCGATAGAGATAACCTCTATTCAGTTGCTGAAGCTTCAGAACTTGTAAAAGATATATCTAATGCTAACTTTGATGAATCAGTAGATTTAGCCATTAGACTCAACGTAGATCCACGTAAAGCTAACCAAATGGTTAGAGGTGTTGTTACCTTGCCAAACGGTACAGGTAAACAAACAACTGTTTTAGCTTTAGTTACTCCAGATAAAGAGGAAGAAGCTAAAGAAGCTGGTGCAGACTATGTTGGTCTTGATGAGTATATTGAAAAAATCAAAGGCGGCTGGACAGATGTCGACGTTATTGTTACGATGCCTAGCGTTATGGGTAAACTAGGACCTTTAGGTAGAATTTTAGGACCAAGAGGTTTAATGCCTAACCCAAAAACTGGTACTGTAACCATGGATGTTGCTAAAGCAGTGTCTGATGTCAAAGGCGGTAAAATCGATTTCAAAGTTGATAAAACTGGAATTGTTCACGCTTTAATAGGTAAAACATCATTCGAAGCTGATAAAATTGCTGGAAATGCAAGAGAGCTTTTAGGTACAATTGTAAAATTAAAACCTACAACTGTAAAAGGAATATACATTAAAAGCATTTACATGTCTTCAACGATGTCACCTAGCGTAGCTATTGACACCAAACGTTTCACAGATCAATAACTTTAATTATGACTAGAGAAGAAAAATCAACTATAATTAAAGAGTTAACTGATAAGTTAGCTGAAACATCAAGCATTTACTTTACTGATATTTCTGGCTTAGACGCTCAAAATACCAATAAATTAAGAAGAGCTTGTTTCAAAGCTAATATCAAATTACTCGTCGTAAAAAATACTTTAATGGCTAAAGCCATGAGTAGTACCGATAAAGACTTTGGTGATTTAGACCAAACGCTTAAAGGAAATACATCAATAATGTTTTCTGAAACAGGTAACGCTCCAGCTAAAGTTATTAAAGATTTTAGAAAAAAGAATGATAAGCCCCTTCTAAAAGGCGCTTTCGTAGACGAAGCTATCTATCTTGGTGATGACTACCTTGAGACTCTTGTAAACATTAAGTCTAAAGAAGAAGTCATTGGCGATATAGTATCATTGCTTCAATCACCTGCTAAAAATGTTATTTCAGCACTTCAATCTAGTGGTGGAAAACTCGCAGGAATAGTAAAAACCCTTTCTGAAAAAGAAAGCTAAAATTAAGCACTAATAAATAAATTTAAATACAATTAAAACGATAGAAAATGGCAGAATTAAAAGATTTCGCAGAACAATTAGTTAACTTAACTGTAAAAGAAGTTAATGAATTAGCTGATATTCTTAAAGAAGAATACGGCATTGAACCTGCTGCTGCAGCTGTAGCTGTTGCAGGTGGAGGCGCCGCTGGTGGTGGTGAAGAAGCAGAGGAACAAACAGAATTTGATGTTATCCTTACTGCACCAGGTGGTTCTAAATTGGCAGTTGTTAAACTTGTAAAAGAATTAACAGGTCAAGGTCTTAAAGATGCAAAAGCATTAGTTGATAACGCACCATCACCAATTAAAGAAGGTGTTGCTAAAGACGAAGCTGAATCTCTAAAATCACAATTAGAAGAAGCAGGCGCTGAGGTTGAACTTAAATAATTTCAACTATTTGATATTTAAAGGTTTAGACCTCAGAAGAATTTCTTCTGTTGGTCTAAACCATTTTGCATTTAATAATGCAAGTGTAGTTTACACAAAATTTTTATTATTTCAATTTTGCTAATAAGCATTAAATTCTTTCGTAGATGTCAGTAAATCAAAATGAACGTATCAGTTTTTCTTCTGTAACCAATAAACCTGATTATCCAGATTTTTTAGATATACAGGTTAAATCTTTCAAAGACTTTTTTCAATTAGAAACTAAACCAGAAGAACGCTCTGATGAAGGTCTATTTAACACGTTTATGGAAAATTTTCCCATAACCGATACTAGAAATCAGTTTGTTCTTGAATTCCTAGATTACTTTATAGACCCACCAAGATACTCAATCCAAGAATGTATAGAACGTGGTCTAACCTATTGTGTTCCGCTCAAAGCGAGACTAAAACTTTATTGTACAGATCCTGAACACGAAGATTTTGAAACCATTGTTCAAGATGTGTATTTAGGAACAATTCCTTATATGACGCCAAGTGGAACATTTATTATAAATGGTGCTGAACGTGTTGTAGTTTCTCAATTGCACAGATCACCAGGTGTATTTTTTGGCCAGTCTTTCCACGCTAACGGAACTAAGTTATACTCAGCTCGAGTTATTCCTTTTAAAGGCTCTTGGATAGAATTTGCTACCGATATCAATTCGGTAATGTATGCTTATATTGATCGAAAGAAAAAATTACCTGTTACCACACTTTTTAGAGCTATTGGTTTTGAACGGGACAAAGATATTTTAGAAATATTTGACCTTGCTGAAGAAATTAAAGTTTCTAAAACTGGACTTAAAAAAGTTTTAGGACGTAAACTCGCTGCTCGTGTGCTTAACACATGGTATGAAGACTTTGTTGATGAAGACACTGGCGAAGTTGTTTCTATTGAAAGAAATGAAATCGTATTAGACCGTGATACTGAACTTGAAAAAGATCATATTGAAGAAATTTTAGAAACGGGTTCTAAAACCATTTTACTTCACAAAGAAGACAGTAGTAATAGTGATTACGCTATTATTTACAATACGCTACAAAAAGATCCAACCAACTCTGAAAAAGAAGCGGTTGAACACATCTACAGACAATTGCGTAATGCCGAACCACCTGATGAAGAAACAGCACGAGGTATTATAGACAAACTTTTCTTTAGCGATCAACGTTATAACTTAGGTGAAGTTGGCCGTTACAGAATGAATAAAAAATTAGGTCTTGATATCTCTGAAGACAAAAGAGTTCTAACCAAAGATGATATCATAACTATCATCAAATACCTTATAGAGCTTGTTAATTCTAAAGCTGAGGTAGATGATATTGACCACTTATCCAACAGACGTGTAAGAACAGTTGGTGAACAATTATCTCAACAATTCGGAATTGGTCTTGCAAGAATGGCAAGAACAATCAGAGAGCGAATGAACGTTAGAGACAATGAAGTCTTTACACCAATTGACTTGATTAACGCAAAGACTCTATCATCGGTAATTAATTCATTTTTTGGGACAAATCAATTGTCTCAATTTATGGATCAAACCAATCCATTGGCAGAATTGACCAACAAACGTCGTATGTCTGCTTTAGGGCCAGGCGGTTTGTCAAGAGAACGCGCTGGCTTTGAGGTTCGTGATGTTCACTTTACACACTACGGTAGATTATGTCCAATTGAAACTCCTGAAGGACCAAACATTGGTTTGATTTCTTCAATGTCAGTCTTTGGAAAAATTAATAATTTAGGTTTCATTGAAACGCCATACAGAAAAGTTGAAAATGGTGTAATTGATTTTAAAAATGAACCACTTTATTTATCTGCTGAGGAGGAAGAAGAAAAACTTATTGCTCAAGCTAATATTCCTATTGATGATAATGGAAAAATACTTCCTGAAAAGGTTATTGCTAGAAAAGAAGGCGACTTCCCAGTAGTTGATCCAAAAGAAGTCGACTATATAGATGTGGCACCTAATCAAATCTCCTCAATTTCAGCATCTTTAATTCCATTCTTAGAACATGATGATGCTAACCGTGCATTAATGGGATCTAACATGATGCGTCAAGCTGTTCCTTTACTAAGAGTTGACTCACCTATAGTAGGCACTGGTCTTGAAAGACAAGTGGCTACAGACTCTAGAGTCCTTATTAATGCTGAAGGTGACGGCGTAGTAGAAAATGTTGATGCTGAAAAAATCACCATAAAATACGACCGTACCGAAGAAGAAAGACAAGTCAGCTTTGATTCTGATTCTAAAACTTATAACCTTATAAAATTTAGAAAAACAAATCAGGGGAGCTCCATCAACCTAAAACCTATTGTAAATGTAGGTGAAAGAGTATCGAAAGGTCAGGTTTTGTGTCAAGGTTATGCAACTGAAGCTGGAGAATTAGCCTTAGGTAGAAATATGAAAGTTGCCTTCATGCCATGGAAAGGATACAATTTTGAGGATGCAATTGTAATTTCTGAAAAAGTTGTTAGAGATGATATCTTAACATCAATTCACATAGATGAGTATTCTCTTGAAGTTAGAGATACTAAACTAGGTAATGAAGAACTCACGCCTGATATTCCAAATGTTTCTGAAGAGGCAACTAAAGACCTTGATGAAAACGGTATGATTAGAGTAGGAGCTGAAATTAAACCTGGTGACATTCTTATTGGTAAAATTACCCCAAAAGGTGAAAGCGATCCAACACCAGAAGAAAAATTGCTTCGAGCTATTTTTGGAGATAAAGCTGGTGATGTTAAAGATGCTTCTTTAAAAGCTTCTCCTTCATTGAGAGGTGTAGTTATCGATAAAAAGCTTTTTGCACGTGCTATCAAAGACAAAAGAAAACGCGCAAAAGACAAAGAAGAAATCAACAAACTTGAGGCTAAATACCACGTTAAATTTGAAGAGTTAAGAAATATCTTAATCGATAAATTATTTGCTCTCGTCAACGGTAAAACCGCACAAGGCGTTCAAAATGATTTAGGTGAAGACGTTTTACCAAAGGGTAAAAAATTCACTTTAAAAATGTTGAATTCTGTAGAAGATTTTACTCACCTTACTAAGGGAACTTGGACGACTGATAAGCACCTAAATAGCTTATTAGCTGATCTTCTTCACAATTATAAAATTAAGAAGAACGATTTACAAGGGAACTTAAGACGTGAGAAATTTACAATTTCTGTTGGTGATGAGTTACCATCAGGTATTTTAAAACTAGCTAAAATTTACGTCGCCAAAAAACGTAAACTTAAAGTCGGTGATAAAATGGCTGGTCGTCACGGTAACAAAGGTATTGTCGCTAAAATTGTAAGAGAAGAAGATATGCCATTCCTTGAAGATGGCACACCAGTTGATATTGTATTAAATCCATTAGGTGTACCATCTCGTATGAATATTGGTCAGATTTATGAAACTGTACTAGGTTGGGCAGGTCAAAAATTAAATCAAAAATATGCAACTCCAATTTTTGATGGAGCGACTATAGATCAAATTAACGAATTAACCGATAAAGCTGGAATCCCTAGATATGGACATACTTATTTATATGATGGTGGAACCGGTGAAAGATTTGACCAACCTGCAACTGTAGGTGTCATTTATATGCTTAAACTCGGTCATATGATTGAGGATAAAATGCACTCGCGTTCTATTGGTCCATACTCTTTAATTACACAACAACCGCTTGGTGGTAAAGCCCAATTTGGTGGTCAGCGTTTTGGTGAGATGGAAGTTTGGGCACTTGAAGCCTACGGTGCATCAAGTACCTTACGTGAAATCTTAACCGTAAAATCTGATGATGTTATCGGTAGAGCCAAAACATATGAAGCTATAGTGAAAGGCGAACCAATGCCAGAACCTGGTTTACCAGAATCATTTAATGTTTTAATGCACGAGCTTAAAGGCCTTGGATTAGATATTAAATTGGAAGAATAAATGTTTGTTTTATCAAACATTACAATATTTTAAAATTAATTCTTTTAAACTTGTACAATGACAAGACATAACGATAAGAATACTCAAGTAAAATTTAATCAAATATCAATTGGTTTAGCTTCTCCTGAAAAAATTCTAGGAGAATCAAGAGGTGAAGTTTTAAAACCTGAAACCATTAACTATAGAACCCACAAGCCAGAAAGAGATGGTTTATTTTGTGAACGCATCTTTGGCCCTGTTAAAGATTATGAATGTGCTTGTGGTAAATACAAAAGAATCCGCTACAAAGGCATTGTATGCGATAGATGTGGTGTAGAAGTAACAGAAAAGAAAGTCCGTAGAGATAGAGTAGGGCACATCAATCTTGTTGTTCCTGTGGCTCACATTTGGTACTTTAGATCTTTGCCTAACAAATTGGGTTACCTTCTCGGCATTCCGTCTAAGAAACTCGATATGATTATCTATTATGAAAGATATGTTGTGATTCAAGCTGGTGAAGCTAAAAATGAAGATGGCGAACCATTACAAAAAATGGATTTTCTTACAGAAGAAGAGTATCTCAATATACTAGATAGCTTACCTCAAGAAAATCAATATTTAGAAGACGATGATCCCAACAAGTTTATCGCCAAAATGGGTGCGGAGTGCCTTATCGAAATATTAAAAAGAATTGATCTTGATGAACTGTCTTACGATTTGAGACATAAAGCAAATCATGAAACGTCTAAACAACGAAAAACAGAGGCTTTAAAAAGACTTCAGGTTGTTGAAGCCTTAAGAGACTCTAAAAATAACCGTAATAACAATCCAGAATGGATGATTATGAAAGTTATTCCAGTCATTCCACCTGAATTAAGACCTTTGGTACCACTTGACGGTGGTCGTTTTGCAACATCTGACCTTAACGATTTATACAGACGTGTTATTATTAGAAATAATCGTCTAAAAAGATTGATGGAAATTAAAGCGCCTGAGGTGATTTTGCGTAACGAAAAACGTATGCTTCAAGAATCTGTTGACTCTTTATTTGACAACACTAGAAAATCTTCTGCAGTCAAAACCGATTCTAACAGACCTTTAAAATCGCTTTCAGATTCTTTAAAAGGTAAGCAAGGTCGTTTTAGACAAAACTTATTAGGTAAACGTGTTGACTATTCAGCACGTTCGGTAATTGTTGTTGGTCCTGAGCTCAAAATGTATGAGTGTGGTTTACCAAAAGATATGGCAGCAGAACTCTACAAACCTTTTATTATCAGAAAATTGATAGAAAGAGGTGTTGTCAAAACCGTAAAATCTGCTAAAAAAATTATAGACAAAAAAGAACCTATAGTTTGGGATATTTTAGAAAATGTGCTAAAAGGCCATCCAGTTTTACTTAACCGTGCACCAACTTTGCACAGGCTTGGTATTCAGGCTTTTCAGCCTAAGTTAATTGAGGGTAAAGCTATCCAACTTCACCCCTTAGCTTGTACAGCATTTAATGCAGATTTTGATGGTGACCAAATGGCGGTTCATTTACCATTAGGTCCTGAGGCTATTTTAGAGGCTCAACTTTTAATGTTAGCTTCTCACAATATTTTAAATCCTGCAAACGGTTCACCTATTACCGTACCTTCTCAAGATATGGTTCTTGGCTTATACTATATGACTAAAGAACGTAAGTCTGATAAAGACTACAAAATGAAAGGTGAAGGTTTAACTTTCTATTCTTTCGAAGAAGTTAATATTGCTCTTAATGAAAGAAAAGTTGAACTTAATACATCAATAAAAGTAAGAATCAAAGACAATGATCCTAAAGCTGAAAAGCCATATAAAATCATTGAATCTACAGTAGGTAGAGTTATTTTTAATGAACACTTACCTGAACAAGTTGATTACGTTAACGACGTTCTTACTAAAAAGGCTTTAAGAAAAGTAATTAGTGATGTTATCAAGAAAACTAGTATTCCTGAAACTGCTGAATTTTTAGATAAAATTAAAAGTTTAGGATATAACTACGCTTTTAAAGGCGGGTTATCTTTTTCATTAGGTGACATTATTATTCCTGAAGAAAAACAACAATTAATTGATGAAGCCAACGCTCAAGTCGAAACTATTGTAGGTAACTACAATATGGGACTTATCACTAATAATGAAAGATATAACCAAGTTATTGATATCTGGACAGCGACTAACGCTAATCTTACAGAATTAGCTATGAAACGTATAACTGAAGACAAGCAAGGCTTCAATTCAGTTTATATGATGCTTGATTCTGGTGCTCGTGGTTCAAAAGAACAAATCCGACAGCTTACAGGTATGCGTGGACTGATGGCTAAACCTAAAAAATCAACTTCTGGTGGTGGTGAAATTATTGAAAACCCAATTCTTTCTAACTTTAAAGAAGGTTTATCAATTTTAGAATATTTTATCTCTACTCACGGTGCTCGTAAAGGTCTTGCCGATACGGCTCTAAAAACAGCAGATGCAGGTTATTTAACTAGACGACTTGTTGATGTGTCTCAAGATGTTATTGTTAGAGAAGAAGATTGCGGTACTTTGAGAGGTATTGAAGTTTCTGCCTTAAAGAAAAATGACGAAGTAGTAGAAACCTTAGGTGAACGTATCGTCGGTAGAACATCTCTCAATGAAGTAAAAGACCCTATTAGTGGTGAACATATTTTAGAAGCTGGAGAAGAAATTACGGAAGAGAAAGCAGAAATGGTAGAAAATTCTGCTCTAAATAGTTTAGAAGTAAGGTCTCCATTGTCTTGTGAGTCTAAAAAAGGTATTTGTGTGAAATGTTATGGTAGAAATCTATCTACCGGCAAAACAGTTCAAAGAGGTGAAGCTGTTGGTGTTATTGCCGCTCAATCTATTGGTGAGCCAGGTACTCAGTTAACCTTGAGAACTTTCCACGTTGGTGGTATTGCGGGTAACATTTCTGAAGACAATAAGCTTGAAGCTAACTTTGATGGAAAAGCTGAAATTGAAGATCTTAAAACTGTAAATAGTAAAGATAATGAAGGTAACGACATTAAAGTTGTTATCTCAAGAACTTCAGAACTTAAATTAGTTGACAAAAAATCAGGAGTAGTTTTATCTACAAATGTTATTCCTTATGGTTCTCAACTATTTATCAAACCTGGAGCTATGGTTAAAAAAGGTGACGTCATCTGTAAATGGGATCCGTACAACGGAGTAATTATCTCAGAATTTTCTGGTCAAGTTAAATTCGAAAATATCGAACAAGGCTTAACCTATAAAATTGAGACTGATGAACAAACAGGCTTCCAAGAAAAAGTGATTAGTGAATCCAAAAATAAACGTAAGATACCAACACTTCACATTTTAAATACTAAAGGTGAAAATATACGGTCTTATAATTTACCTGTTGGAGCTCACTTAATTGTGGACGATGAAGAAAAAATTGATGAAGGTAAAATCTTAGTTAAAATACCAAGAAGTTCATCTAAGGCGGGTGATATTACTGGTGGTTTACCAAGATTGACAGAATTGTTTGAAGCACGTAACCCGTCTAACCCAGCTGTTGTAAGTGAAATTGACGGTGTGGTTTCTTTTGGTAAAATCAAAAGAGGTAACCGTGAAATTATTATTGAATCTAAACTTGGTGAAACTAAAAAATACTTGGTTAAACTTTCTAATCAAATCTTAGTACAAGAAAACGATTATGTAAGAGCAGGTATGCCATTGTCAGATGGTTCTGTAACACCAAACGATATTCTTAATATCAAAGGCCCAAGTGCGGTTCAGCAGTATTTAGTTAATGAAGTTCAAGAAGTTTATAGACTTCAAGGAGTTCAAATTAATGATAAACACTTCGAAGTTGTAGTAAGACAAATGATGCAAAAAGTGAAAATCAAAGATTCTGGCGATACCACTTTCTTAGAAAACCAATTGGTTCATAAGCAAGATTTTATTGAAGAAAACGATAATATTTTTGCTAAAAAAGTAGTTGAGGACCCAGGAGATAGTCAAAACCTTAAAGCTGGTCAAATAGTAACTCTTCGTGAATTAAGAGATGAAAATTCTATCCTTAAACGTGAGGACAAAAAAGTAGTGGAAGCAAGAGACGCTGAATCTGCAACTGCTATCCCAGTTCTTCAAGGTATTACTAGAGCATCACTTCAAACTAAGTCGTTTATTTCTGCAGCTTCATTCCAGGAAACAACTAAAGTCCTTAACGAAGCCGCTGTTAGTGGTAAAATTGACAAACTTGAAGGCTTGAAAGAAAATGTTATTGTAGGTCATAAAATACCTGCTGGAACAGGACTAAGAGAATTTGACGATATTATTGTTGGTTCTGAAGAAGAACTTGACAATATGTTAAAGCCTGAAGATATGCAACCTAACGTCAGTGTAAACTTAAATTAATAATGCTATGAGTAAAGACGATAAAGCCAAAAAAAATCAGCTCAATATTCAGTTAGATGAAAATATAGCTAATGGAACTTATAGTAACTTAGTGATTATTAATCACTCTTCTACAGAATTTGTACTTGATTTTGTAAGCGTAATGCCTGGAGTGCCAAAGTCTAAAGTCAAATCAAGAATGATTTTAGCACCTCAACACGCTAAGCGATTACTCAGGGCTTTGTCTGAAAACATAAAGCGTTACGAAAGTTCACACGGCGAAATAAAGGACGACCAAAAACAGCATCAAAATATCCCGATGAATTTTGGTCCGACTGGAGAAGCTTAAGTAAAACAAAACTGCCTCAAAACACTTGCTTGTCAACCTGACTTGCATACTGTCAATCTGAACTTGTTTCAGATTCTACAAGGTTTTGAGGCAGTTTTGTATTTTAAAATATCAATACTTAATATTTAGTCGCTTTTAAATTGACTTGAAGTTTAATTTCATCATTGATAAACTTGTCTTTTAAATCATCAAATACAGATTTTGACATAAACTCAATACCCCATTTAGTTCGGTCAATACTAAATTCTTCACTAATCAACTTAACAGCTTGATTATTATTTCCAAAATTGATTTCTGATACAAATTCAACAGGATTGGAAGTGCCTTTGATTTCTAAATCACCTTTAATTTTATACTTATCACCCACAGCTTCAACAGTTGCTATCTTAAAAGAAGCTTTAGGATATTTCTCAACATTAAAGAAATGATCTTCTTTACCTTCTACAGTTCCTTTGAGGTGATTTTCTAAATCGGCTTTCTCTTTACCTTCTAAATCTTGAACATTGATACTTTTCATATCAATTGTAAATTTTCCTGAAACTAATTCGCCATTTTCAAAACTCATCTCACCAGATTCTATTTTGATGATGCCATTGTGACTTCCAGCGGGTTTTGAACCGACCCAATTTATAGTGGATGAATTTTCATCAACTTTAAATTGCCCAGAGATATCACTTTCTGTTTTGGGCTTTACTTCTTCTGTTTCTTTTTTGTCTTCTTGTTTTTGGTCAGATTTACAACCAAAAGCAAAGCTTATTAAAGCTATTGCACAAATGATACTTAATTTCTTGTTCATAATTTTTTTGATTTTAGTTTGAGCAAAAATACTTAATTTCGCGATACTTTAAAATAATGACAATTTGACATAAAAGGAGTCTTGGCAATTGATTTGACAACTAAGTAATAACAACAATTTTTTGAAAATGAAAAAAGAAAATACAACTATAAAAAACAAAGAAAATTTAGAGCAGCAACAAAGTCAAACTAAGGAAGAAAAGTCTGATAATAAAAAAGTAGACAAGGACAACAGCTCAAAGTCAGAAGGGAATAATGAAAATAAAGATATAAAAGAAGAATCCCAAGAAAAGGAATCTGAAAAATCACTGACTAAAGAGGAGTCGCTTCAACAAGAAGTAGATCAACAAAAAGACAAATACTTGCGCTTGTTTGCTGAGTTTGAAAACTACAAAAGACGAACAAGCAAAGAACGTTTAGAGCTTTTCAAAACAGCTTCTCAGGAGTTGATGCAAGCATTGTTACCCGTGCTAGACGATTTTGATAGAGCTTTAAAAGAAATTAATAAATCTAAGGATAAAAATTTGATAGATGGTGTTGAACTTATTAATAACAAATTCAGAGAAACACTAAAATCAAAAGGCTTAGAGCCTATGACAGTCAAAGAAGGTGACAAATTTGATGGTGATATTCACGAAGCTGTAACTCAAATTCCTGCACCAGATAAATCTATGAAAGGCAAAATTGTTGATGTGGTTGAAAAAGGTTATACTTTAGGCGACAAAATTATAAGATTTCCTAAAGTTGTAACTGGTAAATAAGAGTTGCTGATTGGATTTAATGAAAAATAAAAATTGATGAAAGAAGATTATTATGACATATTAGGTGTAAATAAAAATGCATCTGCAGCAGAAATCAAAAAAGCTTATAGAAAATTAGCTATTAAATACCATCCCGATAAAAATCCTGATGATGCTGAGGCTGAAGCGATGTTTAAAAAAGCAGCAGAGGCTTATGAAGTTTTAAGTAATCCTGAAAAGAAAGCCAAATACGATCAATTTGGTCATTCTGCATTTGATGGCAGTGGCGGCTTTGGCGGAGGCGGCATGGATATGGATGACATATTCAGCCAGTTTGGTGATATTTTTGGTTCTGCATTTGGTGGCTCTGGCGGTGGTGGTTTTTCTGGTTTTGGTGGCTTTGGTCGCCAAGGCCGATCTAAGGGCAGTAACCTTAGAATTCGCGTTAAACTCTCACTTCAAGATGTAGCCAATGGTGTTGAAAAGAAAATAAAAGTAAAAAGAAAGAAAAAATCTTCTGATACTACATATAAAACCTGTCCAACTTGTGGAGGTTCTGGTCAAGTCACACGCGTTACTAACACTATTTTGGGTAGAATGCAAACCGCATCACCTTGTAGCGCTTGTCAAGGTAGTGGTCAAATTATCGAAAACAAAGGTGCAGGAACAGATGCCCACGGCTTAAAAGTGGAAGATGAGTTGGTGTCTATCAAAATTCCAGCTGGTGTTGAAGACGGGATGCAACTCAAAGTTTCAGGTAAAGGAAATGAAGCTCCTGGTAATGGCTTTGCTGGCGATTTAATTGTTCTCATTGAAGTTGAAGAACATGAACTACTTAAAAGAGATGGAGAAAACCTTCATCTTGACTTGTACATAAGTTTTTCTGAAGCGGCACTTGGTGTGTCCAAAGAAATACAAACCGTTTCTGGTAAAGTGCGAATTAAAATAGAACCTGGTGTGCAAAGTGGCAAAATTCTTAGATTAAAATCTAAAGGTTTACCAAACCTGAATAGATACCGAACAGGTGATTTGTTAGTGCACGTCAATGTGTGGACACCTCAAAATTTAAATCGCGAACAACAACAGTTTTTTGAAAATCAAAAAGAAGCAGAAAACTTCCAGCCAAATCCCAATAAATCTGATAAATCATTCTTTGAAAAAGTTAAGGATATGTTTTCATAAATCTTAATTTTAACATTTTTTTATTTATATTTGAACATCACTTAATCATTTAGTGATGTTTTTCTTTTTCATAGCAATTTTTTCCCATCCTTAAACGTTTGTTTTTGGATGGGTTTTGTTTTTTAGCATAATATTAATTAATTATTTTAATAATGTTTCGACATAACACAATGTAATTTTTAAATCTTATTCATGAGACAATATTTAAGCCTGTTGTTTTTTCTTTTTTTTATGTCGACAATTTTTGCTCAAACATCAGATATTGCTAGAGTTGAATATACTTGGTTTCCTCAAGACGATTCTGATAACTCTTTCAGACGTTTTAAAACTTTTGTCAATTACCCCATAAAGCTAAAAAATGAGGATTATCTTATTCCAGGTGTAGAATATCAAAACGTTGAATTTCAATTTAATGATGAGGTTTCTTTCAACACTCAAAACCTTGACCGATTTCAATACTACAAAGTAAACTTAGCATACCTCAGAAAGTTTAAAGAAAATTGGCGATATGCTGTGGAAGCGGGTATTGTTGCAACCTCAAATTTTCAAACAAGTTTGACCTCTGATGATATGCTTTTTAACGGATCTGCTTATGTCATTAAAACACGACCTAAAACCGAAACCAAAAAGAAAACAAGATTAATATTGGGCTTAACCTTCAACACCAATGCGGGTACGCCTTTTCCCTTACCTTTTGTAAATTATTTTAAGGAAGTCAGCCCAAAAGTTAATTATGCCTTAGGAATACCCAAAACTAATATTAAATATTTATTTTCACCAAAACATATTGTTCAAGCCTTTGTGACACTTGATGGATTTTATGCCAATGTACAAAAGGATATTGCAATTACAAGAAATAATGTAACTGAACAAGCAACAGAGTTGTCAATGTTGGTTGCTCTTTCTGGTTTAGGTTATGAATATAAGTTTACAGATTATTTCAGCTTTTATAGTTATGCTGGTTATACTATATTAAATGATATAAGACTTAGAGATGATGATACAAATGACATATTTACTATAAATGATAATAACAGTGTTTACTTTAGATTTGGACTTAAAATAAAAGTGTATTAATATGTCAAAACTACTTATTGTTGAAGACGAAGAAGCCATAAGGCGAGTGCTTGTTAAAATCCTTAAAGAAGACGATTCAAATTACCAAATTGAAGTGGCTTCTAATGGAGTAGAAGCTGTTGAGTTGATAAAAAGTCAAGATTTTGATTTAGTATTATGCGACATTAAGATGCCCAAAATGGATGGTATCGAGGTTTTAGAAAAAACTAAAGCTGAAAAGCCAGAATTACCCGTTGTGATGATTTCTGGTCATGGCGATTTAGAAACAGCGGTTGAAACAATGCGCAAAGGTGCGTTTGATTATATTTCTAAACCGCCCGATCTAAACCGACTATTACAAACTGTAAAAATAGCTTTAGACCACAATAAACTTGCTACAGAAAACAAATCGCTCAAAAAGAAAGTCAGTAAGAAATACGAAATGATTGGTGATTCTGAAGCAATGACCAATATTAAATCTATGATTGATAAAATTGCACCAACCGATGCAAGAGTTTTAATTACTGGTGAAAATGGTACAGGTAAAGAGTTAGTAGCGCATTGGATTCATGAAAAAAGTGAACGCTCAAAATCACCATTGGTGGAAGTAAATTGTGCCGCCATACCATCAGAATTAATTGAAAGTGAATTGTTTGGTCATCTTAAAGGGGCTTTTACTTCAGCCAACAAAAGTAGAGCTGGGAAATTTGAAGCCGCCAATGGAGGAACACTTTTCTTAGATGAAGTAGGCGATATGAGTCTGTCAGCTCAAGCTAAAGTCTTAAGAGCGCTTCAAGAAAACAAAGTACAACGCGTCGGTAGTGATAAAGATATAAAAGTTGATGTTCGGGTGATAGCTGCAACTAATAAAAATTTAAAACAGGAAATCAAGGAGAAAAAGTTTAGGGAAGACCTTTATCATAGATTAGCTGTAATTATGATACAAGTGCCATCTTTAAATGAAAGACCCGATGATATACCATTATTGGTGAATCATTTTTTAAAAACTATTGCTAAAGAACAAGGCGTTGCTCCAAAAGCTATTGATAAAAAAGCTATAGAAATTTTAAAACAGTATCAGTGGACCGGCAATATTCGAGAACTTCGAAATGTTGTGGAACGCCTTATTATACTTGGAAGCGACAAAATTACAGCAAAAGACGTAGAACTGTTCAGTCAAAAATCATAACTCAGGCGGCTCACATTTCATAAAATACATGGTATCACCACTCGGGTGTTGCCATTTATGAAAACAGTCAAACTTATAGCGTCTATAGGCAATATAAACTCTTTTAATTCGTGTTTCAGCATAAATTGGTAATCTCTTTTCTTTTGAGATTTCCATAAACTGATTTTTCATATTGTAGGCAGTTTTTGTCGTATCTACATCTCTGGCTTCTGGCATAATACCCCAAAACCAACAGTACAAATGATTTTTGTCTTTAGGCCTTTGTTTTTTGACATAGCTCTGAGTTTTTAAAGCCTTTAAGCCTTTTTTAATTCCTGTTACTTTTAAAGCCAATTTCAAGTCTGTAATCAATTCTTTCCAAAAACTCACTTTACGGCTAGGGTCTTCCTCAAACAATATGGCTATACCATTATAATCTTTACTCACAATCAGAGCATCACGTTCAATGGCTTTGTTAACCATATGCTTAGCTAAGTATCTAAACCGCTTTTCTTTATGCTTATCGTCTTTTATAATTTCCATTGAAGATGGTACTTCTTGAAGCAAAGATGCCACATTTGAAATTACTTTATCTTTATCAATATTATCCAATTTATTTTTTTTCAAAAGTAATTATAATCACTCAAATTTTAGGTTTATTTAAAATAAAGTAATTTAGTAGTTATATTTTCGACAATATAAAAAACATTTAATATGAAAATCTTTAGTTTTATTTTAATAATCCTTTTTGGCACATCGTTAAATGCACAAAACCGGCAACGACCCGTTTCAGTTGAATTAGGCAAATTTTTCACTGAAGATGGTAAACGTATGCTTTACGGTGGAAAAAAAGAAAGTCAACACTTTGATGTTTCTAATTTATCTTTAGAAGAAGATCAATTTCACTATGGTTTAGGTCGTGAGGCGTTTCCTGCTTTATTAGAACCTGAATTTACAAGTATTCAAAAAGCAGATAAGCAGTGGGATGACGATGATCGTTTTTTAGTCGCAAAATCTGGAAATGATGTTAAAGCATACAGTATCAAAGATTTAACTCGACACGAAATTGTTAACGATGAACTGAATGGCAAACCTATTATGGCAGCCTATTGTATTTTGGCTGATTTGGGTGCTATTTATACACGAACTTATGGTGATAAAGTCTTTACTTTTGGATTGAGCGGTTACACTTATTACGATCCAGAAGTTTGGGATGGAAAAGATGGCTTTGTATTTTGGGACAGAGAAACCGAGAGCTTATGGTGGCCTTTAATTGGCAAAGCAGTTTCTGGTAAAATGAAAGGAGCAAAACTGCATATTTATGATGAAACCAAATGGGAGGACACGACTTGGGATAAAATCAAATCAAAATACCCAAATGCACAAATTTTGATATCAGGTCAAGATTTTGAGCGACCAACTTCATGGCCTCAATATGAAGATGTTTCTGATGTAAAGAACTTATAATTCTAAGGCTAGAACATTAAATAGTTTAGCTCTTGAATTAAGTAATTTGTTTAGTGTTTCAATATATTTAAGCTGGGCTTCAATATATTTAACTTCTCTTTGGTTGAGTAAAAATACAGAACTTTCACCAAAACTAAACTTACGTTCTTCACCTTCGAGTAAAGCTTGATTGTCATTGGCAATATCTTGGCTTGCTAAAACTTGTCTTTGGTAAGACAAAATTTGATTTTCAATCTGACTAATTTTGTTAGTTAATTGTGTGTTTACCAAATCAAGCTCAAACTCAGTTTGTTGAATTTTAGCTTTTGCAAGGTTTAAATCACCTCTTTCTTTTCTTAGAAAAATAGGAAGTTTAAAATAAACCCCGAAGGTATATTCGCCAATATCATAGTTGTCAATATTGCTAATGTTTTCATTGATAAAATTGTATTCAACATCCAATTGGGGTTTAAGCATCTCGGCCTTGAGACGCCGTTCAATATTGAGTTGGTCTAATTTAAAATTTAAAGCCCTTAGTTTGGGGTGTGAATTAATATCATAGTCTTCTAAATTAATAAAGTTAGTTTGAAGTATGGCATCTACATCAGTTGTATTGAGGTCTTGGGGAGAAATGTCTGGATTAAGTTCAACAGGGACATTATTGTCTATCCATAAATAATTGGAGAGTTCTAAGCGTTTTTCGATTAATTTTAGTCTTGCTTTTTCTAAGCTCAAGGCTCTATTCTTTTGAATAATGCCAGCTTCTAAGGTGTCAATTGCTGGCAAATCACCAGCTAAAGCACTTTCTTTTATACCGTTAAATCTAATTTGGGCTTGCTCCAAAGTTTCTTCAAAAAGCTTTACTTCTTTGTTGGCAACATACCAATCAAAATAGGCTAAGCTGGCTTCATACAAAACATTGTTGACCTCCATTTGTCGTTCAGCTTCGTTTAGGTTTTGAAGTATTTTGGCCTGCTTTAAGCCAGCCATTCTTTTATTGATAAATAACCCCTGACCTAAAGGCACTGATATACCCGCTTTGTATAAGCCGTTTTCAGGAACATTGTTTTGCGGATTTAGAAAAACGCCAGAGTTTCTTTCAAAACCAGCAGCTAATTCGATACCAAACCAAGTTGGGACTTTAAAACTAGAGTTGAGAATATTGTAATATTCTTTTTCATCAAAATCTTTGTTATCCCAGTCAATTTCTATTTTAGGGTCAAAGGCTCCTCTTGCTTTAAGCAGTTGTGCTTGTGCTTCAGATATTCTAAGATCTGCTTGTTTAGCTATAGGATGATATTGCTTGACCCAGCCCAAATACTCTTCAAGTCCTAGAATACCTAAATCGCTTTGGGTTTGTCCGTAAGTACTTACAGTCAGTAATAAACAAAGCAAGGTAATACGCATTACTTTTCTGTATTTTGGTTTTTGTTGCTGTTATTGTTGTCCTTAGTTGGCAAATAGTAATCAGGAGGAAAACCATTGATTTGTCGCCATATTTCATACCAAATAGGCACATCTTTAAGTAGTGCTAGCGTTTTAGCACCTGAGCCAGCTCTAATTACATCTGGCCAATCAGTTTGATTTTCGTTGGGTTTAATTAAAACTCTATATTTACCTTTAGAAGGGTCAATACTTCTTTCTACGGCAACTATTTTTCCGCCATAAGTTCCGTAGGACAGATTTGGCCACCCTGAGAAAAATATAGCTGGCCATCCGTCGAAAATTATTCTGACTTCTTCTCCAGGATGCATAAGGGGCAAATCAATAGGTCTAATATATGTTTCGACGGCTAATTCTACTTCAGTAGGCATAATACTCACAATTTCTGCACCAGCTTTAAAAGTTTCTCCAATCCCTTTTTGAATGGCACGATTTATAAATCCATCTTGCGGAGCTTTAATATATCGCATATTTGTTCTAAATGTATAATTAGAAAGTTCGTTTTCTAATTTGCTGACTTCTGCCTCAGTATCGTATTGAGCAGATAGCGCGGAAAGTCTTTCACTTTGTGCTTTAGAAATTTTGTTATCGTAACCCGTTTTTATGGTAGAAATTTCTATTCGTGCATTCAACACTTTATTTTTACTGGATAATAGTTTGTTTTGTTGAGATATTAATTTAGCTTGACTTTCTTGGAGTTTTAATTTTTTATTTTCTAAGTCTGTTCGCGACTTCAAACCTTCTGCCTCCAACTGCTCAATTCGGTCAAATTGTCTTTGTGCAATGCTAATTTGTGTTTTAGCAGCTTCTAAGTCTATGCTATCACTTTTAACTTGTAAGTTGGCTTGTTCAAGTTTATTTTTGGTTTGTTCTAATTTAAGTTCACGTTCCTGTTTTAAAGCAACTATTTGCCTGCTAAGTTGCTCGGCTTTTTCAGTGTATGAACTTCTTGAAAAACTTTTAGATGTAATCTGAGCTTGGGTGCGGTCTAAAAGATTAGGGTCAAAATATTCACTTTTTACTTCAGAAATAAAAACAATAGTGTCGCCTTTTTCAACTTCGTCGCCTTCACCAACATACCATTTTTCAACTCTGCCAGGAATAGCGGATTGAATAGACTGTGGCCTTTGGCTTGGATTAAGTGTTGTTACATACCCAGATCCTCTTACGTTTTGAGTCCACGGTAGAAACATAAAAATGAGGAATATAATTCCTAAAGTAGCCATGATTTTATTAAATGTAATATACCTGTTTTTGAAATTGACAAATTTCATGGACTCAAACCTGCTTAGGTCTTCTTCTTTATTGAGTTTATATTTTGATATGTTGAGCATGTTTTATTTTATTTTTCCGTTTTCTAAATAAATGACACGATCGCAATACTCTTTCCATATAGGATTTCTGCTGGCAACTAAAATGGTCCAGGGCTGTTTAGGGTCAAATAAATAATCTATAATGGTGTTAATTTCTTTAATATCAAATTCGTCTAAAGGATCTTTTAATATTAAAAATTTTGGTTCAGAGACTATAGCTCTGGCTAAAATTATCTTTTTACCCATAGTGTAAGATAATTGTTTTCCATCTGTTGAGATGTTACTTTCCAGACCCCTTGGTTGGGCTTTAATAAAACTGTCTAGTCCTAAAATTTCACATATTTCTTTTAATTTACTATCTTTTATATCTGGGTTATTAAAGGTGATATTTTCCCTTATGCTACCATCAAAAGGAAGATTATTAGGAAATACATGCCCAACAAAAGACCTATAGTGTTCGTTGTTTATATTTTTAATGTTGATTTCATTGACAAAAATTTGACCGTCGCTTTGTGGTATTAATCCTGCAATAATTTTAAGTAGGGTTGTTTTGCCAGAGCCACTTTTACCAGTTAAAAGAACATGGGATTTTGGTCGAATATTCAGATTGATATCTGTTAGAACTTTTCTGTTAGACCATTTGTATTCCATATTTAGGTTCACAAGTTCTAATTTAAAGTTTTGGGTTTTATTAAAGGGTTTGTTGTCGACTTTTTCTTCAAGCGGCATATCCGTAATTTTGCCAATTTTTTCGATAGAAGTTAACACATCATAAACATTTTCAAGACCTAAGATGAGTTTTTCTACTGAATTTATCATTAGTAAAATCACAATCTCAGCAGCTACAAATTGTCCTATGTTCATTTGTTGATTGATAACCAATAATCCGCCAATAATGAGAAGCCCAGCTGTGACTATGGTTTTAAAGCCAATCATTTTAAAAAACTGTAATTTTAATACAGCAAAATGACTTTCTCTAGCATTGAGATAGTCTAATACCAAGTTGTCATTCTTTTTAGAGGACAACGAAAAACTGTCAGAAACTTTAAAGCTTTCGTAGCTTCTTGCAATTTCTTCAATCCAGTGGGCGTTTCTATATTTACAACTTGATTCATTAAGGCTGGTTTGGACACCTATTGGTACACTGTATTTAAAAACAACATATAGCAAAATGACAAGCACAAAACCAAACAGGATAAAAAATGGATGATAAAAGGATAATAAAATGAGCCCAAAAATAATTTGTAGTAAAGAGGCTGAAAAATCGATAAGTATTTTGGGTAAACCTTTTTGAATAATCATGGTATCAAAAAAGCGATTGGCCAATTCTGGCGGATAATAACCGTCTAAAGCTTGTGATTGAATACGAGGAAACCTATAAATAAATTCAAATGAAGATCTAGTGTAAATCCGCTGTTGCAAATCTTCTGCCACTCTCAGTTGCATATATCTTAAAATACCCTGAAATATAACACCAAGTAAGACTAAACTAATGAGTATAATTATTGATGCATTGAACTGCCCTCCCACTACTAAATTGATTGTGGCTTGGACACCAAGAGGAAGAGATAAACCAACCAAACCTGCAAAAACCGCATAAAGCAAAATTTTTGAGATGTCTTTTCGCTCAAGTTTTAATAAGTTTAATAATCGTGTCCAAGGTGTCATAATAAATTATTATTTAGGATTTAAAACCTTTGTAATTGTGTCTTCAAAAAAATTGTAAACTTGATTTTCCGTTTTATGGTCTGATAGTGATTTGAAATGCCTTTGAATATAATATTGCTGAAGCACACCTTCTACAATATGGCAAGATAAAGCTTTTGGATATTTATATTCTGGGTTAACATTTTTAATCATTTCTACCAATCTTAAGATGAGCCGCTTGTATATTTTAAAATTACCCTCATCATTGTCGTTATCAACGTCTTTATGATGGTAAGATTTTGTGAATTCGTCAATGATTATATCTCTAAGTTTTAATTGATTATAATCCGAGTAACTATCTATGTTTTTTGGCTCTAAAGTTAAGATTTTTATAGCTTTTAACAATTTAGTATTGTTATCTTCAATAGCATTGGTTTCTATAACAAGCCTATACTCAATAATTCCCCAATACATCGCAGATAGATATTGCAGTAATTTGTATTTATTTTCAAAATAACGATAAATAGAACTTTCGTTAGATTGTATATATTTCCCTAATTTGTTAAAGTTAAATTTTTCAATTCCTAATTCATTTATCAACTCTATGCTATGAGATATAATATTTTGACCTAAATCAGAGCTTTCAGGGTCTTTGATATATAGGTGTGAACCCACATTTATTTTGATAGATGATAGTAAGCTTTCCATTTCAATAATTAAAAATCGCCAATATAAAAGTATTACTATTATAAAATGTTAATAGAAATATAAATATCTATAAATGAAATTTATATTTATTATTAATATTATTTATGTTATAATATGAGATATTTTTTAAATTTGCTTAAATATCGTATGAATTCAGTTCGAAAATATAGAAGCCAGAAATGCTTAAATTGTAATCATGACTTAGATTATTCTGATAGGTTTTGCCCGTATTGCGGTCAACGTAATTCTAATGAAAAACTCTCTCTTTTTAATCTTCTCAGCGAATATTTTTCAGGAGTATTTGCTTACGATTCTAAATTGTTTTCGAGTATAAAGCTCATTGTGACTTCGCCAGGAAAGTTGTCTATAGAATTTCTATCAGGTAAACGCGTGAGATATGTCAATCCCTTTCGTTTTTTTATAAGTGTTTCTATTGTTTTTTTTATTTTAATTTCTGTTTTGCCAAATATTGATATCGATAATTTGAATGGTGTAATTAATACCTCAGAAGGTTTATCTGATAGCTTATCAGGTAAAGGTGATAATGAAATTCCTAAGGCGGTTTTCGAAGAACTAAACAGTAATCATTATTTAGATTTTGATGAAGCACGTAAAAAATTTAACTTGAAAGATAATTTTAATGTAGAGCTAAAGTTTTTGTATATAAGAGCGATGTATAAAATGACTCATGAACCTCAAGCTTTTACGAGCTATATATATTCAAAATTACCCTTCTTTATTTTCTTTTTCGTTCCAATATTTACACTTTTTTCTAAATTGCTTTATATCAGACAAAAATTCTCATATACCGATCATTTGGTATTAAATTACAACCTTAATACCGTGTTTTTTATTATCTTGATATTCAATGTTTTGTTAATGAGTATTTTTGATCTGAGTTGGACTAAAGTATTTATGTTTTTGTTTTTTGTTTACTTATTAATAGCTACAAAACGCTTTTATGGTCAAGGATACATCAAAACATTTTTTAAAACTTCACTGTCGATCTTCTTGTTTATTCTTTCATCATTTATTGTTATTTTTATGATGTTAGCTATAAGTATCTTGTTTTTTTAAAACACCACTTTAAAAATCAAACATACTTTTGTTATAATATAATACCTCGATAATTTCGGACCATTGTTTAAGTTGAAAATTTATTAACTTTAAACAAAA
>RRZV01000079.1 GCA_003931895.1 Mesohalobacter salilacus
CTAATGATTCAATTCCTCTTCTCCTTCTTGTAAAGGCACATTTTGTGGCACAAAATCTTGACCGGCAATGACGTAGTCACTTTCGTCTGAGTTCAGTTTACTGTAGTCGTAAGACCATCGGTAAACGGTTGGCAAGTCGCCATACCAATTCCTCGCTTTTAAATATTTTTATCGGACACTAATGATATTTTTTAAAATTAGATTTCTTCTCACTGCTGGCACTTGTCTTTGCCGAATGTTTAAACTGATTGTGTTACGATTATTTAAGAATTTTTATAAGCATTCATCTACAATTCTTAATCTAAAGGTACCGTCTGTAACTTCAATAGGATCGCCGTCTGAACTATAAAGCATACAATTAAATGTTCCAGTTACAATTTGTCTATAAAATGTCTGCCCTGACTGCACATAATTGTCAGGAATAGATTCTGTAATCGTAAAAACTGTATTTGTTTGATCTCCCCCATTTGTAGAGTAGTATACACTTGAAGATGAACTTAAACCTTTAGTATAAAATTCAAAACTCATACCTCTGTCTGTATTTAAAAACTCTTCAGTATGACTATAGTTACCGACTGGAAATGAAGAATTAAATGCAGGATCAAAAGTTCCTTGAAAAGGAGGAACATAAGGTCCTTCGTAAAATCTATCGAATGACATATCTCCTGCGGGACTTTCGTTGAAAGGAGTGGAAGAAGCTAATAGTACACTATATCCTCTTTTAATAATATCACCTGGATCACCAGGAACCCCTAAGGCGCCCCCACACCCTAGAAGATAAGATCCTCCTGTTTGCATAATAATAGGTTCTTCATTAAACAAGCCTGTGATGTAAAATTCTGCATTAGACACTGGTGGTTCTATAACTAAAGTACAGTCCCCTAATTCGTCAATTATACTCTGTAAACTTCCATCCTCATCACCACACTCAGTTATTTGAAGATTTAAAGCGTCTATATAAGTCGCACAAAGATCTTCATACTCACTATTAGAAGCATTTTCAAAATCCTGTTGAGCTTGAACTGTAGCTTGCTGAGCATTTTGGCACTCTATGTTATCATCAGGATTATCAACATTATTGTCATTGCTATTTTCATTTTCACAAGATAACCCTATTGAAGATATCAGAAGTATAATTAAAAGGCTTTTAATTGAATCTAGACTTAAGGTTTTTTTTAATTGCATTGCTAATTTTTTAATTTGATTGTTAATGTTATTTAAAATTTAAATTGTTCATCTATATATTTCGAGTTATTTCTGTCTAACTTTATATATAAAGTTTAAACATCAATGTTCACCATGTTAAGCGTTATTTATTTTTGATTGTTTACAAACTTTAATTGCTAACGTCAAATATCAAAAAAATGAAAATCTTAATTTTTTTAACAAAAATATATAATACTTATTTACGCACAAGCTTTTAAGGTCTTTTTTTTTCGGATGGCGCTCTTCCCCTGGCTAGCGCTCCGAGTGCTAAAGTGCTAAAAATCATATTATTTTACCAACCCTTGAGTTCAAGTATAGTTTCTGGCATAGTTTGGTTTTATGTATATGACGTCTTTGTTACATTATAATTTAAAACAAACACAATATTACTGATTAAGCCAAGCTTTTCGAGTGGCAATTTGTGCTTCCGTAGCATTATCATCTTCAACTATGGTTTTAGATATTGCCGTAGGTTTGGTTAAAGTTGCTTCCAGTAAGATGGTTTCTCCGTCGCGTTCTAATTCCATAGTGATCTCTTGACCTTCCTGCCAGCTGAACATACCTTGCAAAACTTGATTAGCATTTTGCATGGTCAATTCTTTTTCATTGACTTTTTTGATGATGTCACCAGCTTGAATGTCTTGAGATTTCCAAAATGAATTTTGTAAGGCATTGGCTTTAAACATAATATTTCCTGTAGATTGGTCTCCATCAAAAATAATGTTTTGACCACCTGAAAAAATATAATTGGTTTCTACTTCCTTTTCAGCTTTAGTTAAACCAACCATTTCGAAATATTCCTCGTAGTCTATCGGCGTTTCACCTTTCACGTGTGTGTTTAAAAATTCACCTACACTTGGGTATGTCATGGCGGTAATTTCATCTAAGAGTTTATCATCTTCAAAAGGTTTATCTTTTCCATATTTTGTAGATAATGCTTTCATTAGAGACAACATACTTCGGTTGCCATCACTTTCTTTACGCATCAAGATATCAATGCACATTCCTATTAATGCACCTTTCATATAAACATTATAATAATTTGAAGCATAAGGTTCTTCCAAAACATTTTCACTCATTTTGGTAAAACTCATGGCGTCGTCTAAACTTTTAGACGTACTTATTTTTTGGTCTATCGTATTGTAAAATTCTTCTGGCTTTACCAAACCTTCATAAACCTGAAAATGTTGGGCGAAATATTCTGTCACGCCTTCATACATCCATAAATGTTTTGAAAAAGTAGGCTGATTATAGTCAAAATAGTGAATATCTTCAGAATGTACAGAAAGCGGTGTTACTATATGAAAAAACTCGTGTGCAATAACATCTACCATAGAACTTTTTAAGCTTTCAACAGGCATATCTTCTGGAAAAACAGCCACCGTTGACGTGTGATGTTCTAAAGCACCAAAACCTTTTGGCGAGTCTTCATCACCTTCAGATAAATACACATATATATCGTATCGTGGTGTTGAGTTGATGTCACCAAGATAAGCTTTCTGCGCTTCCATCATTTCAAAAACAGTCTTTTTAAGGCTAGATGCCGAGTGTTTTTGGTTTGGTGAATATAGACTTAAAACAATTTTGATATCACCAACCATAAATTCTTCAACATCAAGATTGCCATACATCATGGGATTGTCTGTAATATCAAAATATCGCGGTGCGAAATACTTGCTTGTTATTTCAGTTCCATCTTCACTAGTTTCAGTTCCTACGCTTTGAAGTGCTGAAGTTCTATCAAATTCTGATGGTGCAGTGACTTCTAAACTGTATTGATTACTTTTAAGTTGGTCAAAATAACCGATAAATCCATGAAGATTAAGCACATAATTGTCGGGTTCAATATTTGTTCCTGCGGGTGAAAACGGTTGCTCACCTCCTATTCCACCGCCTTTTTCGATATCGTAAGTATCGTTGACGTAATAAGTGATTTTGTCTAAGGACTTTGCATTTAGAATTTGCCAAGAATTGTCATCTATTTTGGTTACATCTAGTGTATTACCATCGTAAGTTATAGCTTGTAAATCATCAACATACTTTCCAAAATCACTTACAGAATAAGTGCCTTGTATCACTCTAGGCAACCTATAAATAACTGTGTCTTGTGTAAAACGACCAGGATTGATACTGACAGGGACTCGGTCTTCATTAACCGCAGTGAGATCTAAAGATGTAAGAATTGGAGTATTTACAGCCAAGTCATTGGTTGTTGATTTTTTAGGATCACAGCTTATAAGAATAATACCTAAAGCTAAAATCGAAAATAATTTTTTCATGTTTGAGTGTTTTGTTTAGTTTATGAGACGACTAATATATGGAATTGTTACACGATTTTGCTTGTTTTTTTGGATAACACTCGTTACAAACGAGTTAATAATAGTACTCGTTACAAACGAGCGCTAGCGGAGCTTTTTAAAATTCCGACTTTAGAATGTTAGTGAAGTTGTAAGTAGAATAAAAAAACCAATTAAAAACGAAAAATTATTTCTCTGATTGCGCTCGACTTTGTCGAGTGATTAAGTTCGTCTTTGACGAGTGCTAAAACAAAACATCTCAAATATAACAAAAAAACGCCCTAGACAATCTAAGGCGTTTTTGTATTCAATAAGATTATTATTTTACTAATGATTCAATTCCTCT
>RRZV01000012.1 GCA_003931895.1 Mesohalobacter salilacus
CAGATTCACCATAGCGGTGCTATGCTAAATCTTCCAAATCACCTGATTTTATTGTATTTTCAATCCTCATCACAAAGTTCTAATGCATAATTCGGGTTTAATCTTTATGGTCTTCTAATTCTGACAACTTTTTTTCCTGAGCTGCTTTTATTTGACGGATTATGGTCATTGAAGTGACTAATAAAATCAAAGCCAATACCAGATAAGGATTAATTTCATTAGTGATAAAATCGTAGATGGTATAAATCAGAATAACTAACCAAAAGAACATTACGGTATAAAGTATAGCTTTTAAAGTTTTGATGCGGGATTTAAGTGTTTTTATGGTTTTCATCTGAAATATTTTTTGTGCAAAGCTTATAATTTTAAAAGAAACTACCAATGGTAATAATTGCACAAATAGTTAATGCTAAAACACTAAAGATAAATAATAAATTCTTTTTGCTTTTCATTAAATAGATTATTCCAAGGACTAAAAATACAATTTGTGCCATCAGAAACGGTATGGTTAGGAGTTCTCTAAAAACGCCAACCAAAACAAAATCAATTTGATAAACATTAACTAACCAAATCAGAATAAAATACAATACAATTGTAAAATTTACAATGGTTAAGTTTCTATTTGAAAATAATGTATTCATTTACTCAAATTTAGCATAATATTTTTTAATGCTTTGTTCAGCTTTCTTGTGTTGAATACTAAAGCGATTGGCGTATCTTTCCGAAGCTCGATTGTGATTGTGAAACCACTTCCAAAGAAATCCACCCGCAAACCAAGGTTGATCCCAAACACTTTCCATTAAACCTTTTAGTAAAATATCCTGTGCGACTTCATTGGTTTGACCATCTATCCGAATGGAATGCCAAGGCTCTTTTCCTGCGTAATTTACACTGCGATAACCAAATTCTGTAAATAAAATGGGTTTATCGTGCTTTTCACTTAAAGTTTTCAGGTTTTCCGAAATAGGTTGCCAAGCCTTTTTGACAGAATCTAACTTTGGGGTTTTTTGGTCTGAAATAGGAAAATACGCATCCACACCAATATAATCTAAATCAGACCAAAAGGGCACATTGTCAATTTTATCCCAATTTTCAGCATAAGTCAGCTGCCCTGAATACACGTTTTTAACCGAAGAAATTAATGAGGTCCAAAATTGAGGTCTTTCAGAAATAAAGGTGTTTAATTCAGTACCAATACAAAGCATTTCAGATTGGGTTTCTTCAGCAACTTTGGCATATAACAAAATCATATCCAAGTAATTTTGCTCAAAGGTTTTCCAATCACTTTCTGTTTTCATTGAAATATAACCTGTAAAATCGCCACCACCAATCCATATTTGCGGCTTGAGCATCACTTTAATGTCATTGCTGTGCATCAGTTTAACGTATTGCTTCACGCCTTCCACTCGTTCACCAAACCACTGTCTTTTGTTGTTGTAATACAATTGTGTGGAATCTAATTTTCGCATAAATGCAAACGGCATAATTGACACCCAATTGGCATGAATGTCTATAACTGGTTCGATGTGTTTTTGCTGAATTGTATCTCTCGATGCAACAAAACTTAAACCGTTGATTTTTGGTTTGTTAGGCTTTTGAGGTGAACAATGACTAAAAAAGAAAAGTGTAGCCAACAAAAGACAAATACCGAAAAAAGCTTTACGCATGAGTTTTATTTTAAATGAATTTAAATTGTAAATTTAAAAGTGTCAAAATAAGAGAATTATGAAGATTTCATTAGCTTTAAACGGTTAAAGTTTTAAAAATTAATTAAGGACAAAGCTTTATATTCGACCTTAATTTCGCAAAGTTTTATTTATGGAGCATATCGCAATTATTGGTAATGGCATCGCTGGCGTTACTGCTGCAAGACATATTAGAAAACAATCTGATTATAAAATTACTTTGATTTCTGCCGAAACCGAACACTTCTTTTCTCGAACGGCATTAATGTATGTCTATATGGGACATATGAAATGGCAACACATCAAACCTTACGAAGATTGGTTTTGGGATAAAAACCGTATTGAACTTAAACAAGGTTATGTAAAAACGGTAGATACAGATAACAAACAATTGCTTTTTGAAGATCAATCTCATTTGAAATATGACAAGCTTATCATAGCTTGTGGCTCTAAACCCAACAAATTTGGTTGGCCAGGGCAAGACCTTGATGGGGTTAGCGGTATGTATTCTAAACAAGATTTAGAAACCATAGAGCACTATGCGCCAAATCCTGAAAAGTGCAAAAGAGGCGTAATTGTAGGTGGTGGTTTGATAGGAATTGAATTAGCAGAAATGCTGCGTTCAAGAGATATTCCAGTTACGATGTTAGTCCGTGAAAAAAGCTTTTGGAATGGCGTTTTGCCCGATGGCGAGTCTCAAATGATCAACAAACATATTTTAGAACACCATATTGATTTAAGACTTGGTGTCAACTTAGAATGTATTAACGCCGATGAAAACGGCAAAGCCAAATCCGTTATCGTTAAAGAAACTGGTGAAGAAATTGAATGTGATTACGTCGGTTTAACCGCTGGAGTTTCACCAAATATCGACTTTTTAAAAGACAGTGGTATTGAAACTGGAAAAGGAGTTAAAGTGAATAAATATTTGGAAACCAATATTGAAGATGTTTATGCCATAGGAGATTGTGCAGAACAACAAGAACCCACGGGGAACCGACCACCTGTGGAAGCCGTTTGGTACACAGGACGAATGATGGGCGAAGTCGTCGCACAAACGGTTTGTGGGAGAAAAACCGCCTATAAGCCAGGACATTGGTTTAATTCGGCTAAATTTCTCGATATTGAATATCAAACCTATGGATGGGTTTTCCCAAAACGCCATTGTGAAGAATATGAAAAACATTTTCATTGGCGTCACCCTGAAGATAATGTATGTGTGACTTTATCTTATCACAAAGACACACGAAAATTTTTAGGGATTAACACTTTCGGTATTCGTATGCGACATGAGGTTTTTGATAAATGGCTGTCGGAAGAACGGGATATTGATGATGTGGTAAAAAATTTAAAACAAGCCAATTTTGACCCTGAATTTTTCAAAACCTATGAAAAAGACATATATAAATCCTATAAGAATCAATTATTAGTAAAAGCTTAAAATAAAATATAAGCTCAGACCTCACAGGTTTTCCTCCAAAGGCGGACAGGCTGAGACCTGTGAGGTCTCGAAAAAACATAAAAACATGAGTACATCACAAAACATGTCCATGACAGGACGCGCAGCAGATAGTTTAAATGCACAACAAAAAATAGCGGCTATCATTGGTATGGTGGGCCTATTAATTTTAGGTATTTCAGCGTTTAATGTGCAATTGCAACCCCAGGCACTTTGGCTGACTTTGTCTTTAATTATGATTGCTGGTGGTGTGGTTTGGTATGCCAAAGCTTCTTATGCTGGCACTGAACCCGGCATTAAAAATGACGGTGTTTTTTTTAAATCGATTTCTTCCCGCGGGTTTTGGGCTTATTTGACCGGTGTGGGTCTAACCAGTTTTTACATCATACTTTATTTTTACCCAGAATACTTAGGTCTGGTTAAAGACGGCGAAAACACGGGCATCATCGCCCTTTTTGATCCTCTAAGCAAAGCTTTAAGTGGCAATCCCGCTAGCCAATGGTTTGTGTATGGCACACTTTATACTTTAGTGATTTTAGCCTTTGGAATTAAATTTATTTGGAAATATAGACACAGTAAATATCAACTCATTAGAACCATTTCTGTGATGTTTTTTCAGACCTCATTTGCGTTTTTGATTCCTGAGTTTATGGCCCGATTAAATGGCGATAAATTAAATCTACCTTACTACGATTTAAAAAATATTTGGCCTTTAAATTATTACAATTTTGATCAATACAGAATTGATGCCATGATCAGTTCTGGTGATATAGGTATTGCCTTGTTGATTTTTGGTTTGGCTTCTATATTTATTATAACGCCAATATTAACCTATTTTTATGGCAAGCGTTGGTATTGTTCCTGGGTTTGTGGTTGTGGTGGCTTGGCTGAAACTTCTGGCGATAGCTTCCGACAGTTAAGTGACAAATCACTTTTTGCTTGGCGTGTAGAGCGTTGGGTGATTCACAGTGTTTTGGTTTTCGTCACGCTTATGACTACTGCAGTGGTTTATTCTTATCTCAAAACTGATCAATATTGGCTTCACGGCGACACGTTTTTATGGGCAGTTGGCATTTTGCTGACACTTATTTTTGCTGGCGTGATGATTTTTAAACGTGACCAGTTTAAGAAAGATGCTAAAATCGGTGCTGTAGCCTATATGGTGGTCATTTTAGCGCTTTTGGGTTTACACGCGTTTCAAGATGTGCAATTGTTTTTATTTGATAGTTATAAGCTGCGAAGCACTTATGGTTTCTTAATTGGCAGTATTTTTTCAGGCGTGATTGGCACAGGGTTTTACCCGATTTTCGGCAATCGGGTGTGGTGTCGATTTGGTTGTCCTATGGCGGCAATCTTAGGTTTTCAACAACGCTTGTTTTCAAAATTTAGAATTACGACTAATGGCGGTCAGTGTATTTCTTGCGGAAATTGCTCTACTTATTGTGAAATGGGTATAGATGTCAGGGCTTATGCCCAAAAAGGCGAAAATATTGTGCGATCATCTTGTGTAGGCTGTGGCATTTGTTCTGCGGTTTGCCCACGTGGTGTGCTCAATCTTGAAAACGATAGCCTGAATGGACGCATTAATCCAAAAGAAATATTATTAGGAAATGATGTAGATTTGATGGATTATGTCAACAACTCAAAAAACTAATAATTTTAAAACAAACCTTTAATATTTCCGTTAGCATCGACATCGATTTGTTCTGCTGCTGGATGAGCTGGTAGTCCGGGCATTCTCATCATATTTCCGGCTATTGGAATAATAAAACCAGCACCCGAAGCCACTTCAATTTCTCTAATGGAAAGCGTAAAATCCTCAGGTCTGCCAAGACGTTTATCATCGTCTGATAGGGATTTTTGGGTTTTAGCCATACAAATAGGCAATTGGTTTAAGCCTAGATTTTGAATGCGTTTCAAATCCAATTTAGCTTTAGCAGAATATTCAATATTTGAAGCCCCGTAAATATTTTTTGCAATGCTATTTATTTTGTCTTCAACAGGTTGTTCCCATTTATACAAAGCTGAAAAATCATTTTTAGAAGTTGTTTTTAAAGTTTCAACAACTTCTTTTGCCAATTCTAAAGCACCATTTCCTCCATCAGCCCAAACATTGGCGAGAGCAACTTTTACACCACATTGCTTTCCAAAATCTTTAATGACTTGAATTTCTTCTTGAGTATCTGCCGTAAATTGATTGATTGCAATGATAGGGGTAATGTTGAACTTTTGAACGTTTTCAATATGCTTTTCTAAGTTTGGCAACCCATTTTTAACGGCTTCAGCATCAGGTGTGCTGAGTTCTTTTAGACTTTTGCCGCCGTGATATTTCAAGGCTCTTATCGTAGCAGTTAGCACAACGACCTCAGGTTTTAAACCAGCACTTTGGCATTTGATATTTAAAAACTTTTCGCCTCCTAAATCAAAACCGAAACCAGCTTCGGTGATAGTATAGTCAGCAAGACTCATACCCATTTTGGTCGCAATAACGGAATTGGTGCCTTGAGCAATATTAGCAAAAGGACCACCGTGAATAAGAGCTGGATTACCTTCTATGGTTTGCACTAAATTTGGTTTTATAGCGTCTTTTAGCAGTGTTGCCATTGCGCCATTCGCTTTTAAGTCTTTAGCATAAACGGGTGTTTTCTCATGAGTAAAACCAATAAAGATACGTCCTAATCTTTGTTTTAAATCAGATAAATTATTACATAAACATAAAATTGCCATAATTTCAGAAGCTGCTGTGATGTCAAATCCAGTTTCTCGAGGAACACTCATTGTTGTTCCGCCTAATCCTACAATGATTTGGCGTAAAGCCCTGTCATTGACATCTAAAACCCGTTTCCATTTTACGGTTCGTGCATCGATATTAAGATTATTAGTCTTGCTTTGTATATTGTTATCGATCATGGCGGCAAGCAAGTTGTTTGCCTTTTCAATAGCAGAAAAATCGCCCGTAAAATGAAGGTTAATATCCTCCATTGGTAACACTTGCGACTTTCCGCCACCTGTTGCTCCACCTTTTAAGCCAAAAACTGGCCCTAATGAAGGTTCTCGTAAAACCACAATACTTGATTTATTTAGATTTCTAAGGCCTTCATTTAAGCCAATTGAGATGGTGGTTTTCCCTTCACCAGCTGGAGTTGGTGAAATAGCACTGACTAAAATCAATTTACTTTTTAGTGCTTTTTTATCGTCGATTAAATCTAATGGAAGCTTTGCTTTGTATTTGCCGTAATGCTCAAGCTCATCGGCTTTAATATGAAGCTTTTCGGCAATATCATTAATGTGTTGAAGTTGAACGGAATTGGCAATATCTAAGTCAGTCATATCTCTAATAAATTTGACTTAAAATTACGGTATTTAAAAAACTTTAAGAATGATTTTTATCAGTTTGACTAAAATAAACCATTCATTAAAACTTAAATCAATTCCCTGAAACTGACAAATACAACTTGAAATGCCTATTCATCTTTTTTAGACGTATTGCCTAAACCTTTTTCTCTATTTTTTTGTTTCATATGTTCACCGATTTGGCTTGAAGCCGAAAAAGAAGCAATCATGTTGTTAAGCATATCACTACCAGCTTGTGGTGAGTTCGGTAGCAAAATTAAATTGGTATCGGTTGCTTCGCCTATAGATTGTAGTGTATCGTAGTGTTGAGTGACAACAATTAAGGCAGATGCCTCTTGGGAGTTGATACCTACGTTATTTAACACATCTACGCTTTCTTCGAGACCACGGGCAATTTCGCGTCGTTGGTCTGCAATACCTTGACCTTGAAGACGCTTACTTTCAGCTTCAGCACGAGCCTTAGCTACAATTTTAATACGTTCGGCTTCAGCTTCAAACTCGGCGGCAACTTTTTCACGTTCAGAGGCGTTGATACGGTTCATCGCTTCTTTAACCTGTTGATCAGGATCAATATCAGTAACTAAGGTTTTGATGATATCGTAACCGTAATCGAGCATAGCTTCGTTGAGTTCGCCTTTCACCGCAATTGCAATATCGTCTTTGCGCTCAAAAACCTCGTCGAGTTTCATTTTTGGGACTTCTGCTCTTACCACATCAAACACATAAGATGTGATTTGTGCGCGAGGGCTTTCTAGTTTGTAGAAAGCATCATAAACCTTTTCTTTCATGACCATATACTGCACAGAAACTTTAAGTTTTACAAACACGTCATCTTTGGTTTTAGTTTCCACCAAAACATCCAATTGCTGAACTTTAAGATTAATTCGGCCAACGACTGAATCGATAATAGGTATTTTTAATTGAAAGCCAGAACTTCTTACACTTTGAAATTTCCCTAAGCGCTCAAGAATAGCAGATGTCTGTTGTTTGACAATGAAAAAAGTTTTGAACAATAACAAAACTCCAATAACAATAAAGATATAAGTAATAATAGAACCCATAATTGAATGATTTTGATAGTAAAAATACTTAATTTTTAATTGTCATCATCTAAATTAAATACAATTTTAAAGAAAAGCATCAATTAACTTTAACTTAATCTCTACCAATTTAGTAGGAAATGAAAAATATTGTATGTTTGCAATTTATAAACAGATTATGAAAGACGTATACAAACAAGCGGTATTAGCTGCTATAGCTGGAGGCGAAGAGATTTTAAGTATTTACAATACTGATTTTGAAGTTGAATATAAAGGCGATAATTCGCCCTTAACTTTAGCAGATCAAAAGGCTAATGAAGCTATTGTAGAGAAATTAAAACCCTTGGGCATACCAATGATTAGTGAAGAAAATAAAAATAAAACTTTTGCTGAGCGACAAAACTGGTCTCAATGTTGGATTATAGATCCTTTAGATGGGACTAAAGAATTTGTAAAACGCAATGGTGAATTCACAGTAAATATCGCTTTGGTTAGAAACCAAAAACCAACATTTGGCGTCATATATGTTCCTGTAACTAAAGAGTTATTTATAGGTTTAGTTGAAGAAAACAAAGCTTACAAGTTGGTTTGGGATGAGAAAAAGAATTTTGAAGACAATTTTATTGATGTTAAACTATTAAACCCTACTGAGTCAGAAAAAATGAGAGTTGTCGGGAGTCGATCGCATATGAATGAAGACACACAACAATTTATTGAAGAATTAAAAACCAAACAAAACAAACCGGTAGAAATCGTCTCAAAGGGCAGTTCTTTAAAATTTTGTTTAGTGGCTGAAGGACTAGCTGATGTTTATCCGCGATTTGCGCCGACAATGGAATGGGATACCGCAGCAGGTCAAGCCATTTGCGAAGCTGTTAGTCTTCAGGTTATTGACCAAAAAACACAAAAACCTATGGTCTACAATAGAGAAAATTTACTCAACAATTATTTCTTGGTGACCAAAAGTTAAGACTATGAATAATACGGTTTTTCACAATTATAATATCACAAGACAAGACCGAGAGCAACAGCTCAAACAAAGGGGTTTAGTCTTATGGTTCACAGGTTTATCAGGTTCTGGCAAATCCACAATTGCTAATGCGGTTGAGCAAGAGTTATTTAAATTGGGTTATAAAACTTACACCTTAGACGGCGATAACATCCGTCAAGGCATCAACAAAGGTTTAGGGTTTACAGCCGAAGACCGCACTGAAAACTTAAGACGAATAGCCGAAGTTGCCAAACTTTTTGTGGATTCAGGTCAAATTTGCATAGCGGCATTTGTTTCACCAACACAATCTGACAGACAACAGGTCAAAGACATTATTGGCACAGACGATTTTATTGAAATATTTGTTGATACACCACTTGAAATTTGTGAAAAACGAGACGTCAAAGGGCTTTATGCTAAAGCCAGAAAAGGCGAAATCAAAAACTTTACAGGAATTTCAGCACCTTATGAAAACCCAGAAAACCCAGATGTAGTCGTCAAAACAGAAAATAAAAGTATAGAAGAATCTGCTCGTGAAGTTATTAAACACATTAAACCACATTTGAAATCCAAAAATTATGAATAAATATTATCTCAATTATCTCGACGAATTGGAGTCAGAAGCCATATTCATTTTAAGAGAGGTTTGGGCGCAGTTCCAAAATCCCGTTATCATGTTTTCAGGAGGAAAGGACTCTATTTTGGTCACCCATTTGGCAAAAAAAGCCTTTTATCCTGCCAAAATTCCGTTTTCACTTTTACACGTTGATACAGGGCATAATTTTCCTGAAACGATTCAATTTCGAGATGATTTAGTCAAAAAACTTGGGGTTAATCTACTTGTTGGTTCAGTTCAGGAGTCTATTGACAAAGGCCGAGTGTTGGAAGAAAAGGGAAAAAATGCAACCAGAAACGCCCTTCAAATCACCACCCTACTTGATGCTATTGAAGAACATAAAATTGACTGTGCCATTGGTGGTGGAAGACGCGATGAAGAAAAAGCCAGAGCTAAAGAACGTTTCTTTTCTCATCGAGATGATTTTGGCCAATGGGATCCTAAAAATCAAAGACCAGAATTGTGGAATTTGCTCAACGGTAAACATTTTGAAGGGGAACATTTTAGAGCTTTTCCTATTAGTAACTGGACGGAGATGGACGTGTGGAATTACATCTTAAGAGAAAACATTTCAATTCCTTCACTTTACATTGCCCACGAAAGAGAAGTGGTTTGGAGAAATGACTCTTGGATTCCTAATTCAGAATTTTTAAAACTTGAAGATCACGAAGAAATTGTCAACAAAAAAATTCGATTTAGAACCTTAGGCGATATTACAATCACGGGTGGTATAGAATCTGAAGCCGATACTTTAGAAAAAATAGTTCAAGAAGTTTCTACAATGCGACAAACCGAGCGCGGCAATAGAACCGACGACAAGCGATCAGAAACTGCAATGGAAGACCGTAAAAAAGAAGGTTATTTTTAAACAATCACACTAGATAAAACAACAATATTATGAATATTCAACATAATCAACTTTTAAGATTTACAACAGCTGGAAGTGTAGATGACGGGAAAAGCACCTTAATTGGTCGGTTGCTATATGATTCTAAATCAATTTTTGAAGATCAAATCGCCGCTGTTGAAAATACCAGTAAACAAAAAGGAATAGAAGGTGTAGATTTAGCCCTATTTACTGATGGCTTAAAGGATGAAAGAGAACAAGGTATCACTATCGATGTGGCTTACCGTTATTTCACAACCCCAAAACGCAAGTTTATCATCGCCGATACACCTGGTCACGTAGAATATACGAGAAATATGGTGACAGGCGCTTCAACAGCCAATGCTGCCATTATCCTTATTGATGCCAGAAACGGAGTAATTGAGCAAACAAAACGACACGCTTATATCGCCTCTTTATTACAGATTCCACACATTTTAGTCTGTGTGAATAAAATGGATTTGGTCGATTATAGTGAAGAACGTTTTAATGAAATTGTGAATCAGTTTGAAGAATTTGCTTCAAAATTATACATTAAAGATGTGCGTTATATTCCAATTAGTGCTTTAAATGGCGATAATGTAGTGAACCGTTCAGAAGAAATGACTTGGTATAAAGATTCTCCATTGTTAAATGCTTTAGAAACTTTACATATCAGTAGCGATATCAACAAAATTGATAGCCGTTTAGCGATACAAACGGTAATTAGGCCTCAGCGAGAGGGCTTTATAGACTATCGTGGATATGCGGGTAGATTACAAAGTGGTATACTTAGAGTCGGTGATGACGTTGCAGTTTTACCATCTGGGTTTACTACCAAAGTAAAAAGCATTAATGCTGGGGAAAAAGACGTTGAAGAAGCCTTTGCACCTATGTCGGTTTCTTTGACTTTAGAAGATGATATCGATATTAGTCGTGGAGACATGATTGTAAGAAAAAACAACCAACCCGAAACTTCGCAAGAATTTGACGTGATGTTGTGCTGGTTAAATCGAGAGTCTGCAAGACCAAGAACGAAATACACCATCATGCATACCAGTAATGAGAAAAAAGCAATGATTAAAGATGTGGTTTACAAAATGGATATCAACACTTTTGAAAGAGATAAAGACGATAAAAGTCTTAATATGAACGATATTGCACGTGTTAAAATCAGAACGACTCACCGGTTAATGGTAGATGCTTACCGTAAAAATAGAAATACAGGAAGTATTATTTTAGTAGATGATGCCACAAAAGAAACCGTTGCCGCAGGCATGATCATTTGATGATACATTATCTTCTAAACAACAATATTACCCGAGGTTGAAATCAACTTCGGGTTTTTATTTGATTTTTAGTTTAGACTAAACCTCTAAAACACTATTTTCTGAACCTAAATCGTTCCATTTATAGCTGTCGGCTTGCTCTTCGTTTTGCCAATTTCCGTCAACTAAATATTTGAATTCGTAAGTATTGTCTTTCTCTAAATCAACAGTACCTTTGAAATTACCGTTTTTTAGCTTTTTTAATTCGTGTTTGGTTTGACTCCAATCATTGAAATCTCCACTAACAAAAACTTTATCTGCGTCTTTAGCTTCTACTGTAAAAGTAACTTTGCAAACAGGCTTAGATTTTAAAAATTGTTTCTTGATTGCCATAATAATATTTTTGTGGCAAATTTAATATATACATTCATTTTTTAAGCATATAATTTTATTATAAAGTTATTTTTATGAAAATTATAAAATAACTATTAAATAAACACATAAACTTAAATACGAAAACGTTATACAAAAAAGATTGTTTAATGAATTAGTAAATCTAATGAAAGACATTTCTTATAAATTTGATTATTAGTTATTTACAACCTTCAAAAGTCGGTTCAAATCTTCTAATTCATTGTAATAATGAAAGCTAATGCGCAAACCTTTTCCTCTTTTTGAGAGACTAATATTAGCTTTTTCAAAATCTTGAAGTCGGTTTTGACTAATGTTTAGATTGAAGATTGTTGAATGTTGAGATCTCTCCGAAACAACCTCATCTAAAAGTTTATGATCTTTAAATATTTCAAAGGCTTGGCGAGAAATCTGCCCTAAATGGTTTTCTATGTTTTCTATTCCAATTTGATTATAATGTAAATTCAATGCTGTTTCAAGAGATTTTATAGCAATTAAATCGTAATGGCCAGGCTCTAAAAACCCCATAGATTTTGAAGCTTCCTTGGTTTTGTCTATCAAACTATTGGCGCCAATTTGCTTAGGGTCCAGCTCATCAAGCATAGCTTCCGAAAGCATAGCAATGCAATTGCCTAAACCAGCGTTGAGCCATTTATACCCACTTGAAATCATTAAGTCTATTCCTGAATTTTTAAAATCAAAGGCTTCAACGCCGAGATACTGTGTGCCATCAACTAAAATTTTCAAGTTGGGAAAATCTTGTTTTAGGTTTTTAAAAAAATCAGTTTCAAGGTGAAGTCCACTAAGGTATTGAACTTTGCTTACAGCAAAAAAATGAGGTTTGTATTTAGCGATATGTTTATAAATATCATCTTCAATTTTACTCGATATAGAAATACTTTTACAATCAAAACTTCTTCTTTTTAAAGGTAAATGAATAGAAGGGTAATCTTCTTCCAAATACAAAAAGGAGGCAGACTTATTAATAGCCTCTAATACCGCATTAAAGGCCAAAGAAAAATTTGGGGTAATAGCAACTTTATCCCTATTAACATTAAAGATACTTGCAATTAGACCTTTAGTTCGATCAATAATTTCATCTTCAGCTTTTAAAAAATCACTGCCTTGATGATAAAATGCTTCGTTATCTTTTTGCTTTTGCTCTAACACATTTTTAGAGAGCAACCCACAAGCTGCGGTATTGAGATAGGTCGAATTTTGTGTTTGTGGAAAAATAGTCTTGGTATTCATCTGCTTTTAGCTTAAATTTGAAAGACTAAAATACAATATATTATGGCTTCTTCTAAAGATATTGACATCGACCAAAAAGAGTTGTTTAAAAATGCCAACAGGCGTTTAAAACAAAAAAAACGCTTAGTACATCACCTCGTGTTTTTTATAGCCGGAGCGGTTGTTTTAATTTTCATCAATTTAGTCTTAGAATATCAAATTGATTTTAAACCTTTAGGCTGGCATTGGTTTGTTTCAGCCGTCCTGATTTGGGCATTTTTTCTTTTAGCACATACAATTAATGTGTTTTTTGTAGAAAAATTAATGGGCAGAGCATGGGAAGAAGAATACATGCACAAGTTAGTTGAAAAGCAACTTGTCAAACTCAAAAAACTTCAAAAGAAAGTGGATGAAAAATATCCTTTAGAAGATGAAACATCTGATAATAAACAAGTAAAAAACCAACCAGAAAATAAACCTCAAAACCCTGAAAAGCCTTGAAATTAATTGCTATTGCTGCTGCTGGAGAGCGAAATGAACTGGGCAAAGACAACCAGCTTTTATGGCACTTGCCAGACGATTTTAAACGGTTTAAAACCTTAACGAGCCACCACTATATCATTATGGGTAGAAAAACTTTTGAGTCTTTTCCCAAGCCTTTGCCCAATAGAGTTCACGTGGTCATTACGCGACAAGAAAACTATCCTGACGACAATTGTATAGTTGTAAAAAGTATAGATGAGGCTATAAAAACACTCAAAAATCAAGAGACGGCCTATGTCATAGGCGGCGGTGAAATTTACAAGCAGTTTATGCCTTATGTTGATAAAATTGAACTGACGCGTGTTTTTGGACAATTTGAAGCTGATACTTATTTTCCAGAAATCAGTCTTAATGAATGGCAACTAAAACAAAAAGAGCATCACCCCAAAGACGACAAACACAACTACGCCTTTGATTACGAAACCTATAGTCGAAAATCAAAATCCTGATGCAACATATTAAAGCAATATGTAAATTAAATGCCATAAATGTTCAAAATATCTGTCCACTTAGCGGCGGTGATATTAATGACACTTATAAAATTGGTTCTTCAAAAAAAGATTATGTTATTAAACTCAATCAAGCCAATCGTTTTCCGAAAATGTTTGAGCTTGAAGCCAAGTCGCTTGACATACTTTCAAAAATCAAAAGTTTTGTAATTCCTGAGGTTGTTGCTTATGGAGATTTTAAAAATTATACCTATCTCATTTTAGGCTATGTTGAAAGTGGTCAACCTCAAAATGCTTCTGAAATCTTTGCTGTGGGCCTGGCAAAACTTCATCAAAACAAATCAGAACAGTTTGGATTAGGGTTTAATAATTATATTGGTAGATTAACACAAACCAATAAACCTCAAAAAGATAACGCTTTAGACTTTTATATCGACTTAAGGTTAAAGCCTCAATTTAGACTGGCACGACAAAATGGATTTGAGTTTAAAAATCTTGATAACTTCTTTAAAAATATTGAAACAATCATTCCAAAAGAAAGTGCATCACTCATTCACGGTGATTTATGGGCGGGCAATCACTTATTTACACCAACTCAAGCTTGTATTTTTGATCCCGCTATTGCTTATGCGCCAAGAGAAATGGATTTGGCTATGATGAAATTGTTTGGCGGTTATAATGAGAATATTTTTAAAATATACAATGAATTATTTCCTTTAGAACCAGATTGGACTTCTCGGATTCCACTTTGGCAACTTTACTATATTTTAGTTCACCTCAATCTGTTCGGGTCTTCTTATTATATTCAAGTCAAGGATATTTTGAATCAATATCAATAAAAAAACCTGTTGGGTGTCAACAGGTTTTTGAGATTATATGAGATAATACTGCTACTCTTTACTTTTGTATAGCTGTTTGATTTGAGCAATTTCAGACTCAGAAAAATTACCTTTTAAAATACTTAAAAAAGACTTGTCAATTTTATCGTTTGTAGCCTGAAGTTGTTCAGGCTCATCTGATAATTGTTCCTCAGCGCGAGCACGACTCAATTCAGTAGAGTAAATAGCTCTGTAGAGTAAAAGACTTTTGTCATCGTCAAAATTAAGCTCTTGACTGATTTTTGTAGAAGTTTCCTTACTAGCCTCTGCTAAACTCTGTGTGTTTGCCTCTTGTGCATACATACCAATGCTCATAAAAGTAAAAATGGCTACGTAAATAATAGATTTCATAATTTATAATTTTGTGATAAATTTAAACGTTTTTTTCTATTAAGCAAAATCTTATAGTTTTTTGTTTCTAAAAATAAATCTGTACTTTTCTTTATTTTATTAAGATTGCGTTAATTAAATCCATTTGCACTTCTACTAATTTTACTTTTAAGAAAAATTTTTATGAAAAATGTTTTTACCCTCTTAGCATCATTCTTTGTTTATTCCTTATCTGCTCAATCAGTTGAAGGTATTGTATTTGATAAACAAAACCAAGAACCAGTAATTTTTGCAAGTGTTTATAGCACACAAAATACAGGGGTCATTACTAATGAAGAAGGGGCTTTTAAAATTAACATAGACAACTTGACTGAAAAAGACAGCTTGATTATTACTAGTTTGGGTTATAAAAAAAGGTCTATTAGTTTTAGCCAATTCAATACTTTAGACACTATTTTCTTAAAAGAGCAAAAAGAGATGCTTAACGATGTGGTGATTTCTGCTAATAAACTGAATGCAAATGAGATTATAAAGCGTTTTAAAGATAGCATTAGTCAAAGGCATCATATTGATCCAACTGAGTTTAAAATATTTAAACGGACACATTTTATAGACAATCCTAAATCTTTAGAAGTTGAGGTAGATAAGTCTTCATTTATGACACGTCAACAAAGAAAAACATTTAATGAAAAGGTAGTAAAATATTTTAAAGATATTGATGGCAATTCTTCAAATACCTATGAAGATGTACTATACAATGCTTATTATTTTAAGGATTCTATGAATGTAGATTATATAAAAGGTACCAAACTTATCAATCTGAGCCAAAACACTTCGGTTGAAACCTTACAAAAAGAAGTGTTTAAAGAACTGCTTACAGCTTTACAAACTGAGTCAACTTTTAAAGTTAAATCTGGTCTTTTTCCAATTGATGACAGCCTTAGTACTAAAGAGTTTATTCAAATTAGTGATAATTCTGTGAAGGACACTTTAAAGAATGCAACTACCAAAAGTTCGGCCTTAAAATCGTTAACGCATAATCTTTCAAATCACAATATATTTGAAGACTTAGATCGATACAGTTTTAAACATATTGATACAAAATTATTTGATGACGAAGTTGTCTATGTGTTGAGTTTTACGCCAGATCACAGGAAATCTATATACCAAGGAAAAGCTTATATCAATGCTGAAGACTTTGGGTTGATGCGCATAGATTACAAACTTATTGAAGGCGAAAAAGAAGCAGGCCTCAATATGAAGTTTTTATTAGGTTTAAAATTTAGAGTTGACCAAAGCGAATATCAAATCATTTATCAAAAAAATGCTAAAGGCAAATATTATCCAAAATACTACCGTTCAAAAAAGAGACAATATGTTTATGTTGATAGAAAATTAAAATTTAAAGAAAATACTGAAAATAGAAGTGAAAGAATTAAACTCAAACTCGATTTTCATGTTGAAAATAACAACCAAATGATTACCGAATTTTTATTTATGAGCCCCAAACCTTTAGATAAAAACAATTATTCCTTTGATAAAAACGCTTTTGCCTTTTCTAAATATATCAAAAAATATGATCCCAAAACTTGGGAAGAATACAATATCATTCAAGCCACAGAAGGCATAAAAAATTACAAATACTAAACCCTATTTATGACTCAAAATAATCCTTTATTAAACGCTTTTGAAATGCCGCCGTTTTCTAAATTAAAAACAGAACATTTTAAACCTGCGATTAAAGAAGCTATTGAAAAAGCAAAACGAGAAATTAATGAAATAACCCAACAGAACAACCCAACTTTTGAAAACACAATCGCCGCTTTAGACCACGCTGGCTATGATTTAGAACGAATTTCTCAAATCTTGTTTAACCTCAATTCTGCAGAAACTAACGAAGATATTCAGCAAATCACCCAAGAGGTTTCACCGTGGTTAAGCGATTTTCAAAATGATATCATGACCAATGCTGAGCTTTTTGAAGCCGTCAAACAAGTTTATGAGCAAAAAGACAGTTTTAATTTGAATCCAGAGCAACAAACACTTCTCGATAAACATTATAAAAGTTTTGTGCGTAACGGTGCCAATCTCAATAAAGATAAACAAGCAAAATTACGCGAGATTGACAACAAGCTTTCAACTTTGAGTTTACAATTTGGTCAACACGTTTTGGCAGAAACTAATGCTTATCAACTGCATGTTGAACACAAATCTGAACTTAAAGGTTTACCTGAAAATGTGCTTGAATCTGCGGCAGACTTGGCAAAAAATCAAGATAAAAAGGGATATATTTTCACCCTTCAATATCCGAGTTACGTGCCGTTTATGAAATATTGTGAAAATCGAAAACTGCGAAAAATATTGGCTTTGGCTTTTGGTAAACGCGGATTTCAAAATAACGATAACAACAACGAAGAGATTGTCAAATCTATTGTAAAATTGAGATATGAACGGGCACAGCTTTTGGGTTTTAAGTCTCACGCCGAATATATTCTTGAAGAACGCATGGCAAAATCACCAAAAAACGTCAATGATTTTTTAGACGATTTATTCTCAAAAGCCAAACCTGCAGCGCAAAAAGAATTTGACGAGTTATCTCAATTTGCTCAAGAAATAGACCAAATAGATCAGCTTCAAAAATGGGATATTGCTTTTTATGCCGAAAAACTCAAACAACAAAAATTTAATTTAGATGACGAATTATTAAAACCCTATTTCCCTTTAAATCAAGTGATTGACGGTGTTTTCTTGATTGCCCACAAGCTTTACGGTTTAAGTTTTAAAGAAGTTGAAAATATTGACAAATACCATAAAGATGTAAAAACCTATAAAGTTCACGATGAGCATCAAAATTTTAAAGCGATTTTCTACGCCGATTTTCATCCACGTGCCGGCAAACGCGATGGCGCTTGGATGACTTTGTATAAAAACCAGTTTAAAACCAAAGCAAAAAATGAAAGGCCACAAGTATCGATAGTCTGTAATTTTAGCAAACCGACTAAAACCCAACCGTCTTTATTAACCTTTAATGAAGTCACAACCTTATTCCACGAGTTTGGACATGCTTTACACGGTATGCTTGGCAATACGCAATACCGCAGCCTATCCGGACCATCAGTCTATTGGGATTTTGTAGAATTGCCTAGTCAGCTATTAGAAAATTGGTGTTACGAAAAAGAAGCTTTAGATTTATTTGCCAAACATTATAAATCCGGAGAACCCATTCCAGCAAAATATGTCGAGCAAATTAAAGCTGCAGCCAATTTTAATGAAGGCATGCAAACTTTGAGGCAGCTCAGTTTTGGCTTACTCGATATGGCTTGGCATACCACAAATCCAAAGGAGATTGAATCTGTAAAAGATTTTGAAAAAGCTGCTTTTGAACCCACAAGATTAGTTGATGATGTTAAAGAAAACTGCATGAGCACGGCATTTTCTCATATCTTTCAAGGCGGTTATTCTGCAGGTTATTATTCTTACAAATGGGCAGAAGTCTTAGATGCTGATGCGTTTGAAGCCTTTAAAAATAAGGGTATTTTTGATACTGAAACGGCAAAGGCTTTTAAAACCCACATCTTAGAAAAAGGCGGCACCGAAGAACCAATGATCTTGTATAAACGTTTTAGAGGTCAAGAACCAAATCCTGAGGCTTTGCTGAAGCGTGCAGGACTTTTAAAACCTTAAAAAAGTTAGTTACTTTTTATTACAATTAATTTTAATGCTTAGTGAAACTTTGTGTATTCTTTGTGCAACTTTGTGTCTTAGCTTAAATTTCTGTTTACAAAAAACACCAAGAATACTTTAAACTTCATTAATATTTAATTATTTTAAAAGAAAACATTTTTAATCATGACAACTGAAAACCTAACCGTAAGCATCATACAAGCCGAATTATCTTGGGAAAACAAAGACGTCAATTTTAGAAAGTTTGATGAGCTGATTAATTCCATAGAAATCGATACAGACTTAATCGTTTTACCCGAAATGTTCTCAACCGGGTTTAGTATGAACGCTGAAAACCTTTACGACGAACCCGAAGGGCAAACCTTGTCATGGATGCGACATCACGCCAAACTCAAAAAGGCTGCTATCACAGGAAGTGCCATTATCAAAGACCATAATCAATGTTTCAACCGATTGTTTTTTGTTGAACCCAACGGCGATTATCAAACTTATGACAAACGGCATTTGTTTACTTTGGCGGGTGAAGAAAAACATTATTCTGCGGGTCAAGACAAACTTATTTTAGATTATAAAGGGTGGAAAATCTGTCCTATGGTTTGTTATGATTTGCGTTTTCCAGCTTGGATCAGAAATCAAGAAGACTATGATTTACTCATATTTGTCGCCAACTGGCCTGCAATGCGAATTAAAGCTTGGGATACACTTCTTCAAGCGCGAGCAATTGAAAACATGAGCTACACCATTGGGGTTAATCGCATAGGAGAAGACGGCAACGGCTATCCACATTGCGGACATTCGGCCATTTACGACGCCTTGGGTGAAAAAATCACAACAGATTTATTTGAAGAAGCTTTTGTAGAAACTAAAACTTTGTCAAAACAAGAATTAATACAAATCCGAGATAAATTTGGGTTTTTGAGAGATAGAGATGAGTTTAAGGTAAACTGATGGTCTGAACCACATCCCAATTAGCCCGAGGTTCTAAAAGTGTTGGACTGTAATTGACCTCTTCAGGTTGAATATTTTTAAGATAGTCGCCACTGTCCCAAACACCATTATTATTGTCATCATAAATCACTTTGACATAATACTTACCAGGTTTGACGTGTTCAAAAGTGTGTTTTCTAGTATTGTTTAGTATAACCGACTTTTCTACGTCTTCTTTATCATTTACCAGTTGCACAATAGCAGGATAACGTTTAAGATTTGTCAAGGTTAAGTCTAGCACGCTATATTCTGAAAGAGGTTTGGTTTTAAAACTCAGGTTGATGGTGTCGTTTGTGTTGCCGTAAAAGTCTTTAACCGCACCTGGCAATATTTGCATTCTGTAATTTGAATTTTCAATTTTATCAAAATCCATTTCAACTTGGTTTTGAAAGGAATCTAGTCGAAAATTAAATTTCAATTTTAATGAATCAGCGTCAATCAAATTGATTTTACTGGTGTCGAGGTTGACGATAGGTAAATTGGCTTGGATAAAAACACGTTCATCAAATCCTATGTTATTTTTAGGCTTAGTTTCAATTTGAAGCGAGTCGGCTTCCATATCTTTAGTTTTGACGACAAGTGTATCAACTTGTGCTTTATGTTTGAAAGCAAACAACAAGCTATCTCTTTGAAAATAGGGCTTCATCCAATAGTTTAAAGTGTCACTTTTCCTACTTTTTGTAATTCGTGTTTGAAAAGTGTCGGGCGCTTTAGTCAGTAACTCAATGTTATAATTCGTAGAATCTAAAACGCCTTCATAACCAAAAATCAGATGATTTTTACTCACTTGTTTTGGTCGAATAGGCTTAAAATCTTGTGAGGTATTAAACAAATTTATTTTGTAATTTTTCGTTGTTGGCAAAGTGATAAAGCTATCGACAAATCCAATTTTTTCACGACCAGGATTAAATTTATAGTCTCTATTTTTATCTTCTAAAGCCACTAATTTGTAGGTGCCTGCTCGCATATTTTCTAAACTAAAGGCGTTAGTAGAATCTTTGGAAAAGGTAACATAAGTAGGCAAGTCTTTAAACACTATAGAATCTGAATACGTGCTGTCTTTTTCAAAAAGCAACACACTGACAAATTCTGGCGTTTCTCTAAAATTCATATCATTCACAACACCTTCAAGTTTTAAGGAATCAATATAATCTCCCGTTGAAAATACATACTTAAAAAACGGTAGTGGGTTACCTTCGTTATTGTCTTCTATACTTTGTCCAAAATTAATGGTATATGTGGTATTGTCCTGAAGTGAGTCAATCGGTATCTTTATTCTCACTTCTTTAGCTGCTGAGCCCATTGGGGTTATTTCTGGTCGAGGTAGTATGGGTGGAGAAAAAATAATTTGTTGCTGAGCATTTTGAAGTTTTATGAACTCGTTAAATTGAATTCTGATTTCTTCTTTGTCAAAATAAGTTGAAAAGTTTGGTGGATTAGAAGATACAAACTCTGGTGGCGTCTGATCTTTTGGTCCGCCGTCTGGACGACCAATTTGAGCGCAGCTATAAATTAATGCTGTAATAAAGACTAAACTAAAAACTAACCGAAATCGATTCAAAAGTTATTTTTTTTACAAAGAAACAATTTTTTCATGTGATACTCGATATATGATGCCATTCTAATATCTGTAATGTTGAATGACTCGGCATTTAATTTTGTAAATTTGGGCCATGAATAAAGAAGTTATTTTAGAAGATCTCGGACTTAAAGATTACAAAGAAACTTGGGACTACCAGGAGCAACTTTTTGATGGCATTTTGAATACCAAAATTCAAAATCGACGTCAAAACTTGAACGATAAAACCCATAATTATTTTCTATTCGTAGAACACCCACATGTTTATACTTTAGGGAAGAGCGGAAAATTAGAACACCTTTTACTCAACGAAGAACAGCTAAAAACTAAAAAAGCAACATTCTATAAAATCAATCGCGGTGGCGATATTACGTATCATGGTCCAGGGCAAATTGTAGGTTATCCGATTTTAGATTTAGATAATTTTTTTACCGACATTCATAAATATCTTAGAACGTTAGAAGAAGTTATTATTCTAACGCTTAAAGACTATGGTATTGAGGCTACAAGAAGTAAAGGTGAAACAGGTGTGTGGCTTGATGTGGATACGCCATTTGCTCGTAAAATATGCGCCATGGGCGTTCGGGCTTCACGTTGGGTCACCATGCACGGATTTGCCTTTAATGTCAACGCTGATTTAGGCTATTTTGATAACATCGTTCCTTGCGGCATTAAAGACAAAGCCGTGACTTCACTCAATGTAGAACTTGGTCAAACCAAAGTTGATGAAAAAGAAGTCAAAGAAAAACTCAAATCTCATTTTGAAGCGTGTTTTGAAGCTAAACTTGTATTGAAATAGCCACAAATTCAAGAATGATAAAAACTAAAAAAAGGCCACTCCGATAGGAATGACCTTTTTTTTTAATTTAATTAGTTATTTATAATTGTGGTCCTGCATCAACAAGAGCTTTACCTGCATCTTTGTCGGTATACTTTTTAAAGTTTTCAATAAATAGTGATGCAAGGTTTTTAGCTTTTTTATCCCATTCACTTGAGTCAGAGTAAGTATCACGAGGATCAAGAATATTAGTATGAACGCCTTTAAGCTCAGTAGGGATTTCTAAATTGAAAATTGGTAAATTTTTTGTTGGACATTCCTCAATAGAACCATCAAGTATTGCGGTAATAATACCACGTGTGTCTTTAATAGAGATTCGTTTACCGCTGCCATTCCAACCCGTGTTGACTAAATAAGCTTCAGCGCCGTGTTTGTTCATTTTTTTCACTAATTCTTCACCGTATTTAGTAGGGTGAAGAGATAGGAAAGCTTCACCAAAACACGCAGAAAATGTAGGTTGTGGCGTTGTTACACCTCTTTCGGTACCTGCAAGTTTAGCTGTAAATCCTGATAAGAAATGGTATTGAGTTTGTTCTTTAGTTAATTTTGCAACAGGTGGCAATACACCAAAAGCATCAGCAGTTAAGAAAATAACCTTGTTAGCGTGACCAGCTTTTGAAACTGGTTTTACAATATTATCAATATGATAAATAGGATACGAAACACGTGTGTTTGCTGGACCTGAATTAAAGTCTATTTTACCATCCTCATCAACAGTCACGTTTTCTAGAAGGGCATCACGTTTGATAGCGCCGTATATTTCTGGCTCAGCTTCTTTGTCAAGATTCATTGTTTTGGCATAGCATCCGCCTTCAAAATTAAATACGCCGTCGTCGTCCCATCCATGCTCATCGTCGCCAATTAGTTTTCTGTTAGGATCTGTAGAAAGTGTAGTTTTCCCTGTGCCAGAAAGTCCAAAGAATATGGCTACATCACCATCTTTGCCAACATTAGCAGAACAGTGCATAGCAGCCATGCCTGCTTTAGGTAAGAGGTAATTCATCATAGCAAACATCCCTTTTTTCATTTCACCACCGTACCAAGTTCCGCCGATGACTTGCATTTTTTCCTCAAGATTAAAAACGGTGTAAACCTCAGAGTTCATATTAAATTCTTCCCAACGCTCGTTAATGGTTTCTGATGCATTCATCACTACAAAATCAGGCTCACCATAATTTTTAAGCTCTTCTTCTGTCGGACGGATAAACATATTTTTCACAAAATGCGCTTGCCAAGCCACCTCCATGATAAAACGAATTTTTAATCGGGAGTTTTCATTTGCACCAAGAAAAGTATCCATAACAAACAATCTTTTACCAGAAAGTTCTTCAGTTGTAATCTTTTTAAGATGCGCCCAAGCTTCTTCAGAAAGTTTTTTATTGTCGTTTGGAGATTTAGGGGAAGTCCACCAAAAATCTTGTGAAGCTTTGTTATCAACAATAAATTTATCTTTAGGTGAGCGGCCTGTAAATTTTCCAGTCATTACATTGACAGCGCCAAGTTTTGTAAGTTGACCTCTTTCATAACCTTCAAGATCAGGCCTTGTCTCCTCCTTAAAAAGCTGTTCGTAAGAAGGATTGTATACAATTTCTTTGACATTTTTAATGCCATACTTTTCTAAGGAAATTGTTTTAGGAACTTGTTTTGTTGAATCCATAATATTTGATTTATTTCATAACAAATTTAAATAGATTCCTTAATAAACTCTTTTTTTAAATATTAATTTTTCATTTTTTTCTGAAAAAACTGACCAAAATCAACAACCAACTCAGAATTAATAAGCTCCCACCTAAAGGTGTAATCAATGCAATTGTAGTAAAATCAACACTCGTCAGGGAATTAGTAGCTAAACCATAAATAGAACCAGAAAACATAATAATTCCTATAACAAGCATGTAAAAAATTAAATTATGCAGCTTTGATATCTTTTTTAAATTAAAACCTAAAATAATCATGAGCAAGGCGTGATACATTTGATATTTCACACCTGTTTCAAAACTCCGAAGACTCTCTGCATCTATTTGCTCGGCTAGAGAATGCGTCCCTAGTGCGCCCATGATGACTGCGGTCATTCCAAAGAAAGCACCAAATATTTTAAGTTTTCGTGTCATAGCTATGTCTAGTAAAGGGTTTTATATACCTTCGTAAAAACAACAAAAATAGACAAAAAACCTTATAAATTTATGCGTAAACTCCTTATCATCGGTGCTGGAAAATCTACCGCTTCTTTAGTCCGATTTTTAGCCCAAAAATCTCAAGAACAACAATTAGAAATCACTATTGCAGACAAAAACCTCCCTCAAGCTCAAAAAATAGCAGAAATTTCAGATCATTTAAAAGCTGAAAGTTTAGATATTTTTGATGTAAATGACAGAGAAGAAGCAGTAAAACAAGCAGACATTATCGTTTCAATGCTACCAGCAAGATTTCACATAGAAGTCGCTAAAGATTGTTTGAAATTTGAAAAAAATATGGTTACAGCTTCTTACGTTTCTAAAGAAATGCAAGCACTTGATGATAAAGTAAAAGCTAAAGGTTTAACTTTTATGAATGAAATTGGTGTCGATCCAGGCGTTGACCATATGAGTGCCATGCAAGTCATAGACCGAATTAAAAACCAAGGTGGTAAAATGCTGATGTTCGAGTCCTTTACTGGCGGTCTCGTTGCGCCAGAAAGCGACGATAATTTGTGGCATTACAAATTTACATGGAACCCCAGAAACGTCGTCGTTGCTGGTCAAGGTGGTGCCGCTAAATTTATTCAAGAAGGCAAATACAAATATATACCTTACCAGCGATTGTTTAGAAGAACAGAATTTCTCAAAGTGCCAGGTTACGGCAAATTTGAAGGGATTGCCAACCGAAATTCATTGCAGTATCGAGATATTTATGGTTTAGAAAATATACCAACGTTGTATCGCGGAACCTTACGACGCGTTGGCTATTCCAAAGCTTGGAATGTTTTTGTGCAACTCGGTATGACAGAGGATACTTATGTGATGGAAAACACTAAAGAGATGAGTTACCGCGAATTTGTCAATTCATTTTTACCCTATTCGCCCTCTGATTCGGTTGAGTTAAAACTAAGACATAACCTTAAAATAGATCAAGACGATTTAATTTGGGAAAAACTCTTAGAACTCGATTTATTCAATCCCGATAAAAAAATAGGTCTCAAAGAAGCTACGCCAGCTCAAGCCCTTCAAAAAATATTAGAGGATAAATGGATGCTTCAACCAAATGATAAAGATATGATTGTGATGTATCACAAGTTTGGCTACGAATTAAAAGGAGAGAAACATCAAATCGATTCTACTATGGTTAGCGTTGGCGAAGACCAAACTTATACGGCTATGGCCAAAACTGTTGGTTTGCCTGTTGGTATGGCGACGCTTAAAATATTAAATGGAGAAATTACTAGAAGCGGTGTTTTACGACCGATTTATCCAGATATTTATAATCCGATTTTAAAAGATTTAGAAGAATACGATATCAAATTTAATGAACAAGACGTTGAATATTTGGGATATAATGTTGAGAATGTAAATTAGTATTTATTAAAAATCAATTAACTAAGCTTGAAGTAACAATAATTTAACGCTCAAATCAAATTTCTAAACAATTTGTTGATTTTTAGCTAATGTGTTTAAAGATTTAGGATGATAATTTTATCAAAAATTAAATCTTAAATTATAGTCTTATGAAACACATTACTTTATTCATGTTATTATTGATTTCTAGTTGGGCTTCTGCTCAAATTATTAGTCAATATGTCGAAACCGAAAGCGGGACTTCCCCGAAAGGTTTAGAAATTTTAAATAATACCCCTGCGGCAATTGATTTTTCTGTTGATAATCTTATCATAGAAAAAGGCACTAATGGTGCAGCACCAAGCCCAGATTTCACTATTGATAGTGGTGTATTGCAGCCTGGAGAAGTTTTAGTTGTCGGCACGATTGATATGCAACCTGCTGCGACTGCAAACAGCGTTTTATTTTTTGAAAAAAACTTCACCTTTAATGGTGATGATGCCTTGGTTTTAAAGTTAGGGACAACAATTACCGATGTTTTTGGTAATCCTAATAATGACCCTGGAAATGCTTGGGAAGCCAATGGTGTTTCAACGCGAAATTCAAACATTGCTTTATTAAGCAGTATTACCTCAGGAGGATTGGTAGGTTTTACAGATCCAAGTACAAGGTTTGAAACTATTAATACTACTCCATCAGATATTGTTAATGGTGGTTTAGATGGATTTGGTATTGCGCCAAATAATTCTTCAAACACTAATTTCGAATTACAGCTTTTGCACTATGCTGATGTAGATGGAAATGAAGAGAGTGCTCTTGACGCGGTAGATGAATTCTCTGCTTTGGTTGATTTTTTCCAAAACGACCCTGCTTACAGTAATAATACACTGACTGTAACCTCAGGAGATCTCATTATTCCAGGACCTCGATTCTTTGCTGCAGAAAACAATGCTGTAAGAAGCCTTTCAGGAAGTAATGAGCCTGGTCATTTAGATATTGCTTTTGCTAATGCCTTCGGCGTTCAGGCGGCTGGTTTTGGTAACCACGAGTTTGATCAAGGGCCTGGCGAATTGTTTGATGCTGCTTTTAGTAGCGAGTCTTCTGGTGGGGTTACCTTTCCTGGATCTACTTTTCCATGGCTTTCTGCAAATATAGATTTTACAAGTGATGGCGATTTCTCTGGCGTTATTGGTACAGACGGAGACAATGTTTCTAACCTGGACAGTCAGGTAGCTAAGTATGCTGTTGTAACAGTTGATGGAGAAACCATAGGATTAGTTGGTGCAGTTGCTTCAAGTTTTCCAGACATCACTTCTATGGGTAGTTTAACTATAGCTCCAGCTCCAGGATCGAGTATTGCACAATTAGCAGCAGAAATACAGCCAAGTGTAGATGCGCTTAAAGCATCTGGTGTAAATAAAATTATTCTTTTAGCCCACATGCAGGCTATCAGTATTGAGAAACAACTGGCAACGCTATTAGATGGTGTAGATATTATTGTAGCTGGAGGTTCCAATACAAGAATGGGTGATAGTAATGATACCTTATTCGGAAACTCGTTTGTTTCAGATCCAGCTTTTGACGAAACTTACCCATTTCAATCTACAGATGCAGTTGGAGATCCCGTTCTTGTTGTAAACGTTGACGCGGACTACAAGTATCTTGGTAGATTAGTTGTTGAGTTTGATAATAATGGAATAATAGATTTGACTTCGTTAGACGATACGGTAAATGGTGCATACGCATCCAACGAATCTATGGTAACTTCATTAAATGCAACTCCAATACCAGAAGTAGTAGCTTTGAGAGATGCCGTACAAGGAGTTATCAGTTCGCAATTCAATAATGTTGTTGGGTTTTCAAGCGTTTATCTTGACGGTAGACGTTCTCAGGTGAGAACTCAGGAAACCAACCTTGGAAACTTGACCGCAGATGCCAACCTTTGGTACGCTAATCTTCTTAATCCTGCTGCTGATGCAGGCGTAGATATTTCCCTTAAAAACGGAGGTGGATTAAGAACTGAAATTGGTTCGGCTGTACTTCCTGCCGGCTCCAATGATCCTAATGATATTGTATTCTCTCCTCCAGCAAATAATGGCGTTTCAGAAGGACATTTACGAGCCACATTACGTTTTGACAACGGTCTTGTTAGGCTTACATTAACTGCCGATGAATTAATTACTATCATAGAACACGGTCTTGCGGAAGTTGCACCAGGAGCACAACCAGGACGATTTCCTCAAGTCGGTGGTATGAGTTTTGTCTACGACCCTAATCAGCCTGCAGGTAGTAGATTGGTTGATTTGGTTATTGATAAAGGCGATACTGATCCCACTAATGATGTAGTTGTTTTAGATAATGGTGTAAATGTAGCGCCAGCTGGTGTGACTTTTAATATGGTAACGCTCAACTTTTTAGCCAATGGTGGCGATAGCTATCCATTTGATCAGTTAAGTGCTCCAAACCGAATAAATTATTATAACGGCCCTGGTTTTGGTGAGACAATTGATTTTCCTGATGGAAATCTTGCCAATGACCCTGGTAATAACAATACGTTCAGTAATACAGGTGGAGAACAGGATGCCGTGGCTGAGTATATGTCTACTTTTCACTCAGATAATGCTTCTGCTTTTAATAGTGCAGAGACCGATGCAAGCCAAGACACAAGAATTGTTGTTGGAGCTGCTCAGTTAGATCTTCAAGTCACTGAATTATTCCCAGGTCAAGCTGGAAATGATTTAACTGAAGATTGGTTTGAAATTAAAAATATAGGTTCTGTAGCTTGGGTTTCAGGAACAGATCCAGATTTGTATTACGATGACGAATCTGCAGATGCTACAACAGCAGACCTTGTTCAAGGAATTACAGATATTCAGCCAGGAGAATCGGTAGTTGTAGTTATTTCAGGTGATCCAGCAGATGTAACCACATTTGAAAATGTTTGGGGTGAAGTTTTAGATTTAACTAATGTTAAAATTGGTTTTGTAGATGGTTCAGGACTTGGTGGCGGTGGTGATGCTGTAAACCTTTGGTTAGGCGATCCGTTAACATCTTCACCATTTGAAACTGCTTCTTATCCAGATACAGCTGCCAATGATGCTCAATCTTTTGATGTTGAATTAGGTGCATTTAGTACAGTAGGAAATGCTAACGGTGCAGTTGCTACTCTGCAATTAGGTGGTGATGCTGCTGATACGCCAAACATTGCTTCTCCAGGTGATGCTTTACCTTTACCAGCCGATTTAGTCGTAACAGAAATTTTTCCAGGTCAATCCGGTTCAGATTTAACGGAAGACTGGTTTGAAATTAAAAATAATGGTGGAACGGCTTGGGTTTCTGGGACCGATCCAGATTTATATTACGATGATGAATCTGCAGATGCAACGACGGCAGATTTAATTCAAGGGCTTACAGATATTCAACCTGGTGAGTCTGTTGTGGTCTTATTAACAGGTAATACCGCAGATCTGACTACATTTGAAAATGTTTGGGGAGCAGTTTTAGATTTATCAAATATTGAAATAGGTTTTGTTGATGGCGCTGGACTTGGTGGCGGCGGTGATGCGGTCAATCTTTGGTTAGGCGATCCTTTAGCTTCTTCACCATTCGAAACGGCTTCATATCCAGATACAGCAGCCAATGATGGTCAATCTTATGATGTAGATTTGGGTGCATTTAGTGTCGTTGGTAATGCCAATGGTGCTGTTGAAACACTTGCTTTAGGTGGTGACGCTGCTGATGTCCCAAATATAGGTTCGCCTGGCGATGCACAGCAAACGACACAAGTTCAATTGGCATTTGATGAAACAGTCGTTTCAGTGGATGAAAATGCGGGTAATGTTACAGTTAGCGTTTCACCTTCTATTGCCCCAGCAAATTCACCAAGTGTTGATGTTTCTGTAATGATGGGTGGAAGCGCTATTGATGGTACTCATTTCAGTTTTACGACTACAACTTTAAATTTCCCATCAGGTTCAACAGCAGCTCAAACTGTTACAATTCCTATTATTGATAATAACACCGACGATTCTAGTGTGTTTTTTGCTTTAGAACTATCTAATCCAGTTAATGCTACTTTAGGTAACTCAGTTTTACCAGTTTATATTTTAGATGATGATAACGATGTGCCTGTAACAGACGATACAGTTTTAGATATGAATTACTTGACAAGTTACACAGTTGATTCAAATGGTACAGCAGAAATTTCAAAATTTGATCCCAATACGCAACGTTTGTATGTCGTCAATGATGATAAAATAGAAATCATAGATTTATCTGATCCAACTACACCATCAACAATCAGCAATATTGACGTAACACCTTTTGGTGCGAGCGCTCAAAGTGTTGATGTTAATAACGGAATAGTAGCCATTGCTGTAGCTGCTAATGTAGAAACTGATCCTGGCTCTGTTTTATTCACAGATATTGATGGTAATAATCCAGTGCAAGTAACCGTTGGGGCTTTACCTGATATGTTAACTTTTACACCTGATGGGAATTCCGTTTTAGTGGCTAACGAAGGTCAACCAAGTCAAGATTATACAATTGATCCTGAAGGTAGTGTGAGTAAAATTGATGTTTCAGGTGGTTTAACAGGAATTTCTCAAGCTAATGTTACTGAAATTAATTTCAACGCTTTCGATACTCAAGAAGCGACTTTAATTGCTAATGATGTTAGGATTTTTGGTCCAGGCGCTTCAGTTTCTCAAGATTTAGAGCCTGAATTTATTACTATTACAGAAGATAATCAAACGGCATATGTGGCTTGTCAAGAAAACAATGCTTATGCCATTATAGATTTGACAACCAATACGGTTACTGACATCAAATCTTTTGGGTTAAAAGACCACAGTTTACCTGAGAATACTTTAGATACTTCAGATGAAACTGATTTTATATTTGATGCGTCTTGGCCAATCAAAGGGATGTATATGCCTGATGGTGTTGCGACTTACAATCTTGGCGGTGTCAATTATCTTATCACTGCAAATGAAGGGGATGCCAGAGAGTATGCGGCTTTTGAAGAAGAAAGAGATCTTACTGATGCCGACTTTACACTTGACCCCTCAGTATTCACAAACATTGATTTATTAGAATTAGAGTCTAATCTTGATGGTATTAACTTTACAAACGCTTCTGGAGATGCCAATAATGACGGCTTGTTTGAAGAGCTGCACGTGTTTGGTGGTCGTTCGTTTAGTATTTTTGACGTCGATGCAGGAAACTTAGTTTACGATAGCGGCAATGACTTTGCCCATATCACCGCTGCAGATCCAGTTTACGGTGCAATTTTTAATGCCAGTAACAGTAATAACTCTTTTAAAAACAGAAGCGATAACAAAGGCGTTGAGCCTGAAAATGTGATTGTTCAGGAAATTGACGGTAGCTATTACGCCTTTATCATTTTAGAACGCATTGGTGGTGTGATGGCTTATGATGTCACAAATCCGTCGGTTCCTGTATTTTTAGAATACGAAAACAGTAGAGACGCTACACCAGGCGCGCCAGAAAGTGGTGATTTAGGACCAGAAGGTATCGTTTACGTTGCACCAGAAAATAGTGGTACGGGCAAAGCCTTATTGGTGTTATCCAATGAAGTCAGTGCGACCTTATCTATTTACGAATTGAGCAATATCACCTTATCTACTCAAGATTTTGATTTGAATGGTTTGAGTTTTAAAGTGTATCCAAATCCTGCGGATTCAATTTTAGAAACAGACCAAATTGGGGATTACACTGTTTTTAACTTGAATGGACAAAAGGTAATTGAAGTTACAAATACTTCTAAAATCAATGTTGAAAACTTGTCTAGAGGAATTTACCTTATTAAAAATGAAAAAGGAAACAGCTTAAAATTCATTAAGCGCTAAATTGTTATTCAAAGTTTAATATTAAAAGCCGTCAATTTTTGACGGCTTTTTTATTATAAATATCTTCTAAAGCTTGCTCTACATGAACAAATTCAAACACAAATCCGTGGTCTTGAATTTTGTCTGCACTCACCAGTTGGCTACCGAGCACAATTTGCGCCATTTCACCAAGCAATAACTTTAAAGCAAACTTTGGTACAGGCGGAAGGAGTATAGGCTTGTCTAATATTTTAGCAATAGCTTGAGTCAATTTTTTATTGTTTACAGGGTTTGGGGCGACGGCATTGTAAACGCCAGTTAACTCTTCATCCATAACGTGACAAAACATTGAGGCCAAATCTTTAATATGAATCCAAGATTGCCATTGTTGGCCTGAGCCTAAAGTGGCGCCCACATAATTTTTAATCGGTTTAGCCATTTGCTCTAAAGCGCCACCATCGCCCGAAAGCACAACGCCAATGCGAAGTTGAGCCACATTGATATTTAAGTTTTCAAATTGGCTGGATGCTTTTTCCCATTCTTGAACCACGTGACCTAAAAAATCATTGCTTAACTCGGTCTCGGCTTCATCGTAAAGTTTGGTCAGCGAACTTGGATAAACCCCAATCGCACTTGCAGAAATTAAGTGTTTGACCTTGTGATCAATTTCTGATAGGCTTTGATATAAAAGATTTAAACTGTCTATTCTGCTATCTAAAATCGCTTTTTTGTGTTCACTTGTCCAACGTTCAGCCACACTGGCTCCGGCCAAATTGATGATATAGTCTACACCTTCAAAACAAGTTTTATCAATTTCTTGTCGTTTTGGATCCCATACGAAACCATTAATATTCTTTTGATTTTCAACTTTTGATTCACTCGTAGTTAAATAATTCACTTCATCACCGCGTTCTAACAGTTGAGCTGTCAATGCCTTCCCCACCAATCCTGTTGCGCCTGTTATCAATACCTTCATTTTCTTTTTTGTTTAAAAGTAAGGCATAATCTTATTAAACTTTGCTAATGAAAAATTAAACTTTTTATACATTTTGCCAATATTTCAATCTCTGCTTATCTGAATCCTTGATTTTTAATCTGTTATGAGTTCCTGTAAACTATTTTAACTTTTAACCAGACCTTAACAAGCTCAATACAAATATTTTATCAATTTGCGTTGCTAAATAAAATCCTTAACACATCACCTATGGATGCTCAAAATACCAATGTTGATATTGCACAAATCAATGAAAAAATTGAAAGAGAAAGTGCTTTTGTCGATATCTTGACTCAAGAAATGAACAAAGTCATTATCGGTCAAAAAGAAATGATTGAACGCTTACTGATTGGACTTATTGGTCGTGGTCATATTTTACTTGAAGGGGTTCCTGGACTGGCCAAAACACTTGCCATCAATACCTTATCAAACGCTGTTGACGGCTCGTTTAGTCGTATTCAATTTACACCAGATTTACTTCCTGCAGATGTTGTAGGAACCATGATTTACAACATGAAAGTCAATGATTTTAGCATTAAAAAAGGGCCAATTTTTGCCAACTTTGTCTTGGCAGATGAGATCAACCGTGCACCAGCAAAAGTACAATCGGCACTACTCGAAGCCATGCAGGAAAAACAAGTCACTATAGGCGATGAAACCTTTATTTTAGACAAACCTTTCTTAGTAATGGCAACTCAAAACCCCGTTGAACAAGAAGGAACTTACCCACTTCCTGAAGCGCAGGTGGACAGATTTATGCTTAAAACCGTAATTGACTACCCCAAGATTGAAGAAGAACAACAAGTCGTAAGAGCAAATCTGGCTGGCGACTTCAACAAGGTCAAATCCGTAGTGTCTATAGAACAAATCTTAAAAGCTCAAGAAGCGGTTAGAGATGTCTATATGGATGAAAAAATTGAGAAATATATTTTAGATTTAATTTTTGCTACGCGTTATCCAGAAAAATATAACCTAAGCGAAATCAAACCTCTCATCAGTTTTGGGGCTTCGCCTCGTGGTAGTATCAATTTGGCAACTTGCGCTAAATGCTACGCCTTTATCAAACGCCGTGGATATGTGATTCCTGAAGATGTTAGAGCTATGGTGATGGATGTATTGAGGCACCGAGTAGGCATTACTTACGAAGCCGAAGCCGAAAATGTAACCTCAGAAGATATAATCGCTAAAATTGTCAACGAAGTAGAAGTGCCATAAACAATCGCTTTTTTCTTTATCAAAAAACAAATTTAGCATGAACACAAACCAATTTTTAACAAGTTAAAAATAAAGTCCTTCCCTTTGGGAAGGATTTAGGATGGGCTACTATGGATACCAAAGAACTTTTAAAAAAAGTCAGAAAAATCGAAATCAAAACACGTCGTTTGAGCGATCACGTGTTTGGTGGCGAATACCATTCGGCCTTTAAAGGCCGTGGAATGACCTTTAGCGAAGTTCGGGGTTATCAATTTGGCGATGATGTGCGCGCGATAGACTGGAATGTTACAGCACGTTACAATGAGCCGTTTGTTAAGGTTTTTGAAGAAGAACGCGAGCTCACCATGATGCTTTTAATTGATGTTTCGGCTTCAGAAACTTTTGGTACACAAACCACATACAAGCGAAATATTTTGGTAGAAATCGCAGCAACGCTTGCCTTTTCTGCTATTCAAAATAATGATAAAGTGGGCTTGATGCTGTTTACAGACCAAATTGAACTTTATATTCCTCCTAAAAAAGGACGTATGCACGTCTTGAGAATTATTCGTGAGCTTATAGAATTTAAACCCAAAAACAAAAAAACTGATATTTCTTTGGCGCTAAAGTCTTTAAGTAACATGATCAAAAAACGCGCTATTGCTTTTGTCATGTCAGATTTTATGGACGATGATTATGAACGCAGTTTAAAAATTGTAGCACAGCGTCACGATGTCACTGGAATCAGAATTTATGATAAACGCGAAACAGAATTGCCTAATGTAGGTCTTATCCAAGCTCAAGATGCCGAAAGCGGAAAGTTGGTTTGGCTTAATTCTGCTTTAAAAAACACAAGACAAGCCTATCGAAAACAGTATTTAGACCGTGTAGAATATTTTGAGAAAACTTTTAAACTGAGCGGTGCTGGTCGCATTTCTACTCAAGTAGAAGAAAGCTATGTCAAAAAATTATTAAGTTATTTTAAAGCCCGATGAGCGATTTATGAGATTAAATAGATTGACATATCGATTAATTTTTACAGCTACTTTATTGGTTTGCAGTTTTGTGACTAATGCTCAAGAAGTTGTTGCAGAAATAGACCGCGATACCATCAAAATAGGTGAACAAATTAAATACAAAATTACCGCAAAGGTTCAACCTGAAGATGTGATTATCTTTCCAGAAGGTCAAACTTTTACTCCACTTGAAATGGTAGAAGCCTACAAAATTGACACCACGCAACTCGAGCCACTTAAAATATTATCTAAAACTTACGCCCTCACCCAATTTGATTCAGGAAGTTATACCATCGGAAAGCAAACCTTAAAACTCAACGATAGCTTTATTGAAACCGATAGTATTAAAGTTCGTGTCAACGATGTAGTGGTCGATACCACCAAGCAAAAGCTTTATCCCATCAAAACTTATATCGATTTTGAAAAACCCTTTGAAATTCAATCTTGGATTTGGTGGACGCTTTTAGCTATAGCTGTGGTTTTAGGTATAATTTTTCTCATTTTTAAATTTAAAAAGAAAAAAGACGAAAAGAAAAAACGCATTCCACCTTACCAACGCGCCATTCAATCTCTACAAGAATTAGACAATTCTAAATTGATTGACGATAGAAATTTAAAAGAATATTATTCTCAACTCACCGAAATCAGTCGACGATATCTCGAAGAAAAAGTCGAAATCAGAGCTTTAGAATATACCAGTAACGAACTGGTCGATGAGCTTCAACACAGACGTCAAAATCAAAAACTCAATATCAGTCAAGACCTGATTGACGATTTTAAAAAAGTTTTACAACGGGCCGACCTTGCCAAGTTTGCTAAATCTGCGCCCGATGTTTTAACGGCAAAATCTGATCGCAAAAACGTTGAAACCTTTACCAACAGTATGCAGACGGCTATCCCAGAGCCTACCGATGAAGAGAAAAAACGCGATGAAGCCTACCAAGCTATTTTGAAAAAACGCCGTCAACGTCGAAAAATCGCTTTTGCTATTTTGGCGGTTTTAGCCATAGTCACAATTTCTACCGTAGCTCTGGTTGCTACAAAAGGATACGATTATGTTAAAGATGCGTATTTCGGTAATGCGTCAAAAGAACTTTTAGAACAAGATTGGATCACCAGTACATACGGTTATCCGCCAGTTGAAATTTCTACACCTGAAGTTCTTGTGAGAACTCCAATTGATAGTTTAAACCAAAACATCAAACAAAATGATATGGTGCTTAATACCGAAACTTTTGCTGATGGGTCTTTGTTTTCAAATCTTTATGTGGTGTTGAGCACGGTAGAGTTTAAAAAAGAAACTGAGTTTGACCTCAATAAAGCCATTGACGGCATTTATAAAAATTTAGAACAAAAAGGTGCTATCAATATTTTAAGTAAAGATGAAGAAATTGAAACTTTAGATGGCACCAAAGGCATTAAAGTCTTTGGAAGTTTTAAAATTAAAAATCCAATTACTGGCAATGAAATTGACAAATCCTATCAAATTTTAAACTTTGGCGTAGGTGGCAACTATCAGCAAATCACGATTGTCCATAATGAAAACGACAGATTTGCTGACGAAATAGCCAATAGAATTATTAATACGGTAGAATTTAAATTGGAAAACAACTAAGTATGTTCAACAACCTGACATTTGAGAATCCCGCTTGGTTTTGGCTATTATTAGCTATTCCATTATTTGTGGTGTGGTATCTTTTAAAGCGTAAGGAAAGTCAGGTTCCGGTCAAGTTTTCTTCTACACAAGCCTTTTCAGGGTCATCGTTTTGGGGTTATGTTAAACATACGATGTTTGCCTTTAAAATTTTAGCTTGGGTGTTTTTAACTATCGCAATGGCAAGGCCAAGAACCGTTGACGTGACTACAGATATCAAAAAAA
>RRZV01000016.1 GCA_003931895.1 Mesohalobacter salilacus
TTAATCATAACTTTGCGATTCTTTGCGTTTTTCCTTTGTGACCTTTGCGTGAAATAAGAATTTGACTATCAATACTTAAAGTAGACTGATTAGTTACTATTAGAAAAGTCTAAGCTGCATACAAATCTATCTTTGATTGTTGATTGATATATTTCTTCTTTTAAAACTGGGTTTTTGAGAGAATTATTGGATACAAGATCTACCTTTCTATTTAAAATACTTTCAAGCTGGTTGAGTAAAGAAAAATAGTTATCTGCACAATCCAACACATTAATATCAGAAGAAAACTCAACAAGTAGGTCGATATCACTGTCTTTACGCAAGTTGTTTTTAGCAGCTGACCCAAACAAAGAAATAGCCTGAACATAATGCTGTTTAGATACTGCAATTATATCGTCAAGTTTATTTTGAATCAAATCAATCATATATCAAATATAAGCAAAAATTTAAGCTAAGATTATAGCTAAAACTTAAAGTGATTCTTTTAATATAAGTTTAAGCCACTAATACACCAATTTATTCTAAAATTATTATTGTTTTCATGTAAAAGAAAAAATATAAAAATTCAACTTTTACTTTATAAAGATTTATAAAACCCAACTTTAAACCACAGCCGATGTCTAAATCGGTTTTCAACCAAATAATCATCGGTTCTATAATCTAATCCTATTTCTAATTTGTTTTTGTCATTAAAATAAAATCCTAAACTTCCTGTAAGTCTGTTTTCTATGTCATCTTCCGCACTTTGATACATGTAGATGATTTCGTTACTAAAACTGAGGTATTTCTCACCTGGGTCAACTTCAAAACCTTGGAGCGGAATTTGACTTTTTAATCTATACCTTACGCGCCAAAGTGGTGCTGCATTTTTAAAAAAAGTTTGATCAGTTCTGATTCTATGCCCCAACCTTAAATTGGATTCGCGTTGTAAAATTGAGATTTGCTGTATAGTTCTATTTGTATTTTCTCCATCTTGCATCCTGTATTGATAACCAATATCAACCTTGATAAAAGGTGTCAATCGTCTTCCTAAGAAAGTTTGCAAATCAGTTTGCCGATGCTTGTATTTCCACTCATCGTTTAAAGACGATTGGTTATCATAAACACCATTTTGCGACTCTATTTTATGCGTTACAGAATAGGTTTTATTGAGTTTATAACTCAGCGAAGCTTCAGGAAAAAAACCACTTATAAAGCGATTGTCTTGGGCAAATTGTTTCTGACAAACTAAGGCAATAGTAATTAATAAAAAAAGGTGATTTCTCATTAATAATCTAAAATATCTGTAGATTTAATTTTGATTTTTCGGCGGTTTATCAATTCTCCTTTACTGTCAAACAAACCTTCCCAAAGTTCTTTTCCTTTTTTGTTTTTTCCATAAAATTCAATTTCATAGTTTGTGGTAATGTCTTCACTCATTTCGTTTTCGTCTATCATATCTTCTAAATCGTCGTTACTTCCCAAATACTGAATTTGAGTTTTTTTGATTTTGAATTTAGAATACGTATTTTTAAAATAGGTTTCAATTTGTTGTTTGGCTATGGATTCAATATCATCAAAATTGACTGTAACTTCAATGTTTATAATATTTCCATCGGGATTAATTTCTACACTGTGTTTTCTTTTTTTATGTTTTAGTTTTGCTTCGTAGGACACCTCATCATTTTCAGTTTGGTAAAACCATTTTACTCTGCTTATGTCTTCGTAGGCATCTTTAAACCAGTTTAAAACTTCAATTGGAACTTCATTCTTTTTTATACGCTTCTCGACTTCCACCTTAGTTTGAGACCAAGTGAATTGTGAAAAAGATAAAATAAATAATAAAAAATAAGTGAATTTCAAAACTATTGTTTTTTAGTAGGTTGATCTACAAACGGCCGCTGCTCTCGATTGGCAATTTCCCAAGCGGTATAAAAAATCAATTTTGCGCGTTTAGCTAAAATTTCATAATTAATTTTATCAGGCGTGTCTGTAGGTTGGTGATAATCTTCGTGAGTGCCGTTAAAGTAAAATATCACTGGAATATCAAATTTAGCAAAATTGTAGTGATCACTGCGGTAATAAAAACGATTAGGATCATCTTTAGCGTTGTATTTATAGTCTAAATCTAATTGGACATACTTTTCATTGGTTGCTTCTGAAAGTTTGTGTAGCTCTGTGCTGAGACGATCACTCCCTATCAAATACACATAATTAGAGTTGTCTTTATGCCGGTCATCTACTCGGCCAATCATATCTGTGTTGAGATTAGCAACTGTATTTTCTATAGGGAAAATAGGATTTTTAGAATAATACAGCGAGCCGAGAAGCCCTTTTTCTTCAGCGGTCACATGTAAAAATAAAACGCCACGTTTGGGCTGGTAGCCGTCGTTTTCGGCTTCTTTAAAGGCTTTGGCAATTTCCATCATAGCGACTGTGCCAGAGCCGTCATCATCGGCGCCGTTGTAGATTTGATCGCCTTTCATACCGACGTGGTCATAATGTGCTGAAATGACTAAAATTTCATTTGTTGATCCATCGCCTTCTATAAAAGCTACAACATTTTCTGAATCTGGCAATTTATCATTAAAAAATGAAGATGGAATATCTTGGTAGTAATCCTCATCACCCAGTGGTGATTTTACACCAATAGATTGATAGAAGTTTTTAAGGTATTCTGCTGCTTTTTTTTGACCAGACTCTCCAGTTTCCCGACCCTCAAACTCGTCTGACGCAAAAGTATAAAGCTTGTTTTGTAGCGATTGCGGACTGATGATTTTAGCATAGGTTTCTGGATTAACTTCATTGATATCCTTCTGAGCTTTGCACCCCAGAGCAATGAAAATACTAAAAAATATGATTAAATTTTTCATGAGTTTGATTTTGATGACTAAAATACAAATCCCAATCTTAAATTTAGTATGCTTTCAGTTTAAAATTAAACTGAAGAAGATTGTTTATCACGCTCTACTAATTTAATCGCTTTTTTCATCTGTGTAAAAGTCTCTTTTATATCGTGATCTAAGCCAATTGAAAATCGCACTAAACCACTCGATAACCCCATTTCTTGTTGTTCTTCTTCAGAAATTTCACTTGAAGTTGAAGTTCCTGAAGCACTGAATAAAGTTTTGTAAAACCCTAAACTTACTGCCAAATAGCCTAAGTTTTGATGCTGCATCATTTCCATGACGGCATTGGCTTTGTCAATAGTGCCAAAATCTATGGTCATGAGTCCGCCATAACCTGTTTGGCTTGAAAGGTAGTTAGAAAGCAATTGGTGCTGTGGGTGGGATTTTAAACCTGGATAGCTAACCTTATAGCCAAGGGCTTCAAATTGTTCTGCAAGATATTGCGCATTTTGAGAATGCTTTTGCATCCGAATCGGAAGTGTTCTTAAGTTTTTTAAAATGGAAGCCGCGCGCAAACTGTCTAATGTTTGCCCAAGTAACATGGCTAAACCCGTATTGACGTCTTTTAGATTTTCAATAAACTCAGATGAAGCACAAACTGCTCCAGCAACAGCATCTGAACTTCCGTTAATAAATTTAGTTAAACTGTGAATAACCACATCAGCGCCATGATTTGCTGGTTGTAACATGATAGGTGAAAACGTATTATCGACTACAAATTTAGTTTTGTGTTTTTTTGATAGTTCTGAAATTAACTTAAAATCAACTACTTCGAGTAACGGATTACTAATAGATTCACAATACAGTATTTTGGTATTTGCAGTTATAGCTTTATTGATATCTTCAATGTTTGTGAAGTCCACAAAGGTTGTTTTAATACCGAACTTGGGTAAAACATTTTTTAAAAATGCATAAGTGCCACCATAAATCGTTCGGCTGGCCACGATATGGTCACCTTGCTGACAAATTTGTAATATGGTAGACGTAATAGCCCCCATACCAGAAGCAAAAACAGTAGCATCTTCGGTGTTTTCCATTTTGGCTAAAGCTGAACTTAAGTATAAATTGCTCGGCGATGTATGGCGAGAGTATAGAAAACAGCCTTCTGTTTCTCCTTCAAAAGTATCGCTCATACTTTTAGCGGTCATAAAAGTGTATGTTGAACTATCAGATATCGATGGATTGACACCACCATATTCTCCAAAAAACTGTAAATCTTGTATTTCTTTAGCAGGGTGTTTAGACATAATAATATTTTTATCTAAATTACTATTTAATAACTTTATTTACAATACGATGCTTTATATTTAGTTTTATTTTCTATTATTTAAATAAAAAAAGAATATTTATCTATTTTTGTATATCATAAGTATAGCTTTTAAATAATTTATCATGATTAAAATTGACGACAGAGACAAACAGATTTTAAGCCTGTTGCAAACCGATGCCAATCAGACGACTAAGCAAATTGCAGCTAAAATAAAACTCTCGCAAACAGCAGTTTATGAGCGTATAAAACGTTTAGAGCGAGCACAATTAATTACTGGTTATGTAGCACTTTTAGATTTAGACAAGGTCGATAAAGCTTTCACAGCCTTCTGCATGGTTAAATTAGTTAATCACACTAAGAAAAGTCTGGAACATTTTGAAAAAGACATATTAACGCTCAATGAAATCACTGAATGCTACCATATCAGTGGTGAATATGATTACCTCCTGAAAATAAATGTTAAAAACATCAAAGCTTACAGGCAATTTATGGTCGATAAACTGACGTCTATTCCATTCATCAGTAGCACTCAAAGTGCGTTTAATATCAATACCGTTAAATACAGCACAGCCATTTCTTTGACATAATTTTATCAATTATGCTATAATAAATCTTTATATTTGAGATAAAACTAAACATGGTTTTTCAAACTCAAAATCCCTTTACCTCAGAAGTATTGAATACTTATGAAGCTTTGAATCTATCCGATATTAAAGATTCTATCAAAAAAGCCCACCAAACCTTTTTAAAATTTAAGCATAAAAAGCCTAAATCAAGAGCAGAAAAAATGAATAAATTGGCAGAATTGCTGAGAAAAAATAAATCTAAATACGCTCAGCAAATCACATTAGAAATGGGAAAACCCATTGCTGAAGCCAAAGCTGAAATAGAAAAATGTGCTTGGGTATGTGAGTTTTATGCCGAAAAGGCTTCAAGTTTTCTCGAAGATGAAGTCGTAAAAACTGATGCGAGAAGATCTTATATATCAAAAGCACCTCTAGGGGTGATTCTCGCTATTATGCCATGGAATTACCCGTTTTGGCAAGTCTTTAGAGTGATTGCACCAAATCTGATGTTAGGTAATTCTATCCTCATAAAACATGCTGAAAATGTTTTGGGTTGCGGTGAAATGATTCAAAATCTTGTTGAAGAAGCAGGCTTTGAAGCGCATTCTGTGAAGCACCTCATTGTTGAAGTTGAACAGATTGAATCAATCATCAATCATAAATTGATTAAAGCTATAACGCTAACCGGCAGTACTAAAGCCGGCAGTATCGTCGCAAGTCAAGCTGGTAAGGCGATTAAAAAAACAGTATTAGAACTCGGTGGCAGTAATGCTTTGGTGGTTTTTGAAGATGCTGATTTAGACAAAGCGGCTGAAATATGTGTTCAAGCGCGTTTTCAAAATACGGGTCAAAGTTGTATTGCAGGTAAACGGCTTTTGGTTCAAGAGAATGTTTATGATAAATTTTTAGACAAAATTAAAACCAAAATTCAAAACCTAAATGTCGGTCATCCAATGGACGAAAAGACAGATATCAGTGTTTTAGCTCGAACTGATTTAGCCAAAAATCTAAAATCTCAACTCGAAAAATCTATTAAAATGGGTGCAAAAATTGTATTAGGTGGTCAACAAGACAAGACTTATTTTGAACCAACTTTAGTAGAAAATGTATCTCAAGATATGCCGATTTTTAAAGAAGAAACTTTTGGCCCACTATTGGCTGTCACAGCATTTAAAGATGAAGATGATGCCATTCAACTTATCAATAACTCTGACTATGGACTCGGTGTGAGCCTGTTTACACAAGATGAGTCCATATATCAACGCCTTATTCCACAAATTGAAGACGGCGCAGTTTTCATTAATTCATTAGTTAAAAGCGACCCAAGATTACCTTTTGGCGGCACGAAACACTCAGGCTACGGACGAGAATTAGGACGAGTGGGCATTTTAGAATTTGCTAATATTAAAACGGTGTATATTCAGTAGTTTAATCAAGAACCCACAGGTTTTGCCTGTTTGCTTTTGGGGGAAGACCAATGAGGTCAAATTTATATTTCAAGTCAATCTAATAATCTAATAAAAATATCATGAAAAAATTAAACAACGAACAAATCGAAAAACAATTAGAACATTTCCCAAACTGGTCTTATGAAGACAATGCCATACACATCAGTTTTGAGTTTGAGGATTTTAAAAATGCATTTACAGCGATGACGCGAATTGCTTTTGAAGCTGAACGCCTTCAACATCACCCTACTTGGTCAAACACCTATAATACCGTCAATGTTTCACTGTCAACACATGATGCTGATGGGGTCACTGAAAAGGATTTTGAATTGGCTGAAGCGATTGAAACGGTGTTGGGTCAATAATAAACTTTCTACTTTATAAAAATTTGTTTATGCTCAAAGACTAAATCGAAAAGCTGATAATTTATTCAGATGTCAATATTGTCAATAGTATTAAAGCCTAATAAATAATAATTTATAAAAGACACTTAGTTGATATCTTTAACTATACCTTTTAAATCATTGGCAGATAACTTTGAATTACCACCACCCACTATACCAATGCTCATTCCAGGGGTTACCAGAGCTAAGAGTTCTCCATTTGAGGCATTAACAAAATACTGAAAATACTTTCTTTTACTAATTTTTACGTAACCAGTATTTTTTGAAATCTGTATCAAGGGCACTGCTTTAACATAAGCGAAACCTTCTGACTTTTTGACAATAGCTTCGTCAATTTTAGATTTATCTACAATCTCATATTCATATGGATAAACTGACTGTATTTTATTTTTAAGCTCAGAAGAAATTAAATCTTGGTCTAGATATAAAGTCATGTTTTTTAACTTTTTAGTATTCTCAAGTAAAGCTTTCTTTAAATCTTTCCTTTTTAAGTTTTCTCTATCCTTTTTTAGCCTATTTTTTAAGTAATGATACATTTGTTGTTTAATAAAGATTGCGTCTGCTTCATTAAAATTTTCATATGAATCATATTGAAAAGAATAAATAGGCTTTTTTTTATCTAATAGGCCTATTTCGTATGTATATTGTGGCAAACTTCCTATACTTGAAGACAGAGGAGCAATTCTAATAAAAGTCTTGAAGTAACCGTATTGGTCTTTTCTTTTTTTGTCTTTAGAAATTTCTTGTATTTCTTCTTGACTTATAAATTCTACGCTTTTAGACAAGTCCCAATTTTGGTTGAATGCCATTTTAATGGCATTATTATAGTTTTCAATGCTTTGTTTATAAGCTTTAAGTTCTTCTGGATTTTTTCTACTAATTTTTTTAACTTTCTTTTCGTTTGGTGTTTTTATTCCAACCAATAATATACGTTCTTTTAAAGCTCTAATATCTTTAGGTTTTCCGAAACCCATTTGAGCTTTTAAGGTGAAACTTGTGGCTAAAACAAAAACAAGTATTAATCCTTTTTTAAACATAATAGACTATTTGAAGGTTATTTTTTCACAATAATACAAATATTTATTATTAACTAACGTTTATTTAAATGATTAGGTCTCAATAATTAAGTTAATGACACTCCATATTAGCTTCAACCTGTTCAGTTTGTGGATGAAGCTGTGGAGAAATGTATTTGATGCCTAAACCCATACCACGTAGAATAAAAAGAATACCAACGATTACAACTGCTATAGGAATAAGTTTTTTATAATTAAATCGTAAATGCTTTTTTATAAAAGACTGAGCATAAACCACAGTAGTCATCATGGGAATTGTGCCAAGTCCAAACAAAGCCATATACATTACACTTCCTCCAAAGCCTTCTGTTGCAAAAGCACCAACAACAGCCATATAAACCAAGCCACAGGGTAAAAATCCATTGAGAAAGCCGAGACTAAAAAAAGTGTCGTATGATTTTTTATGAAGTGCTTTACCCAACTCGGATTTAATGCCATTTATAAATCTAAAAAACGGTCTAAAAACACCCAAAGGTTTGATGTAAGACTGAGGAATTAAAACTAAAATTATCATTAAAAGCCCAACTGCAATTGAAATATGCTGTTGATAACCAAAAGCCATAAATCCCTGCCCGACCAAGCCAAACACCAAACCAATTATAGCATAAGCTAAAAGTCGGCCTAAATGATATAAACTGATTTGAACGCCTTTTTTTAAAGGTTGATGATGGCTTACAGGCAGCATAAAAGCGATTGGTCCGCACATGCCCACGCAGTGTAAACTCCCAACCAAACCTAATATAAAAGCGGACCACAGCATTATTGAACAGTTATAGATTTAGTAATCAAATAATCTTTGTTTTGGTAAGTAAAAGCCAAAGTGAACTTCCAAAAACCTCTTTTTAATGATCTATTGACTAAAGCTTCACCTTGACTGTTTAATGCAATTGGACTATTAAAATCTAATGCCTTATCAGAGGCACGGTAAGCAAAAATACTTGCTTCACTTAAGCCTTTTAGTTTTTCAGGAAAACTTAATAATAGTCCGTTAGGGTTTGCATTAAATTTAATATCTGCAGCATATAATTTCCCGTTTTCAATTTTTTGTAACTTCTCATTGAGTGTCATTTCCTTTTTGTAATAGTCTTCAACAACCATATCATGGTCGTAAGCTTTTTGCGTTGTCATGCTAATGACCATATACATGATAAAACCTATAAATAAAGTCATTGCAATGACGATAGATGTTCCCCAATTCAGTTTCATAATTTTTGTTTTTAATAAAAAGACCTTGGCCCCATAAAGTTAGTGCTGGTTTTTTCAAGCAATTCATTTCCCTTGTAAACGCCTATTTTTAAAGTATTTTCTTCTCCGTTAATTTCGGATTTTGGAATTTCTATAAACAAAGTGCCTTCTGATAAACCCGCTTCTTGAACTTTAAAATAGTCACCTTTCACTAACTTGATTTTGCCTTGATGAGAAAGCAATTTAAAGTTAATGCTATCCATAGAATGTGTCGTTTTATTGACTAATTTATACGTGTAAACATTGCTCAAATTCCCTTCGGCAGTCGTTTCGTAAAGTTGACCAGGTAGTCTTAAAATATCGGCTTCAATATTACTTCTAATAAACAATAAACCAACTAATAAACCGACGAGTATTGTTAGAACTCCAGTATAAGCTTTAAGTCTTGGTGTAAATTGAAATTTTGCTTTTTTAGTAATGTTATCTTCACTGGCGTAACGAATTAAGCCTTTGGGTAAATCGACCTTTTCCATGATTTCATCGCAGGCATCGATACAAGCTGTGCAATTCACACATTCTAATTGTGTGCCGTTTCTAATATCTATTCCTGTAGGACAAACATGCACACACTGAAAACAATCTATACAATCGCCATAACCTAAGGCTGCTCTATCTTCGTTTTTTCTGAATTTTTTACGACCGTTTTCAGCTTCTCCGCGTTTGTGGTCGTAAGCCACCACGATAGATTTGTCGTCAAGCAAAACACCTTGTAATCGTCCATATGGACAAGCAATAATGCAGACTTGTTCTCTAAACCATGCAAAAATAAAATAGAATACAAATGAGAAAATAATTAATGGAATAAAAGTTCCGAGATGCGCTTGTGGACCATCATATACATATTTCAACAATTCATCGCTTCCTATCAAATAAGCGAGAAAAATATTGGCTATTAAAAATGAAATGATGTAAAACACAACCCATTTACTGCCCTTTTTAATGATTTTTTGTTTATTCCACGGCATTTTGTCTAAGCGAATTTGTTTACCACGGTCGCCTTCAATAGCATATTCTATGCGTCTGAAAACCATTTCTAAAAAAATAGTCTGAGGACAAATCCAACCGCAAAATATACGACCAAAAGCCACTGTAAACAGTGTGATAAATACAACACCAATGAGCATAGCAACAACCACAAGATAAAAATCTTGTGGCCAAAATGGAAAACCAAAAATATTGAACTTACGCTCTAAAACATTAAAGAGTAAAAACTGATTGCCGTTAATTTTAATAAATGGCGAAGCAAACAAAAACAACAATAAAAAATAGCTTACCCATTTGCGATATTTATAAAATATGCCCGTAGGTTTTTTAGGGTAAACCCATTCGCGTTGACCCTCTTCGTTTATGGTTCCTATACTATCTCTAAAGTTGTCTTCAGCCATTATAAATCTCTAAGTCAATTATTCTTCATTTTCAGGCTTCCAAATTTCGCCTTGTGGTTCTTTGGGTTCAGCAGGTTCATTGTCTTGAAGTGTCATCACATAACTTGCCACTTCGTGCATTTCTGCTGGTGAGAGGTTGTTTTTCCAAGCTACCATGCCTTTTCCTGATCGACCACCTTCGCTTATGGTTCTAAAAACATTTTTGATGCCGCCACCGAGTATCCAATATTCATCAGTGAGGTTTGGACCAATACCACCACCGCCATCAACTTTATGACAGGCCACACAGTTTTGAACATAAATTTGTTCACCGTTTTGAATGCGCGCTTCATCTTCAAGCATAGTTACATTTTCAGCATTGACGAAATCTTTTGCTGTTTCTTTCCATTCTTCTATAGCAGCTTCGGCTTCAGCCACTTCAATTCGGTATTCTTCTTCTTGGTCATAATCGTTAAACACATGAAAGCGAACCATATAAATTACTCCAAAAATAATGGTGATATAAAAGCTATAAACCCACCAAGGTGGTAAACGGTTATCCAACTCCCTTATACCATCGTAGTTGTGATCGAGTTCTATCTCGTGTTCTTCTTCAATTTTTTTACTTTTTGTCATGGCTTGCATCAAGCGCTCTACTTGTTTTGAGAAATAAGTAGATTTTTTAGCTTGAGCTTTATCAAAAGCTTCTTTTTTGTCTTCAGATAAAGACAAATACAAAATTTTATGTAATGCTGCCACTGTAACTTCAATAGCTATGGCAACAATTAAAACCATGATAACAAAAAGTGCAGCAAATGGTTTCTCAAAAATGGCGTATTCACCTTTGGGTAAATCTGTAAAATATTCGGTTCCGATAATGGCTATAACCACAAGTGCTATAACTCTAAGATATGATGCAGTTGTTCTCATTGGTTGTCGTCTTTTGTGTTGGTTTCTAAAGGCATCTCACTCATTGTTTTGCTTTGCTGTTTGGAGGTAGTGAATACCCACCAAAACAACACCACAAAAAAGCTAAAGAAAATGAGTAAGGTGATGATCGGGTAAATTTCAACCCCATCTATAGTTTCTAAATATTGTTTTGCAAATTTCATTGTTACAAGGTTTTACATTAATTTGAAGCCGTTGATTCGCTGTCAGGTGCTTTTTTAATATCGGTGCCAAGACGTTGTAAATAAGCAATTAAAGCCACAATTTCTCGATCTTTCATTTCAACAAAGTCTTTACCACTGGATTCAGCTGCTTTTTTGTCTGCTTCGTAAGTTTTTGCAAAGTCAGGGTCGGTATATAAGCTTTCTTCGATAGTTTGTCCTTGTTTATCCATAGCCGCTTGTGCATTGGCGATCTCCTCGTCTGAGTAAGGCACGCCAAGTTTAACCAAAGTTCTCATTTTAGACTCGATCTTAGATTTGTCTAATTCATCAGAAATTAACCAAGGATATTTTGGCATAATTGAGCCTGGCGATGTGCTACTTGGATTATACATATGATTGAAATGCCAACTATCATTGTATTTACCACCTACACGAAGTAAGTCCGGTCCTGTTCGTTTACTTCCCCATAAAAATGGTCTATCGTAAACGTATTCGCCGCCTTTTGAGTATTCGCCATAGCGTTCTACTTCGCTTCTAAACGGTCTTACCATTTGGGAGTGACAGCCTACGCAACCTTCTCGGATATAAATATCGCGACCTTCTAATTCCAGTGGTGTATATGGTTTTACTGAGCTGATGGTTGGCACGTTAGAATCAACCATGATAGTTGGTATAATTTGCACCGCACCACCAATCAAGATGGCAATTGTTGCTAATATTGTAAGTTTAATAGGCTTGCGTTCTAACCACGTGTGAAAGGCTTCAGATTTTTGACGTTTAGAGATTTTGACTAAAGCTGCTGCTTCTGCGAGCTCATCTTCTACTTTTGAGCCAGAAGCTGCAGTTCGCCATACATTATAAACCATCACAAATACACCTACAATATACAAACTACCACCAATTGCGCGCATCCAGTACATCGGCATAATTTCATTTACGGTTTCTAAAAAGTTACCATAAACTAAAGTTCCACTTGGGTTAAATTGTTTCCACATAAAGGCTTGAACAAAGCCCGCCACATACATTGGTAAGGCATATAATACGATACCCAATGTTCCGAGCCAAAAGTGAACATTAGCTAAACCTACTGAATGAAGTTTGGTTTTATACAATCTTGGAACGAGCCAATACAGCATGCCAAAAGTTAAAAATCCATTCCAAGCCAACGCCCCAACGTGAACGTGAGCAATGATCCAGTCGGTAAAGTGGGCAATAGCATTGACATTTTTAAGCGATAACATCGGGCCTTCAAAAGTCGCCATACCATAACCCGTAATGGCCACGACCATAAATTTCAAAATAGGATCCTGCCGGACTTTGTCCCAGGCACCGCGTAAAGTCAAGAGTCCGTTAATCATACCACCCCAAGACGGCATAATCAACATCACTGAAAACACAACACCAAGATTCTGTGCCCAATCTGGTAAAGCTGAATACAATAAGTGGTGAGGACCAGCCCAGATATAAATAAAAATCAAAGACCAAAAGTGAATAATGGATAATTTATATGAATATACAGGTCGATTAGCAGCTTTAGGCACAAAATAATACATCAAGCCCAAAAACGGTGTCGTTAAGAAAAATGCCACCGCATTATGACCATACCACCATTGCACAAGCGCATCTTGCACACCAGCATAAGCAGAATAACTTTTTAAGAAATCTACTGGTAATGCCAGACTGTTAAAAATATGAAGCACTGCTACGGTAACAAATGTGGCGATATAAAACCAAATCGCAACATACAAATGGCGTTGACGACGTTTCAGTATAGTCCAAATTAAGTTTACACCAAAAGCCACCCAAATTAAGGCGATCATAATATCGATTGGCCATTCTAACTCGGCATATTCTTTGGAAGATGTATAACCTAAAGGCAAAGTAATGGCTGCCGATACAATGATAGCCTGCCAGCCCCAAAAATTTAATTTACTTAAAAAGTCACTTGCCATTCGGGCTTTGAGCAAACGCTGTGTTGAGTAATAGACACCAGCAAAAATAGCGTTTCCAACAAAAGCAAAAATCACCGCGTTGGTATGTAGCGGTCTTATTCGTCCATAACTTAACCAAGGAATCCCTTCAGTTATATTAGGAAATAAATACATAAAGGCTACCAGCAAACCTACTGACATACCGACAACGCCCCAAATAATGGTAGCGTAAATGAAGTTTTTTACGATTTTATTATCGTAGTGAAACCGTTCTAATTCCATAATTTAATGTGTTTCGTTAGAAGTTTTTTCATCACTTTTTGAGTCTTCATCTACAAGTTCGTCGTCAAACAACATCCGCACAGATGGGGTATAGCTATCGTCGTATTGTCCTTTTTTTACTGAAAAAATAAAAAGCACAAAAAAGAAAATAGCGACTAAGGTGCTGATGGCTAAGAGGACGTAAATGACACTCATAAAAGAATTTTGGTCAAAAATAGAGTGGTCATAATGTTTAAAAAATGACCATCATCATATTTTAAGATAAAGGCAAAACAAAATTCTTGTAAGTAACAAAGGTTACTGATAGAGCTAACCCCTTTAACTATTTTTGCATTAAAATTTGAATTATGAAAGCAATTTGGTTTGGTATAATGAGTGTGGTGCTTACTCAAATGAGTTGGTCACAAGACTATAAAGCCATTTCTATAGATAGCTTGAGTTCAGCAATTCAGTCTAAAAACTTATCTATTAAAATAAACGCTGAAAGCCTTAATATGACGCAGGCACAATACCGTGAAACCAATGCGGCTATTTTGCCACAGATATCGGTGAGCCACCAAGGCTTTAGAACTAATAATCCTGTGATGGCTTTTGGTTCAAAACTCAATCAAGGTGTCTTTAACCAAGCTGATTTTGACGTTAATGCATTGAACAATCCTGAGGCCTTATCAAACTTCACCACCACGTTTGAAATTGCGCAGCCTGTTTTAAATATTGACAAGCTCATTCAACGCAAAGCTTTAAAATACGCCTATAAAGCACAGGAGTTTCAAAATAGTTACAGAACCTCAGCTTTGATTTTAAAATCTCAAACACTTTATATGCAACTGCAGTTGGCTTATGATTCTGAAAAAGTGATAAAAAAAGCCCTGAAAACTGCGAAAATTAACAAAACACAAACCCAAAATTTTTATGACGAAGGTTTAATTCAAAAAGCAGATTTATTGGCTGCCCAAATGCGACTCTCTGAAGTTAAAACGCAAAGTATAGAAATTCAAAATCAAATTCAAAACCTTTCAGATCAAATCAAACAACTGATTCAAGACGAGTCTGATGCGACATTAAAACCCATAGACACCCTTCAAATGATTGATTTATGGACGAATTCTACAATAGAAAATACCAATATTGTAAATACTTCGGACATTAAAGCCTTTGAACTTAAATCACAATCTTATTCTAAACTATATGATGCACAGAAATACAGCTTTTTACCAACTTTAAATGCCTTTGGTCAATTGCAATTTTTTGATGATGAAATGTTTGGCACATCAAGTGATAATTATTTCTTCGGTGCTGAGCTCAAATGGGATTTATTTAAAGGCTATGGCAGAATTGCCAAACTACAAAAAACTAAAGCTGAAGCCGAAAAAGTCAAAATAGAACAACAAAACTACCTGCAACAAAAACAAAATGACGTCAAACAAAGCATCAGAAATATTGAAGTCGCTGAACAAAATATGAATAGCCATGAAATTGCTGTAAAACAGTCAAAAGAAGCTTATCGCATTCTCAAAAACCGCTACGATGAAGGTTTAGAAAAAACCACAGATGTTTTGATAGCAGAAACAAAATACGCCAACATGCAGTTGGCTTACCTTCAATCGGTCTTTAACTATAATTACAACCTTTTATACTATCAATTTTTAACTGAAAAGTAAACTACTATGAAACCCATTTTTTATATCATACTAAGTCTTTTTGCACTAAGTTTTTTTGCATGTGGAAATCAAGATAAAGATTCAAATACTCAAGAAACCGAAGTTATACAAGTCCAAACTATAATTGTAAAATCTTCAAACGATTTAGGTTTTAGCTTTAGCGGTATGCTTAGCGCAGAACAAATGTCCACTTTAAAAACACGCCACGCAGGCTACGTGAAAAACATTTTAGTCAATGTTGGCGACGAAGTTCAAAAAAATCAAAAACTCATTCAAATTGACAGTGAAGAGCTCAATGCACAAAAAAAACAAGCTCAAGCTGCAGTTAATCAAGCGCAAAAACAGTTTGATATAGCACAAAAAAACCTAAAGCGTTTTGAAAGATTAAGACAATCAAATAGCGTTTCTGAAAATGAGCTTGAACAAGTTCAACTCAAATTCCAATCGGCGCAGTCTGGTTTAGAATCTGCAAAACAACAGCTTAATCAAGTGCAATCTATGATGAGTTATACCAGTATAAAAGCACCTTTTACTGGAAAAATTAGTCAAAAACTAATTCAAGTTGGCGATATGGCTATGCCAGGAATGCCTTTGTTAACACTGTCATCATCAAATCAACTTGAAGTAAAATCCACGGTTAGTGAATCTCAAATTAACAGTGTCAAAAAAGGTCAAAACGTTCAAATTGAAATACCAAGTATTGGTGAAATTTATGCTGGAAAAATCACTGAAGTCAGTAGCTCAGCAGAGAGTTCAAACAGTCAATATTTTGTGAAAAGTATTTTTACTGAAACCCCAGAAAAAGCCTTAGCAGGTATGTATGCTAATATATCTGCAAAAGCACCACAAACTAACTCACCATCTGAAAATGCATCAATTCGTATTCCACGTTCTGCTATCGTTCAAAAAAATGGATTGCAAGGGGTTTACGTTGTCGGAAAAAGTCAAACCGCTTTATTAAGATGGCTAAAAACAGGAAATACCGACGGAGAAAACATTGAGATTTTATCTGGCCTTTCAGCTAATGATAAAATTATTATCGATGCTGATGGCAGATTGTATAATGGGGTGAAAATTAAAGAATAACAAAACAAACTATCGTGAAAAAAGGATTCGCAGGAAATATAGCCAAAGTATTTTTAGACTCAAAAATTACAGTCTTACTGATGATTGTTTTTATGGTCATCGGGGTTTACAGCTCGTTTTTAATTCCCCGTGAGGAAGAGCCGCAAATCGACGTGCCTATGGCAGATATATTTGTAGGTTATCCCGGTGCCAGTCCATCAGAAGTAGAGTCACGCGTGGTCAAGCCCTTAGAAAAAATTGTTTCTAATGTCACTGGTGTGGAATATGTGTATTCAACATCAATGCAAGGCCAAGCCATGTTGATTGTTCAGTTTTATGTGGGTGAGGATATCGAACGCTCTTATGTAAAACTATACAATGAGCTGATGAAAAATATGGCCAAAATGCCAGCTGGCGTGACACCGCCTTTGGTCAAAACCCGCTCAATTGATGATGTGCCAATTATGAACTTAACGCTATGGAGCTATGAAGTTGGTGATACACAAATGAAAAAAGTAGCGCTCACGCTAAAAGATAAAATTGAAACCATTGAAGACATTTCTGTGGTAGATGATATTGGCGGGCGTCGTGAACAAATTGATATTATTATCAATCCCGCAAAGCTTGACTTTTACAAGTTGAATGTCTCTCAAATTCAAAATTTACTGCAAGCTAATCACCAAAGCCAATTTACTGGTGAACTCATTAAAGCCAATCAAAGTATAAGACTTAAAACGGGTCAGTTTTTTAATTCGATTAAAGGGATTAAAAAATTAATCGTGGGGCAAAATGGACAGCAACCTATTTATTTACATCAAGTTGCAGATGTAAAATACGCGGCTTCTACACCACAAAACTATGTCTCTTTTGGGTATGGAGCAGCTTCTGCAGAACAGAAAAACTATCCATCAGAATATCCTGCAGTAAGCTTGTCAATCGCCAAACGAAAAGGTGCCGACGCTATGCAATTGGCAGAACAAATAGAAGCAAACATCAGTCAATACAAAGCGGAGTTTATTCCAGATAACATCCAAGTTGAAGTCACTCGAAACTATGGTGAAACTGCGTCACAAAAAGTATCCGAACTCCTTTTACACTTGATTGGTGCTATCATTGCAGTAACGATTATAGTGATGCTGGCGATGGGCTGGCGTGGTGGTTTGGTCGTGTTTTTGTCTGTTCCTGTAACTTTCGCCTTAACTTTACTCAGTTATTATCTTTTAGACTATACACTTAACCGCATCACGCTCTTTGCTTTAATTTTTGTTACAGGTATTGTGGTTGATGACTCCATAATCATCGCTGAAAACATGCACCGGCATTTTAAAATGAAACAATTGCCGTTTAAAAAAGCAGCAATCTATGCCATAAATGAAGTGGGTAATCCTACTATATTAGCCACATTTACAGTCATTGCATCAGTTTTACCAATGGCATTCGTTAGCGGCTTAATGGGGCCATATATGAGTCCGATGCCCATTGGAGCGTCTATTGCTATGATATTGTCTCTCTTTGTTGCTTTAACTATTGTGCCTTATCTCGGATTTGTGTTTTTAAAGAAAACCGAAAAAACATCAGAAGATGAAAAACCTAAAGACATTACAGATTCTAAAATCTATAAATTTTATAAAAAACTACAACAACCTTTATTAGAGAACAAAGCCAAACGCTGGGGATTTTTAGGGATTATCTTTTTCATTTTGTTTGCGTCCTTCATATTGTTTTTTACCAATTCGGTCATTGTTAAAATGTTGCCGTTTGACAATAAAAATGAATTTCAAATTGTCATCGACTTACCTGAAGGCAGCACTTTAGAGCAAACCAATGCCGTCACTCAAGAAATTGCTCAGTATGTCAGACAGCGTCCGGAAGTGGTTAATTACCAATCTTATGTGGGCACAGCTTCACCGATTACGTTTAACGGTTTGGTTAGACATTATGATTTACGACAAAGTAAGTATCTTTCTGATATCCAAGTAAATATTACTGAAAAGCACGAGCGTTCTGCTCAAAGTCACGATATAGCCAAAGATTTTAGAGCTGGTGTAAAAGCCATTGCCGACCAGTTTGGCGCACAAATTAAAATTGTGGAAGTGCCACCTGGACCACCAGTTTTATCGACTATAGTCGCCGAAATATACGGACCAGATTATCAAAAGCAAATTCAACTGGCGGATAGTATCAAAACTATTTTGTCAAACACAAAAGATGTTGTTGATATTGATTGGCGTGTAGAAGCACCGCAAAAAGAATACAACTTAATTGTTGACAAAGAAAAAGCTCAACTTAGAGGTATTCAGCAAGCACAAATTATTCAAAACTTGAATATTTTGATGCAAAATCAACCTGTTGCAAGGCTTTATGAAGAAAATGCAAATCTGCCCACGAGTATTTCTATAAAACTCTCTGATGCCAGTAAAAGTGATATAGATGAAATTTTAAATGTGCCAGTCGTCGCACAAAATGGTTTAGCTTATCCAATTTCAGATTTCGTCAAGCCTATTCAAAAAACCATTGAAAAAAGTATTTATAGAAAAAATCAGCGTCGTGTAGTTTATGTTACCGCTGAAATGGCCGGCAAACTCGAAAGTCCTGTTTATGCTATTTTGGGTATGGAAGACCAACTCAAGGCTATTGATATGCCAGATGGTTACAAGATCAACGAGTCGTATTTAGGCTTGCCAGAACACACCGATGATTTTACAGTAAAATGGGATGGTGAGTGGCAAATTACCTTAGAAGTCTTTAGAGATTTAGGTTTAGCTTTCTTAGGGGTCATTATCATCATTTATATGCTCATTGTTGGTTGGTTTCAAAGTTTTAGAGCACCAATAGTAATGATGATTGCCATCCCATTATCATTAGTGGGCATCATTTTGGGGCATTGGATTATGGGCGCCTTTTTTACAGCAACCTCATTTATCGGGATGATTGCTTTAGCTGGAATTATGGTCAGGAACTCCGTGCTTTTAATCGACTTTGTCAATCTTAAACAAAAAGAAGGCATGCCACTTAAAGAAGCAATTCTACAAGCTGGTGCAGTTAGAACAACCCCGATTTTATTGACTGCAGGAACGGTCGTTATAGGTGCGTTTGTGATACTCTTTGACCCAATTTTTCAAGGTCTCGCCATATCGTTAATGGGTGGTTCGATTGCTTCAACGGTGTTGACATTATTGGTTATTCCATTGATTTATTACATTATTGAAAAGAAGAAAAGATAGTTTATAAGTTTAAAGTTTATGAGGTTATGAGGTTGAGGTTATGAGGTTATGAGGTTATGAGGTTAAAGTTTATGAGTTGAAAGTGTATAATATTTAAAATAAAAATTAATCTTAAAATAAATAATTATGAAAAATAGAATTGTAAGAGGTATTGCCGGAAGTTTTGTATTAATCAGTTTATTGTTAGCTGTTTACGTCAACATTAACTGGTTGTGGTTCACTGCATTTGTTGGAGCCAATTTGTTGCAATCTTCGTTAACCAAATGGTGTTTACTTGAAGATATCTTAAAGAAATTTGGAGTAAAGTCATAGGTTTGCCCCTTTTTCAATAAAAGCTGTCTTAATCTTATATATAAATTAAGAGCTAAAGCATAGCTTATCTTGATATTCTCCTTATTTTTGTGCTCCAAAATTAAACACCATGCACAAAACAGCTTTACATCAAAAACATGTTGACCTTGGCGCTAAAATGGTACCTTTTGCAGGCTACGAAATGCCAGTTAGTTATGAAGGCGTTAATATTGAACACCAAAATGTCAGAAATCATCTCGGTGTTTTTGATGTCTCTCATATGGGCGAATTTTTTGTTGAAGGGGCTGAAGCTGAAGATTTATTACAGTATGTGACCAGTAATGATATATCAAAACTCGTTGATGGCCAAGCGCAATACACCTGCTTACCTAACGAAAAAAATGGCATAGTTGATGACTTAATTATTTACAGATTTAATGCTGAAAAATATCTGCTCGTCGTTAATGCATCTAATATTGATAAAGATTGGAAATGGATTAACTCGTACAATACGTATAAAGCAACCATGCGTAACGCAAGTGACAATTACAGCCTTCTTGCCGTTCAAGGCCCAAAAGCTATTGAAGCCATGCAAACCCTAACCGATGTCGATTTATCAGCCATCAAATTTTATCACTTCACAGAAGCTGAATTTGCAGGAGCCGATGAGGTTATAATTTCAGCTACGGGTTATACCGGAAGCGGTGGATTTGAATTGTATATCAAAAACGAAAATGCCGAACAGGTATGGAACAAAGTTTTAGACGCTGGAAAAGATCATAACATTAAGCCCGTTGGTTTAGCTGCACGAGATACCTTAAGGCTGGAAATGGGCTTTTGTCTCTATGGCAATGATATTGATGAAACCACTTCACCCATTGAAGCGAAACTGGGTTGGATTACCAAATTCAACACTGATTTTATTAACAAAGACAATCTTTTAAAACAGAAAGAAAACGGTGTTGAGCGCAAACTTGTCGCTTTTGAATTGCTTGATAAAGGCATACCCCGAAAAGATTATCCTATTCTCGATTCAGAGAATAACCCCATTGGTTATGTCACTTCAGGAACACAATCTCCAAGCTTAAATAAAGCTATTGGATTGGGCTATGTCAAGACAGGATTTCACACTATTGACCAAGAGCTTTTCATACAAATTAGAAAAAAACAGGTGCGTGCTAAAATTGTAAAATTACCGTTTTACAAACAATAAGTTTTCACTAATCATCAACCCAAAACTCTTATTTTGAGAATATTAATTATCGGAGCAAGCGGGTTTTTGGGGCAAGCACTGTTTAAGGAGCTCAATCCTTATTTTGATGTTTTTGGAACTTATTTTACATCACAAAAAAGCTATCATTCCAATCGCAGATTTTATCAGTGGGATGTTGAAAGTGAATCTCTTATGCCTATTCTCAATGATATTCATCCAGATATAGTTATCACGAGTTTCAAAGGCGCTTTCCCTGCTCAGGTTGAAGCTTATCAGGAACTCATCAGTTATGTGGTAAGACATCGTAAAAAACTGATGTTTGTTTCAACGTCTAATGTATTTGATGCCTTTACCAATTATCCATCTTACGAATACGACAAAACCCTTTCAGGCAGTATTTACGGTCGATTTTTGATTAAAATTGAAAATGCATTATTGCGTTTACCTAATGCGTATTATAACATTCTAAGGTTACCTATGGTATTTGGCAAAACCTCACCGCGACTTCAAGAAATTTTAAAATTACATGAGCTCAATGAAGCTATAGATGTCTTTCCAAAAGTTATTATTAATGCAACCACAGACAAAAAAATAAGTCAACAAATCCACTATATCATCAACCAAAATTTACAAGGCGTATTTCATTTAGGTTCTTCTGACCTTATACATCACAAAGATTTAATTGAAGACATTTGTGAAATCAACACCATAGACGATCCTATTTTTAGAAATAATTACCAATCCAATCAAGACCGCTATTTAGCGCTTTTACCCAAACACAACAAATTACCAGAAAATTATCAGATTTCTATTCAAGATGTGGTCAAAAATTCTAAAATATTGTAAGTTAGGGCTTGTATATTTGACTATATTTATGAATCTAATATAAATTTAAAACTTATGGAATTTAAAGGACTTAAAGCCGTTTTTGTCAATTGCACCCTCAAAAAATCACCAGAAGTCAGTCACACCCGTGGATTAATGGATGTTTCTGCTGGTATCATGGAAAAAGAAGGCGTAGAAGTGAAACACATCCGCTTGGCAGATCATGATGTCGCCTTCGGTGTTCAACCAGATATGACTGAACACGGCGCAGATAAAGACGATTGGCCAGACTTATTCAAAACTATTTTTGATGCTGATATTTTAATTATCGGCACACCGATTTGGCTTGGTGAACGCTCTTCTATCGCTTCTTTATTGATAGAACGTTTGTATTCTATGAGCGGACATCAAAACGATAAAGGTCAATACTTATACTACGGTAAAGTTGGCGGTTGTATCATCACAGGAAATGAAGACGGTGTAAAACACTGTGCTATGAATACACTATACGCCTTGCAGCATTTAGGTTATAGCATTCCACCACAAGCCGATGCCGGTTGGATTGGCGAGGTTGGTCCAGGACCGAGTTATCTCGATAAAGAAGCTAACGCTAAAAACAACGATTTTACGAACAGGAATACCACTTTTATGAGTTACAACCTCATGCATCTCGCTAAAATGCTTAAAGATAATGAGGGTTATCCAGCTTATGGTAATTCAAGAAAAGATTGGGATAGCGGTAAACGTTGGGGATTTCAAAATCCTGAATACCGGTAGTTGATTTTTTTAAAAATAAATTTAACTTAGTCCATTCTAAACTCATTTAGGGTGGACTATTTTATTTATAACTCTTTTAAAAATTGTTTGTATTATAAAAATCATGAGAAAATTTAGCTTATTGTTTTGTGTGCTGACTCTATGCTTGATATCTTATAAAAACTCAAACTCTTCGGAAGAAACAAAATCTGATGAAAAAAATTTACCCACAGCAGATAATAGTCAAAATGCACTTGATTGGAATGGCAACTATAAAGGTATTTTACCCTGTGCAGATTGTGCTGGGATTGAAACCCAAATCACTTTAAATCAAGATTTAACTTATATCAAAACTGATAAATATTTAGGAAAAAGTGACAGTATATTTAGTTCTCAAGGACAATTCAAATGGAATGATGCTGGCAGTAAAATCAGTTTGAATAACGACACAACAAAACAATATCAAGTTGGAGAAAACAAACTCTTTGCTTTAGACCTGAAAGGCCAAAAAATCACAGGAGATTTAGAAAAACTGTATATTTTAAATAAGCTATCTAAAGACCTCCAATGGCTCGAAACCTATTGGAGAATTGCTGAAATTGAAGGAAACCCAATAAATTCAGAAACATTACAAAACGATGCGCATTTAATATTTATGGTTGAAGACAGTCTTGTTGCTGGCTCTGGTGGTTGTAATCGTTTAAGCGGAAGTTTTAATCTAAAAGGAAATAACACTATTAAAATTTCTCAAATGCGAAGCACGATGATGGCATGTGAAAATATGAGTGTTGAACAAGAACTAAATCAGACCTTACAAAAGGTTACACAGTATAAGTTTGAAAACAGCAGCCTTGAATTTTTAAACTCAGACAATCAAGTTGTTCTTAAGTTCAATAAATAATTTTCATATGATTTTAAAGCTAAGAGATTTAATATCCATAATTGGATTAGCTATCTTTTTATTTTATACCCAATCTTCAATTGCACAAGTTGATACTTTGTATCTTAAAAATTCTGATGTCATTGTTGGTGAACTGAAATCGTTAAATAAAAGTGTTGCCATTTTTGAAACCGATTAAAGCGAAAGTGATTTTAGTTTGTTGAGCCGCGCTGTGGTTTATCCAAGCTTGACCGAATCAGGCCGCTGGCGAACCGATTTTAATTTGGATGTCAATTACGATTTACCCTTAGACTTTTTTATCAACTTTGGGTTGAGCTTAAATTACGATAGCCAACCCGCTCAAGGCGGTGACGAGACTGACTATATTTTTCAGACTACTGTAGGTTGGAGTTTGTAATCTTTTTTCAAACTTAACAGTTGGGTAATGCCTTTTGATACGACTCTTATTATGTTTGATTCAAACAAATATAAGACATGTCTGAAACACCACTTATACATAGAGATATTCACTGGTTAAGCTTCAATGCTAGGGTTTTACAGGAAGCCAAAGATCAAAACAATCCGCTTTATGAAAGGTTAAAGTTCTTAGCTATTTTTTCTTCTAATCTTGATGAGTATTTTAAAGTCCGTGTGTCTCAACTCCGTCAAATCAAAAAAATTGATAAATCACTCAGGAAACAACTAGCCTTAAAACCCAATAAAACTTTAAAAGAGATCCTAAAAACGGTTAAATCTCAACAGAAAGAATTTGGAAAAATTTTCTTCGAGCAACTTATTCCTGAACTCAAATCCAATGGTATTGATTTAATTACACATGAGGAATTGAATACTTTTGATGGCTCTAAAATTACTTCTTATTACAAAGCTAATATCGCAGATAAAGTCAAACCTCAAATTATTACAAGCTTAGATAAGGAAAAGGTATTTCTAAAAAATGAAGCGCTTTATGTATATGTAGATTTTGGTGATGAAGACGAGTTTGGTTTAATCAATATTCCTTCAGAAATTGAGCGTTTTGCTGTATTTGAAAAGCCTGATCAAACATTTGCAATACTTTTTATAGACGATATTATCAAATTTCATATCAAAGATTTATTTAAAAACAAAACCTGCAAAGCTGCTTATGAAGTTAAGATGTCAAGAGATGCTGAGCTTTACATTGAAGATGAATTTGAAGGTAATTTAAAAGATAAAATTTTAGAGTCCCTATCAAAACGTGAAACGGGTCAAGCTACGCGCCTACTCTATGATCATCACTTACCTAAACCTCAGTTGAAGTTTTTAAAACATTATTTCAACCTGGGCAAAGTTGATTTAATGCCAGGTGGGCAATACCATAATTTTAAAGACTTTTTTGGTTTTCCTGACCCCACTGATAATGAAGCTCTACACAACCAACCGCTTGAACCTATCCCTCATAAAATTTTAAGCCAAACTGATGATGTTTTTCAAGCCATTCAACAAAAAGATCACTTGGTGCATTATCCTTATATGTCTTTTGATGCTGTTGAAAATTTTGTTCAGCAAGCTGCAGATGACGAGAAAGTTACAGAAATTAAAATATCACTATATCGCGTAGCAACAACTTCTCAACTTACAACTTCCTTACTAAAAGCCTTAAGTCACGGTAAAAAAGTTACAGTTTTCATTGAAGCTAAAGCCCGTTTTGATGAGCAAAACAACTTAGAATGGGGCAAGCGTTTTGAAGACAAAGGCGCTAAAGTGATTTATAGTTATCCTAAAATTAAAATACATTCTAAAATATTATGTGTGAGCCGACAAGAGCAAGAAAACATAAAACATTACGCCTATATCGGCACAGGCAATTTTAATGCTAAAACTTCAAAACTGTATTGCGATCACGGTTTATTTACAGCGGATAAAAAAATTACTAAGGAACTTTACCGCGTCTTTCAGGTGATAGAAGGTGAATTAATCATACCAAGAGTCAAAAAACTGATGGTTTCGCCATTTAACACCCGTAAACGTTTTGAAAAACTCATTCAAAAGGAAATTGATCACGCTAAGCTCGGCAAGCCTGCACAAATCACTGCTAAAATGAACAGTCTTGAAGATCAAGACATTATTAAATTACTTTATAAAGCTTCTCAAAACGGTGTAAAAGTGCGACTGATTGTTCGTGGATTTTGCTGTTTAATCCCTGGATTAAAAGGTATAAGTGAAAATATAAAAGTTACCAGTATTTTAGATCAGTTTTTAGAACACGGTCGTATATATCACTTCTATAACAATGGTGAAGAAAAAACCTTTATGGGCAGTGCAGATTGGATGACCCGAAATCTTGACCGCCGTATTGAAGTGTTGACCCCTATTAAAGATAAAGCCCTTCAACAGGAACTTAAAGATATTTTGCATATTCAAACTTCAGATAATGTCAAAGCAAGACATATTGATGCTGACCATCAGAATTTATATGTTGAAAAAAAGAAGAATAAACCTGAAATCCGATCGCAAATGGCTCTGTATAAATATCTGAAGCAAAAGCATTCGGTTTGATGAAACACCCATCTCCAGTTTTCCCTCTTATGTTTGTGCATGCCTAATTTAATAAAAATTCACTTATTAGATTTGCAATAAAC
>RRZV01000087.1 GCA_003931895.1 Mesohalobacter salilacus
GCAGCCTAAAAAATCAACTAAGAAACAACTGATAATGGTCTAAACAAATCGAGGTATTTTAGTATTTTGTTTGACAAATACCCATTTTGTAGTTTGCCTCATAGTAGAAGTAGTGTAACGAATAATGGTAGAAACTATTTGTGGAATGAAGTTAAAAAAAAATTAAAAACCATAAATTCCTAACAGTTTTGAAATAATAAACAGTTCTAATTAAGGAAGACCTGCAGTTTAAATTTAATTATTATATGAGGTTTCCAATATGCTTTTTTGGAATATCATTTTTAGTAAGTTTTTAAACACCAATAGACAACTCATTCAACTCTCTTTTATACGTCTTCCAATTTGGCATATACTTATCCAACAAGGCTATAAAATTATCGTTGTGATGGCGTTCGTGCAAATGAATTAGTTCATGGACTATGATGTACTCTAAACAATGTCTTGGTTTTTTAGCCAACTCTAAATTGAGCATTATTTTCTTTTTTTCTTCATTACATGAACCCCATTTAGTTCGCATTTTAAGTACAATCCACTGATTAAGATTTACTTGTAATTTGGTTTCCCACGTTGATATAATTTCAGGAACAACTTGCTTTAAATGCGTTCTGTAAAATTCTTCAAAAACCTTCTGCTTCCCAGTTATTGATGTATTTGGCTTAATGTAAAGTTCAATGTATTTTTTATTCTTTATTTTGATCTCATGCTTTGCGTTGCGTTCGATTACTTTTAATAAGTAACGCTTTCCATCAAAAAAATGACTTTCTCCTGTGATGTATTCTCTCGGGCTTTCTCGTTGTTGATTTAAAAAGGATTTTTGATGCTTTTTTATCCAACTTATTTTTCCAATAGCAAATAATCTTATAGCTTCATCGTTCAGGTCTTTTGGGGCAGATATACGAATCCTTCCTGTTGGTGGATAAACAGATAAGTGCATGTTTTTGATGTCTTTTTTTTCAACATCAATGCTCAGGTCTGAAATACGTAATTCCTGAATTTTAGTACTCATTTTGGTTTTTTACAATTTCAAAAATTTCATTTACGCTATAGCCATCTGGTAAAATGTGCTTAATCGCAATTTTTATTTTTTTCTCTTTTAGTTTGTTGCCTCTAAAATCAGCTTGTTTATTGTATTTTACAGCTTCATCCATCGCCATAGCTAAGTCTTCATCTTGACCTAAATTGTCATATAAAGCCCGTTGTGCGTTGGTTTTTAAACTACTTGGATAGGCATTAGTTTGACTGGGTTTGGTTACTTTTTTAGTGAGCTCAATAATTTTTGCCAAGTAACTTTTGTAATCTAAAGCCCCTCGTTTTCTTTCTAAAATGAGCTCATGCAGAATAGTTGACATTTTTTCAAAATACTGTGGATTGGTTGGTCGCTCAGTATTTATGGTTTTTGCTACGTTGTTTTCTATGGTTTCTGCAACCGCTTCTTTATTGGATTTGATGCCTTCGGGTAAACTATCAATAGCTTCTTCTTCTCGCTGAACAATTAATTCAACCAAAGACAAATCATCAAAAGCTGAAACGACTTCGCTTTCGTCTGCTCTTATGTAACTGTCAATTAAATGTCGCATAGCAGGCTCAAAGCGTTTTAAATCGATATAATCACCACTTGCTTTTTCAATTTCATCTCTTAGATTGGTGTAAAACTTGACTTCTTCTTTGATGGTGTTGATTTCTGCATTGGAATATCCTGCTTCACTCATTTCGTTAGCAATATTGGCGTAGGAACGAATCAAAGCCACCGTGTATTTATAAAGATTGGTTCTTAAGGGTTCTTTGTCCTTTAGGTCGTTTGCATTTTCTGTATTTCCACAGAAATAGCGTTGAAAATTGATAGAAGTTTGTGGATGCACAGGTTCGCACAAAGCTTTAATGGTTTCCCTAGCATTTTCTAAACGCTCTTTTGCTTTTTCTAAGCGGTTATCTAATAATCCTTTGACATCTTCTTCATCAAAATCTGCAAAAGCTTCTTTAGTGTAATTGTTGATTGAACTTTCAAGACTTTTGAACAAATCCTTATAATCCACAATGTAGCCATATTCTTTACTTTCTCCGTCTAATCGATTCACTCTACAAATGGCTTGAAATAAACCATGGTCTTGCATTTGTTTATCGATGTATAAATAGGTAGCCGATGGCGCATCAAAACCAGTTAATAATTTATCGACTACGATGAGGAGTTTCATTTGACCGGGTTCATCTATAAATTTCTTTTTAACTTGTTTTTCAAAGTCTTCAGGAGTTTTACCATCTAACATTTTCTGATAGACTTCATATTGAAGGAGTTTTTCGGTGTAACCTTCTTCTCCTGTGTCTTCATTTTTGATGCTTTGTAAAGTCGGATTATAAGAGGTGATAATGGCACATTTTTTAAAGCCTTTTTGCTGAAATATTTCGTAGTATCTACAAGCTTGATAAATACTTCCCGAAACAAGCATGGCGTTTCCGCTACCATTGTTTAAGCGATCTCTTAATTCAAAATCCATTAAAATATCGTCCACAATTCGGTTTAAACGGTCTTGTGAGCTCAATACTTTTTGCATGGTTCCCCAACGTTGTTTTAATCGACCACGAGCAACATCGGTTAAGCCACCGGTTTTTGATTCAAACCAAAAATCTATTTTTTCTTGCGAAGTAATATTTTGATCTACATTTCTTGCTTCGTAACGCAAATCTAAAACCACTTGATCGTTGACGGCTTCGTCAAATTTATAGGTGTGAATGTAAGTGCCAAAAACTTCAATGCTTTTTTGCTTGTCTTTTTTAAGCAAAGGTGTTCCTGTGAATCCAATGAATAAAGCTTCGGGTAAAATTTCTTTCATGGCTTTGTGAAGTGTTCCAGATTGTGTACGGTGACATTCATCTACAAACACAAACAAGTTTCCTTTTGCTTTAAAATCTTTGGGTAAACTTTGGGTGATTTCTTCGGTAAAATCACTGTAATTTCCTTCTGTTTTGTTACCGAATTTATGTACCAACGAACATAAAAGCCATTCGTTTTTTTGGTTGAGTTGTTCTACTAAATCTTTGCCGCTTGTAGTTCTATAAATGTCTTCATCAACACCTTTAAATACTTTTTCTATTTGTTCGTCAAGTTCTTGTCTATCGGTTATAAGTAAAACTCTGGCATCGTCTATGTTTTCTCGTATCCATTTGGTAAGCCAAACCATGGTTAGGCTTTTACCACTGCCTTGGGTATGCCAAATAATGCCACCTTCTTGGTTTCTGATTCTTTCTTGAGCGGCTTTTACGCCAAAATATTGATTGTGTCTGCACAATTTTTTCACCCCTTTATCAAAAACGATGAAGTCATGTATCAGTTCTAAAAAACGTTCTTTTGAGCATAATTGCGTAAGCTGTTTAAAGAGCTTTTCTTCGGCATGTTGTGGATAGTGTGTTTTATTATTAAAGGTTTCTTTCCACTCTAAATAGTATTTTTCGGGTGTTTCTATAGCGCCATAACGCATACCTTCGGTTTCATTTCCAGACATGACCAATTGCATGGTGCTAAAAAATGAACCAATAATATCTTTTTGTTGGTTGAGTCTGTTTTGGCGTATGCCTTCTGAAATGCCAACGGTACTTCTTTTCAATTCAAGTACGCCTAGGGCAATACCGTTAACATAAATAACCACGTCTGGGCGTTTGCTTCTGCCTTCGCTACCATAAAAAACAGTAACTTCTTCGGCAATGGCAAAATGATTGTTGTTGGGATTTTTCCAATCGACGAGCTTAATGGTTTCTTTATTTTCGCCTACATCGGGTCTTATTTTTATGCCATAGCGCAAATAAGAATACACCGTTTTATTGGCATCATATAGGCTTTGACCGAGTAAACTTGTGGTTTCAGCTTGAAGTGTATTGACTGCTTTTTGAATAAGTGTATCGGTATAGCCTTGTTGTTTTAGAAACGGAATAAGGTATTTGGTTTCTACATTGGAGTTGGTTTCACGCTCAGACCAATCGCCAAGGTAATCGTATTTTAATGCCAGCTCAAAAAATTGAACCACACGCTTTTGCGTTGCTCGTTCTAATTCGCCTATGTTGCTCATAGCTGTTTGGTATTAATTTTATTTAACTCGTTCAGTAACAAATCAAGCTTTGCCTTTAATTTAGTTTGAGAATCTATTTCTAATTGAAATGTGTTTTTAGATTCAATCCAAACCCAATCTTTATTAAAGAACTCATTTATTTCTATGTTGTTTATTGTTGATGAGTCATTTTTTAAAAATCTCATTAGATAATTACCTCCATAATAAGTTATTTCTAACGTAAAATTTTCTTTATCATAACTCCATTCTGAAAAATAGATACATGGAAATTCATATTGACTCATTCGATTTGACCAATACTCACAATTGCCAAAAGGCTTAATATTTTTAGATTCAAGATTGTACTTTTTATAAAAATGGTATGATCTCAATTCTGCATGTTTACCGTAAACTCTTGAAGTGCGTAAAAGTTTGATATCATCTTCAGAATTTTTTCTTATAAAACCCTTTTCGCAGTATTTAATAGCATCAGGACATTCAATAAAATATCTACGCCAGTCATCAGCTTTGGAGTTTTGTATTAAATCCCTGAGATTTTGCTTTAAATTTCGTTGGTCTTGCAAATGTTTGTCTAAAAGTTCTTTTAAAAATTTATTTTTTTCACTCCTAAAAAATCTTTGCCAATTGTCTCTTTTAGCTCTTAACGATTTTGAGTTTGGTAAGCAAAACGTATGACTAGAACCCGATGTTGGTAGATAATCACCTAAATTGAGTATAGACCTTTCTAATAACTTTTCACTATGACTTCTTATGTTATCTTCAAATATTATACTTAACCTATCACCATAATATTTAAATCTTTGAAGATTTTCTTTGCCAGCTTCATCTTCGCAAAATTCTAGTATAAAACCAATATCCCCCTTGAAGTAAGTATGATTTTCATAGTTCCAGATAAGATCATTCCATTTTTCGTCATCATTAATCAATCTTATTTTTTGTATTTCTTGTTTAATCATTCGTTGATTAAAGAAACTAATAGAAACACCTTCCTTCATTAAATAATCATAGACATTCTCATCTTTAGATTTATTAAAAAAGTTTTTTGTAGAATTTAATGCATTGATGAAATTTTCTGGATTTTGAATATATGTGTTAAAAATTAAGTTTCTACTAATTCTAACCCATTGTTTAAATCTTGTTTCAGTTATATTTTTTGAAGAATTTATAAATATTAAAAATGAGTAGAAAAAAACTGTTTCTGGATAATCGATTTCTGTAGTATTTTCTACAAAAAAAGATTTGAGTTTTTGATTCTGGTCTATGAAAGGCTCACATGTCAAATCGGCTAGCCAAATGTCATATTTACCCATTAATTCAGAATCTGATAGCTTAGTAATACTATTAAACAAAAAGTTCAAACTGTTTTCATTAAAAAAATTTTTATCCTCAAACTTTTTAAACGAGACGTATTCTTTATTTCTTATATCTTTAACCCAATTTTGAAGCTTTTGGTCTTTAGCATTCTTATTGGAGCTTAAATAATCTAATATTGAAATTTGCTTGAAAGCGTTATATATAGTTTCGTCAACAGAAAAATTACTCCCTTTATTTTTCCAGAATAGGTCTAACCAATCTTTGTCTAATTTTGTTTTCCAATTTTGATCTAATATTCTAATATTCTTCTCAGACACGTATTTTTGTAACCATGCTTTGAAGTGTTCAAATTCAGTTAATTGAACTCCTCTAGCATTCATCTTTACGTATAACTCATCTGTTTGATTTAATTCGTTTAAATCTAAAAAATCAAAAGCAATGTTATTCTCTGTTATTAGGTTCTCCCAACATTCTAACATATCTACATCTTTCAATTTTAATTGAATTTCATCAAGCATAACAAGCATTCCTTTTACAGTAGAATCTAACAACCATTTTTTTAAAAACCACTTGCTATTTTTAAAATTAGTTGAAATTGGTGTTTTTTCATCCAGACTTAGTTTAATAGAGTTTTTTGAATTACAAAGTTCATTACAGAAGTAAGCTGAGCTTTTGCGTGTTTTGTAACTAAAACGTTTCAAAACTGAAACTGCATGTACACGTTGTTCTTCATCTAAGAATTGACATAGATACCAATGAAGTAAAAATAATGTTGTTAACCTTTGTTGCCCATCTAAAGGAATAAAAACAGGAAGATTGTCATAAATTTGATCAGAATTTATATTTTGGTCTATTTTGCTCTCAATCTTTAATTCTAGATGTTTAGCATAGCCTTCTACAGCATTTAATATATTTTGTATGGCTCGCTTGTTTCGCTCTTTTTCTTTTTGTTTTTCCTTACCTTGGATTTTACCATAAATAAAGCCTAGGTGGATTGTTTTTGGACTACATGGCGATATTGCATCAACTAAATCTTTTACGAAATTTTCACGTAAGGCTTTTACTTTATCATCATCTCTTCCTTGAGCATAGCCTCTTTGAATAATTGGTATCTCAATTCGATTTTCACTTATTAAACCCCAGAAATTGGTAATATTACTTATCATTAGTCTGCAAATATTGATTGATGCTATTTTCTATATGTTGCCTGTATTCCTTGCGATCTTTTGCCCCCCACAAACTCATATCTAAATTAATAGTATTTTCTGTGTAATATTTTAAAAATGCGTGTTTAGTTGCTAATGGGATGTAAGGCTTCATATCTAAATCTTTTTTATCTACCCTATATTTTTTATTGTATTCTTCAATGCTCATTTTGTCTATCAGCATTAGTTCTTTTCGTTTACTTCCAAAAAGCTTGTTTCCCAAACTGATATTAGTTTTAAGATCTAAGAGACATAAATTACCGATTTCATGTTTACCAAAAAAAGAGGATAATTCTTCATCAATCAGTTTTATCTTACTCTTTAATTCAGTATCTACTTTGTCATTTTTTATCTCTATAAGTTTTTCAAGTTCTGAAATTAATCCTTCAGTTTTACTAAAACCGAAGTCATCTTTTTCTTCATTTTTAAAATTTTCAGCTAGACTTTTAACATCTGTTATCCAATTATTTACTTCTTCTATAGTTGTGAAATCTTCAACATTTTGTGCGTGAATATGCTCTAAACTCCATCCTTTTTCTTTTTTGAATCTATCAAACGGAAAGCGGTAAATATGGTCTGTCGTTTCGTAATTTATGATATTATGTAATAGTAGAAGACTTCGTATTTCTTCTTTATTATCTAAGTAATTAACACTATCAATATTATACTTTTCTTTTAATTTACCATCGAAATATTCATCTAAAATAGTTTTCTTTAAAGTTCTTAGAAAATTTTCTTTGTTATCCGTTTCATCATATTGGCTTTTAATTTCTGCAATATTGTATATGTTTTTTGAGACTATGTAGCCAATCAAATGAAATAATGTTCGGTCAATATACCATTCATTCAGTAAATAAAATAAGTCACGAACTTCTTTCCAATTAAGTATTTCCTTATTGGAATATTTCTCTAAATACCTATGGTAACTAAATAACTTATCGTTTGACTTGCCTTTCTTGTTGATTAAATCAAACAAAAAATCTATACGATTTGATTGTTTTTCATTTGATGTGTCATTACTCAGGAAAAACCAAAATTGATTATTTTGAAGTTGATTTTCAATATAATCCCATTCTTCTGCAAACTGATTTAATTTAAATGTTTTAAGTTCGATATTTTGCTCACCATTAAGCTGAAGTACAAAAAGGGCTTTAATTAACTCTGCTTGATCTAGATCAATTTTGCCTCTATTAAAGTTGATAAATATCTCTTCTAAACTTTGCTTGTTCTTATGACTTATAGTGGGTTCATGCCATATAAAACAAACATCATTTAGTAACTTATTTTTAAATGATTCTTTTTTTTCTTTGTTTTGATTTAGCCACTTATTTATAAACTGAAAGGCAGTATAAAAATGATAATTATCTACGTTATCATCATTGAAGTTTTTATTAATGTGTTTTTTCCAAGCTTCATCAATTTTAGGTTTTATCTTTTCTTCAATATGTTCATTGACATCAAAGTTTTCAAAAATCTTCAGTTTATCAATTTTTTTCAAAAACTCTAGGCTACTTTCTCTAGTCTTGTAGCTTATTTTATAGATATCTACTTTTAGACACTTTAAAATGATGTATATGGTAGTTAAACGTTGTTGACCATCAATTAATTCGTATTTATCTTCTCCTAAGCCACTAACCACTAATGGTTGTAAGCAGTAGAAAGTTTCAAATTCTATTTTAAAATCATTAATATCTTCAAGCAATTCTTTTATTTGTTGAACGCCCCATTTATAGCCACGTTGATAATCTTCTACAATAAAGTGTAATCCTCCTAAGGATTGGATTGATTTTAATTTATTTACTTCTTTTTTACTCATTTAAAATTAGTTTTTTCTTCTGCAACCATCCTCAATTCATCGTTATCTTCTTGACGATAGGGTTTGACCAACCTCGTTTTCCCCGTTAACAATTCTTGCATCAAGCCTTGTTTAAGGGCTTTAGTTTTGTGGAGTTGTGCCGTTAAAGCTTCGATCTCCGCATCCATATCGCTTAATATTTGGGCAATGGCTTGTTGTTCTTGGATGTCATTGGGTAATTTAATTTCGAATTCCTTAAATGTTGGTAAACGCAAGGAATCAACCGTAGCTTTTACTGTATTTTTCATTGCATGCATACCAAAATGTTCCTTCATGAATAAATAAACATATTTTCCATAAATATTTTCAGAGAAATTACTAATTACATAAACTCGTTGATGTACGTCAAACTTTCCATTTATATAGTGAAATATTGAACCTATTCCACCTTCTCCTGGAACTAAAATTGCTTCACAATCATATGAGTAACTATTTATTTTTTCAATAGATTGAGATCTAACAAAAAAAGGATAGTATCCATCAACAACTTTATCTTGGTTATTTTTTGAACCTGTCTTAATAAATGCCACTTCCCCCAACTTCTTCGTTTCCCATTTTCCAGAAAAATCTGCTAACCGCTTTTTACCCGTTAATAATTCCTGCATCGCGCCTTGCTTGATGGCTTTCTTTTTGGCAATGAGTTGCTGCATGCTTTCTATACAACGGTCAGTGTCGCTTAAGACTTGGGCGATGGCTTGTTGTTCTTGGATGGTTGGCGGGAATGGGATATTCATGTTGGAAATCATTTCACGTCTTACAGAATCAACTGAAGATTTCGCTGTCATTTGCATCACTCTTTCAAAGAAATGATTTGAAAAATAGTAGTAAAAAAACTTTCCATCATATTTATTAAAATCATGGATACTGTAAACTCTCTGGTGAAAATCAAATTTTCCTTTTATGTAATGAAATATCTTTCCAACACCTACACCATCTCCAGAAGTTAAAACAGCTTCCCCATCAAAAGTATAACTATTAATTCTTTCAATTTCTTGAGATCTAACAAAAAAAGGATATTTTCCATCAGCTATTTTATTTTGTGTGTCTTTGTCTCCTGTTGTGATTTTTGAAATTTCATCTACACTTATCACTTCCCAATCCTCAGGAATCAACCCAATTTCTGTTTGTTTATAGCCTTTAGGAATAGTGTTGTTTTGTCGTGGTGGCTTCATGATGCACTAGTATTTAATTGGTTCAGCACCGTTTGGCATAAACTATTCATCTGTGAAAAGGCAAACCACTTCTTACCTAAATCTTTTAATGAAGCTCCAATGTGGTATAATTCAGTATCATCTATAATTAAAAAACGGTCGTGACTGGTTTTTAAGGGTTTTACTTCTATGGTTGGATATTGTTGGTTGTGCTTTTCTAAATCCAATTGTAGAGATTTGGTGATTTTAGCTGTATAAATGCTTGCTTTTACCTGAGTTGAGCGCTTGGTTAGTAAAGTCAAAACACTTTCATCAATATAGTTATCAATCAATATAATCGATTGTTTTGCTGATTTTATAAGCTTAGCCACAAAGCTATACGCATCAAATATCTGTCCTTCGAAGAAAATGCCGTGTTTAGGCTCTGGTTGAGCTTTTTCTAAGGCTTTAAAAATGGTTTCAAAATTCTTTTCGTTGTTGGTTTGCTTGCTTTCCAATAAAAATAAACGTTCTTGTAGCAAGCTGTTTTGATTGATATGGTGGCGCATTCTTACAAAGGCATCCATAATTTGGATGCTGGCGGTAACCGCTGTTTCACTTTTTAACACGGCTGAAAGCATGGCTACACCTTGCTCTGTGAAAACGTAAGGTAAGTATCTTCTACCACCATGAGATGAACTTGAGGTCACAGATTGTGACTTCAAGTTATTAAATTCATCTTCCTTTAATTGAAACCTAAACGCATCTGGAAATCGATTGCTATTTCTCTTGACAGCTTGATTTAAGACCTTTGTTTCTACTTGATATAATTCAGCTAAATCTTTATCGAGCATCACTTGAAGGTTTCTAATCGTGTAGATTTTATTTTCAATATGTTCTTGACCGATTAACTCCATACCAATCCCATTTTTTCAAGATGTTGTTTGACTTTGTTTTGTGCTTCAGTATAATTGGCTTCTAAGTGGGGAAGCGGGTTTTCGTAACGCTGTGCCAATTCGGTGATGCGGTTACTAAGGCGTTGGCTTATTTGGTCAATTTCGCCATCAATTCTGGTTTTTATGGTAGCAAGCCATTTATCCTCTACAATTAGTGTTTTGATTTCATCTTCACTCAGTTTTGCATACTTTTTATAAACTTGTTGTTTTAACTGGTTTTCTGCTTCTTTCAAACTTTTTTTAGAGTCGCCTTCTAAGTTAACAAGTTTTTCATATTGGTGTAAAATCTCGTGTTCATCGGCATAATCTTCGTCTCCTTTAATTTGTTTGATGCGCTTGGATAAGTTGCCCTTGGTAATGTTTCCTTTGTCATTAATGACTTCATTTAGTAAGCCTTCATCACCAGAATGTTCTTCTATCAATTCTATCATTTCAGCCGAAAGACTGTCCAAGTAGGTTTTGATACCATCAACTTCTTCTTGGTCTTCTGTAAAATAGCGGTTTATGACCAATTGAAATGGAATCAATTCGCTTTCAAACTCACCTTTCTTGATTTTCCCTTTAGCATCTTTTACAGGCGATAATTCAGCACTCCAGCCATCTTCTAAAATTAAATAAGCATCATCTTTTAAAGTTTCATTCCAGTAATCCATCAAATGTTGGTAAATGTCATACGGATTAATCAAAGCTTTCCCTTTGTAGAGTTGAAGTAAGCTTTCAGAAATATCAAAAATCAATTGTTTTGGTCTGGTGTTTTTATCAATAGTCCAAAGTTTTGGTTTGTTTTCTTCTTCCCATAATACGAATGCTTTATTTAAAATAGCTTGATATGCTTTAAATTCAGGATGAGTGAAAATACTTTCCTTAATATTGTCTTGAGCAAGCATAAGACTGCTATAACCTTCACGACTTGAAGCCTTAAATAAAGTAGCTTTCAAATTTGGATAAACTTCCCAATAGGCTTGAAGTGCGTTGATATCTCGGTTTGGAATACCACCATTTAAATGCGCTTCAATATCCTGTATGTCTTCCTCACTTTGCCCATCAATATATCGTGGGATATTCAGGTTATAGTCGTTTTGTTCAATTTCTTCATTAGATACCAAACGCGCATATTTTTCTACTTCTTGTTGGTGATTAAAAACATCAACAATTTTGTGCAAATCTTGTTCTCTCAATCGATTTTTATTGCCATCCTTCATAAAACCCTTACTGGCATCAATCATAAAAACACCTTTACAAGTAGCTGAATTTTCTTTATCTATCACAATAATACAAGCAGGAATTCCAGTCCCATAAAACAAGTTGGCAGGTAAACCAATAATACCTTTTATCAAGCCACGTTTTATGATATTGGTTCTGATAGTGGCTTCTGCATTCCCTCTAAACAACACACCGTGTGGTAAAATAACAGCACCTTTCCCCGTGCTTTTTAGTGAACGTATGATGTGAAGCAAAAACGCATAATCGCCATTTTTGTTAGGTGGAATGCCATACCCATCAAAACGTTTGTATAAGTCGTTTTCAGGGTCAAAGCCGTTTGTCCAGGACTTAACCGAAAACGGTGGATTGGCAACACAAAAGTCGAAACGTTTTAACCCTTGTCCGTCTTTGTGAATAGGATCGGACAAAGTGTTGCCTTGCACAATATCTTGCACCGCTTCGGGATTGTTGTGCAAGACCATGTTCATTTTAGCCAAAGCCACGGTGGCGTTGTCTTTTTCCTGACCGTAAATGGTTAAACCGTTGGGCGCTTCATCGTTGACTTTCAGCAATAAAGAAGAAGAACCACAGGCAGGATCATAAACGGTTTTAGATTGCGAAGTGGCGTTATCTACACCAATAATTTTGGCCATAATTCGAGAAACTTCAGATGGCGTATAAAACTGCCCTTTGCTCTTTCCTGAATCCTGAGCAAACTTCATCATCAAAAATTCATAGGCATCGCCAAGCAAATCATCATCTTCCGCTCGGTTATTACTAAAATCAAGTGCAGGTTCTTCAAAAATAGCAACCAGTTTGCTCAGTTTTTCAACCAGTTCTTTGCCTTTGCCCAACTTGTCTTCATCATTGAAGTCAGCCATTTTAGACAACATATCGAAGCCGTTTTCTCTATCGATAGGCGCAAGAATATGCTTATTGATGTAATCGCCAATATCTTCTTTTCCTTTCATTTTAACCAAGTCGTTAAAACTTGCTCCTTTAGGAATGCTAATTAGCGCATCTTCATCATCTGCATATTTATCGGATACGTATTTTATAAATAAAAGTGGAAGGATGTAGTCTTTATATTGAGAAGCATCCATTCCGCCTCGAAGTTCATCGCAACTTTTCCAAAGCGATGCGTATAATTCTGATTTTTTTATGGCCATTTAAATCTTATAATTTTTTAAAAATAAGTAACTTTTCCCTAACTCCACTTGTCATCCCTTACTTTCCTAAGAATTCTTCTCCACAAGTTCTTGATAAATTTTAACCCGTTCACGCTCCTGAGCCGCTCTTGATTGATAGGCTTGGACGAGATTTTGATGTTGCTGTTTTTGGCTGTTATAACTGCTTAAACCAATCAGTAATAAAACAGAACGTGTGATGGGAAAAGTTAAAGTGACAACATCGATAATATTGGCAATAATGGCTTGTGTGTTTTTCTTCTCGCCGCCTTTAGCGTGTTTTGGAAACCACAACAGGTGGAGTTTGAGGTATTCCCCAAAACTAAAAAACTCTTGTTGTTCAGCCAGTTCTTCATATTGTTTTGCACGCTGCTCACAAGCCTTTATAGACACTTCAAGAGTTTCAACAAAAACGGTTTTGGTTTTTTTAACAATGTCATTAAGTTGGTCGTAATATTTAGAGTCTTCAGCTTCTGTAAAACTCATGACATCATCTACATCACTTACTTTGTGGTTAAACCGCTTTAGCATATCAAAAAGTTGTTCGCTTTCATCTACATCGAGATAACCATCATCTACAAAAGCCCGCGCTTCATTTTTAATAACAATAAACGCTCCGCCGAGTTTAGATATTAAAGTGTTGGGTTTATAACCTGTTTTAAAATTTATAGCGCTGTCAAATTTAGCTTTAACCTCTTGTATAGGCTGTGCTTGAGGCTGTTGTGGCTTGTAATGTTGTTGCTGTTTTTGTTGGTAAGATGCTGCACGTCGAATCGGGATAGCGTGGCGATCTTTAAAAATAGCGTTGCTGGCTACACGTCCTAAATCTCGACCGACTTGGTTGATGGCGCTTTGTAAAAATCCCATAGTATCGTTTTAAAAATTACGGTCAACTAAGTTAAGGTTTTGATTTTAAACTAAAGGATTTGAAAGTCTATTTTGTAATTGACCTACAAAAAAAATCATCTTGAAATGGATTAGGATTTCGGGGTGAGCAAAATGACGCAAATCGGAGATAACCCGATTCAAATTAGGAAGATCCCGAATCGGCTTCGCCTCTCGGGATGAGCAAAATGACGCAAATCGGAGATGATATGTTTTAAGTTAGGGTAAATCCCAAACAGACTCGTTCCTCGTCTTTCGGGATAAGTTCGACGACGTCCCGCACCTGCGGGACTGTCTCACTTACTTCCCGATACAGAAATTTCCAAAAATATTACCTAATAACTCATCATTAGTCACTTCGCCAGTGATTTCTCCAAAGTGATATAAAGCTTGACGAATGTCAATGGCGAGTAAATCTCCAGTCAAACCAGCATTTAAACCATCTTGAACACGGTTCATTTCTTCGAGAGCGCTTTGTAAACTGTTGTAGTGTCGAGAATTGGTAATAATAGTGTCCTGATTATGTAATCGACCGGTATCCACATAACTCACCAATTCGTCTTTAAGTTGCTCAATGCCTGTTTTAGTTTTGGCAGAGATAAACTCAACTTTAGGAAGCTCTTGTTTGATGAAGTTTTGAGTTTCTTTTTTAACATTATCGGCTTTGTTTGCCAGAATGATAAGCGGTTTGTTAGGGAATCGGGTTTTTATTTTGTTAATTTCCTTGACAATATGCTCTAAGTGAGATTTATTCTTTTCTACCAATGAGGCATCAAAAAGCTTAATGACAATTTGCGACTGCTCAATCTTTTCAAAAGTTTTTTTGATGCCAAGCCCTTCTATCTCATCTTTGGTGTCACGAATACCGGCGGTATCGATAAACCGAAAGCCAATACCTTTTATTGCCAACTCATCTTCAATGGTATCGCGAGTTGTGCCTGCGATATTGGAGACGATGGCGCGTTCTTCGTTGAGCAACGCATTCAGTAAAGTCGATTTCCCTACATTGGGTTCGCCGACAATGGCGACGGGAATGCCTTTTTTAATCACGTTTCCTATCGCATAAGAATCGATGAGTTGTTTAAGGGTTTTCTGAATTTCTGTGACTAAATTTTGAAACTGTTCCCGATTGGCAAACTCTACGTCTTCTTCAGAAAAGTCGAGTTCTAATTCAATCAAAGAAGCAAAATCCAGTAACTGCTGACGCAATTCTTTCAATTGATCAGCAAATCCACCACGCATTTGTTGCATGGCGATTTGGTGAGAAGCTTCGTTATCACTTGCTATTAAATCGGCCACGGCTTCGGCTTGGCTTAAATCCATTTTGCCATTGAGAAAGGCTCGCATCGTAAATTCTCCCGGTTTGGCTGTTCGGCAACCTTTGCGATTTAGGAGTTGTAAAATTTGCTGTTGAATAAATGAACTGCCGTGACAAGAAATTTCAACACTTGGTTCTCCGGTGTAAGATCGTTTACCTTTAAACACACTGACCAATACTTCATCTATTATTTTTTGTTCATCAATAATATTGCCCAATTGCAAAGTGTGCGAGTCTTGTTCTTTTAGAGTTTTACCACTTTTTGATTGAAATATACCCTCTACAACATCCATAGATTTTGGTCCTGAAATACGGATTATAGCTATAGCTCCAGATCCTGAAGGTGTAGCTAAAGCAACTATGGTTTCCTCTAAAAGCATGAATTTAATTTATTTGGCAAAAGTAATTGATATCGTCTAGAAATTATATAAAGCGTTAAATATTGTAACAAAATCACTAAATCATCGTCAAATTTATAAAGACATCACAACATGGAAGTCATTAATGAAACCAAACGTGAAGATAATCAATTGTTAGTTATCACTCATCTCAGTCAACTCTTAACATTTATCACAGGCTTTGGAGGTTTAGTTGTACCTCTAATTATTTGGGCTACGCAGAAAAATGATGTCAATGGCATTGACGAACACGGTAAAGCTATCATCAACTTTCAAATCAGTTTAATTATTTTAGCCATTATTTGTATTCCTTTAGCCTTTATTGTTGTTGGATTTATTGGTTGGGTGATTTTGGGTATTTTAGGTTTTGTGATGCCAATCGTCAATGCTATCAATGCATCCAATAATGCGCCTATTCATTATCCGTTGAGTTTTCAATTTTTAAAATAAAATCTTTTATATTTAAAGTTTCCCCATTTTTTTCAGTACAAAAAGTAAAATGATGGGAATTGTAAGTAAAATCACCATCAAAAAATGCTCGGTTAACACCCAAGGCGAGAGCAGTATTGTGATAAAAAATCCGCCCATAGCACCACCAAAATGTGCATCGTGACCAATATTATCTTGTCCGCGTTTCATCGCCCAAATAGAATACAACAAATAACCTATACCAAATACATAGGCAGGTAAAGGAATAATAAAAAACAAACCTAACATCATATCTGGTCTTAATAAAATAGAAGCATATAAAACCCCTACTACTGCCCCACTTGCACCAACTGCTGTATATTGAGGTTCGTCTTTATGAAAATAAAGCGAAAGTAAGTTTCCTAGCAGTAAACTACCAAAATAAACGCCTATAAATCCAGTTATACCAAGAAAGGTAATAACAGAATTGGCAAAAAAATATAAGGTCAACATATTCACAAACAAATGCGTCGGGTTGATATGTAAAAAAGCAGATGTTAAAACCCGTATACGCTCACCTTGCTGAATAGAACCAATTTTAAAACAATATTTATGAAAAAAGGAATGATCGTTAAAGCCTTTATAGGAAATCAAAACATTGGCAATAATGATAAAAATGGTGACCGTAGAAATATCTTGCATAGAGGTAAATCTTCAAAATGTCAAATATACATATCTTTGTAGCAAAATAAAGTATTGACCAAATTCATTTACAGCATCCTATTTATAATATTTAAGGCCATATCCTTATTGCCTTTTAGATTTATTTATTTCATTTCAGGTGTATTTTACCTTATTACTTACTATGGCGTTGGTTATAGAAAAAAAGTGATATTCGGCAATTTAAAACTTATTTTTCCTGAATATGAAAAATCACAGCGAAACAAAATCGCTAAAGCTTATTACAAACATTTATGCGATGTGTTTCTTGAAATGATTAAACTTTTAAGTATCTCTAAAAATGAAATTTTAGAACGTTTCAAAATCATAAACCCTGAAGTAATTAAAGAACTTCAAGCTGAAAATAAATCAATTATTTTCTTGTACGCGCATTATACTGCCTTTGAATATTCTGCAGCTTTTACATTATACGACCTTAATTTTAAGGGTTATGGAGTTTATAAGCACATTAGAAACAAGGCCTTAGATAAATTAGTAAAAAAAATTAGAAGTCGGTTTGGTGTTGAAATGATTGAAAAAAATGATCTACCTCAAACCATGATAAAAAATCAAGCTAAAAACCAAAAAGCAATATATGGCATGATTGCTGATCAATCTCCTAAGGCAAAAAATATTAAACATTGGACAAATTTTTTAGGTATTGAAACGCCTGTTTTTGTGGGTGCTGAAGTTTTGGCTAAACGATTAGACCTCAGTGTTTGCTACATGAAAATTGAAAAAGTAAAACGCGGATTTTACGAAGTAGAACTTATACCAATTACCACAAAGGCTAAAGCTCATAAAGATTTTGAAATAACAGATACTTATTTTAAACTTTTAGAGAAACAAGTTATCGCCAAACCTGAATATTATTTTTGGTCTCATAAACGTTGGAAGCATCAAAAACCTTAGTCTTTAATAATTATACGTTCAGACCCTTTCAATCCGACCACAAAACAACCTTTCACACCTTTTGATTTAAGTGCATTTTTATGAACTTCAGCCTCAGAACGTGTAGAGAAAACACCAGAAAAATAGCGTGTGTATCCATCTGCAAATTTGAAGCTATACTCTCCACTGACATTTGGAATGTCAATAACCTTTGAACTTAAGGATGCGGCAATTTGAACAGTAAATACCTTCGGACTAGCTGATGAAAAATCATAAGCTTGGTTTGAGGTTGTGTTAGACACTGATGATTTTGAGTCAACAGTTGTTTTATTGTTTGCTACTCTTTCTTGAATCTGCTCATTTATGCTAGCTCGCATTTCTGCGGGAGTTTCATTTTCATTTAAAATTATAAATTCAGAGCGACGATTTAAACCGTGTTCTTCCTCTGAACAATCAACCCCATTACTACATCTGTTCATTAATTGGCTCTCGCCATAGCCTTTTCCAGAAAGTCTATTAGAGTCAACACCTTGATTAATTAAGTAATTAACTGTTGATTCTGCTCTTTCTTGGGATAAGACCATATTATAGTTATCACCTGCACGACTATCTGTATGTGAGCGAATATCTATTTTCATAGATGGGTACTGTTTCATTAGTGTAGATATTTTTTGAAGCTCCACACTAGCTTGAGATGTAATATTTGACTTGTCTAGTTCAAAATAAATAGGATCTAATTGAAGGATTTTTCTAAGGTCATCACCTTTTTCAACTTTCTTCACTCCAAGATTTTCACCAACTTCCATAAACACAACATCTTTAAAGTCTTTTTCATACTTATTAGTTGTTTTAAATGGTTTTTCAGTTGTTTTATAACCATCCTTTTCAATTCTTACAATATATCTTTTATTACATTCAACATCAAAGTCATATTCACCATTGATGTCTGATTTTGTAATTGAAATTTGATTTAGATCAGCATCAAATAATTTTACTGTAACTGTAGGAATAGGCTCATTGGTATCTTTATCTCTAACAGTACCTGAAAGGTATTGTTTACATTTTGTTATCAATTCTTCATTTTGAATAAATCTAAAAATATCATCTTCTTTAGCGTCTTCATTTCTATTCGTAGCAAAAAAACCTATTTTACTTTTCGCATCGATTATAAAACTAATGTCATCTTTTGTACTATTTATGGGTCGACCTACATTTAAGGGATCGCCAAAACTTTTATCGGCTTTAAGTTCGCTTACAAAGACATCGTAACCCCCTAAACCTGGATGACCATTAGAGGAGAAAAACAGCAAACTATCACTGCTGATATACGGGAAGCTTTCACGTCCCTGAGTGTTAATTTTAGACCCCAAATTAATAGGCTCTCCAAAACTGTCATCATCATTAATATTTACTACAAATATATCTGACTTGCCTTTTGTACCAGGCATATTCGAGGCAAAATAAAGCTTATCTTCATCTGGACTTAAAGCGGGATGTGCTGACGAATAATCATCGCTATTAAAAGGTAATTCCTCTGGAGTTTGCCACTCTCCATTTTTGTCTTTTTTTGCTCTGTAAATTTTAAGAAAGTTAATCCCTGACTTACTCTTTTTATATTTATTATCAGAGAAATTGTTTCTTGTAAAGTAAATTGTATTTCCATCTGATGTAATCACTGCTGAAGCTTCGTGAAACTTAGAATTTATCACATCACTTAACGGTTTGGGTTGAGATAATGGCGTAAACTGTTCATCAACTTCAACTTCATAAAGGTCTAAAAAAGGCTGATTGTTCCATTCATGAATGCGTTGAGCGGCATCAGCTCGTTTTCTATTTGATGCAAAAATAAGTTTACCTTCTGCGAATTTTGGTGCAAAATCAGATAATTCTGAATTAATAGAAATGGTATCTGTAGTAAATTTACCAGATTGTAACTCAATTAGCTTTAAATAGTCTTGCTGCTCATCTATAACAGTGTTTACATCTGTTTGTGAAATCGAATCATATTTTTTCATGATTTTAGAGGCTTCAACATATCGCTCTACGCCTCTTAAAGATTGTGAAAATCTAAATAAATAATCTGCATCGAGCGAATTTGTCAAATCGTAAAGCTTTTGATACCATTTGGCAGCATTTTCTAGATCATTATTGAAATAGTATGAATCTCCCAATTTCTTGAAAAGGTTTTCTGATTCGTACCCTGCTTCTGCAACTTCCAAATAGATTTGTTGTGCATCGATGTAAGCAAAATTTTCAAATTTCTTGTTGGCTTCATTAAGCTTATCTATTTGTGAAAAGCCCAAACATGGCAACAAAGCAAAAAGTAATAGTATGTAATAGTTTGTTTTCATAATCTAGAAAAATCTAGGGGTATACATTTTCTTATATCTTTTAAATAGTTCATATCTAAAAAATATTTCAAAACTTCCGTCGTTAAAGGTAACCAATTCTGATGTATCTCTATCATAGGAAAAACCAACTAAAAATGCATCAGATATTTGATACGTTGATAACACGCTAAATGCGGATGATAAGCGGTAAGCCCCACCTAATGAAAATTTATCATTGATTAAAAAATTGGCTGATAAATCTACACGAATCGGAGCACCACTAACAACTCTTGTAAGTATAGAAGGTTTGAGTTTAACGTTGTTATTTATATCAAAAACATAGCCAGCCGTTAAATAATAATGCAATCTCTCTCTAGCTACTGATGTCGCACCTTGGTCATTGTCATAATACTCTGTCCTTAAAAGTTTTGGCACACTTAAGCTGACGTAATAGATATCATTATAAAGCATTGCACCTAGACCAACTTGAGGAGAAAGTCTAGTCTCAACATTATTTTGAAAATTTGGATCTGTAGGGTCAAATATGTTCAAATCTGAAAAGTTAATATCAAAAATATCTGCTCCAGCACTAACCCCTAAACTTAAACTTGTAAACCTATCAATCGGTAAAATATAACTATAATTTCCATTAAACCGGGTTGTTGTAGCAGGACCAATTTTATCGTGAACTATATTAAGACCAAGACCCATTTGTCCGTCTCTAATTGGTGAATGCACGCTTAAGGTTTGTGTTTCAGGTGCGCCATCAATACCTAACCATTGAGACCTGTGTAAAAGACTAGCACTTAAAACATTTCTCGTCCCGGCATAAGCTGGATTTATAGTCATAGTGTTAAACATATATTGCGTAAAACTAGGGTCTTGTTGAGCTATTGATTTAAAGCTCAATAAAAGCAAGACCATAATAGTTCCTGTATGTTTTATGACTTTAATGTGCATTTTAATTAATATATAAATAACCTTGTCGTTTAGTTGTTCTACCGTCTACATCTGTATAATTTAAAATATAAAAATAAGTCCCCGAGGGTAATTTCTGACTTTTTCGAATTGTAATTCTTCCATCACTAAACCCTCTAAAAAGATTGTCATTGCTTCCATAATCACGGGTTTCATAAACCCTTACTCCATTCCTATTAAATATTTCTATACTATTAGTTTCAAACTGTTCCAATCCGTCTATTCTCAAAAAGTCATTTCGACCATCTCCGTTTGGAGATACTGCATTATAAACAATAACATCCCTCTCTGTAAAGAATCCATCAACTTCATTAAATACTTCATTAGGATTTAGTGTAGTTAAAGTAGGGTTAGTACCTTCGGTTTGAGTTGCATTTTCAGGAAAATCAGTGTCTGTCACGTCAATCAAACTAATAATATCACCAGAATTTACAATGGCTGACCAGTCACCGTTTACATCAGTATCCACAACTTGCATAAAGCCTGTATCATCTTCTATCTCAACAGATACAAATGGAATACCAGGTTCACCAATATCCTGAGTACCATTATTATTTTCGTCTGAATACAATCTACCTGTAAGTGTTGATAACTGATCTTCATCTATAAAATATCCATCATTTTCACTAAAAGTGATCACATTTGGAATGACTGTCGTGAGGGTTGGATCTGTGCCTTCGGTTTGAACAGCTCCAACTGGATAATCAGGATCAGACTCATCTATGTCACTTTCTGTGTTTCCTGTAGGCACAACAACTGACCAATCGCCATTAGCATCTGTACTTACAGTTTGTGTATTATTTTGGCTGTCAGTTATCAGGATATCAATATCTGGTAAATCAGCTTCAAAACCATCTTGAGTACCATTCCCATTATCATCCAGATATAAATGACCAGTTAACGTACCTGTTTCATTTGAATCTGGAATAAAGAAACCATCATTTTCACTGAAAGTTGTAACATTCGGGATTACTGTTGTTACGGTTGGGTCTGTGCCTTCGGTTTGAATTGCTCCCGCTGGAAAATCTGGATCAGATTCATCTATATCACTTTGAGTATTTCCTGTAGGCACTACAACTGACCAATCGCCATTAGCATCTGTAGTAACGGTTTGTGTATTGTTTTGACTATCAGTAATTACAACATCAAGGTTAGCTAAGTCTACTTCTCCAGCATCTTGAGTAGCATTACCGTTATCATCTAAGTATATATGTCCTGTTAGTGTACCTGTGTCATTAGGGTCTGGAATAAAGAAACCATCGTTTTCGCTAAAAGTCGTCACATTTGGAATCACTGTTGTTGTCGTTGGGTCTGTACCTTCGGTTTGAATTGAACCAGTAGGATAATCAGGATCAGTCTCATCAATGTCACTTTCGGTACCACCAGTTGGCACTAGAACAGACCAATCGCCATTGGCATCTGTGGTGACCGTTTGGGTGTTGTTTTGGCTATCGGTAATCAAAACATCAACATCTGGGAGGTCGGGTTCTCCAACATCTTGATTTCCATTACCGTTATCGTCTAGGTATAAATGTCCTGTTAAAGTTCCAGTATTATCTGGGTCTGGATTAAAGAAACCATCATTTTCACTGAAAGTCGTTACGTTTGGAATTACCGTTGTTATGGTTGGATCTGTGCCTTCAGTTTGAATTGAACCTGTTGGATAATCAGGATCAGTCTCATCAATGTCGCTTTCGGTATTGCCAGTAGGAACCACAACAGACCAATCGCCATTGGCATCTGTCGTAACAACCTGAATATTATTTTGACTGTCTGTGATAAAAACATCAACATTTGCTAAATCGGCTTCAAGACCATCTTGAGTGCCATTTCCATTGTCATCAAAATATAAATGTCCTGTTAAGGTTCCAGTACCGTCTGGGTCTGGGTTAAAAAAACCGTCGTTATCTGAAAACGTTATTGTATTTGGTATAACAAGTGTGGTGGTAGGGTCTGTCCCTTCCGTTTGAATCGATCCGGTCGGATAATCTGGATCCGACTCATCAATGTCGCTCTCGGTATTGCCTGTTGGGACTACAACAGACCAATCG
>RRZV01000078.1 GCA_003931895.1 Mesohalobacter salilacus
TTGTTTAAAGTTAATAAATTTTCAACTTAAACAATGGTCCGAAATTATCGAGGTATTATAGACATTATAACAAAAAATTATTTTTTTTAATATTTCAAAAATAATTTCCTAAAAAACAAACAAATTATTAATGATTTGGTAAAAAGTAATTAAAGTTAATTTATTGACTACTCCATTAAAAATAATTTAAATGTATGATATACAATATTTTATATAAAAAAAAATTACTTGAATATCACACTTCAAAGCAATTTATTATAGCACGGCCAAGGCATACATCATAATTTTGATTTACATTAATAGAAGAGAAGTAAACAAAATGAATTTGAATAAGTATAGCAAAACCGTAACGCAAGACCCAACGCAACCAGCCGCACAGGCTATGTTACATGCCATTGGATTAACTAAAGAAGATTTTGATAAGCCCTTTGTTGGTATTGCTAGTACTGGTTACGAAGGTAACCCTTGTAACATGCATTTAAATGATTTAGCTAAACTTGCTAAACAAGGCACTATTCAAAAAAATCTCGTTGGATTGATTTTTAACACTATTGGTGTAAGCGATGGTATTTCTATGGGTACACCAGGTATGCGCTATTCCTTACCCTCAAGAGACATTATTGCAGATTCTATGGAAACCGTAGTCCAGGCTATGAGTTATGATGGACTGATAACTGTAGTGGGCTGTGACAAAAATATGCCAGGAGCCTTAATAGCTATGATACGATTAAACAGACCAAGTATATTAATTTATGGAGGAACAATAGATTCAGGTTGTCACAAGGGTCAAAAACTTGATGTCGTTTCGGCGTTTGAGGCTTGGGGAAGTAAAGTGGCAGGAACTATGTCAGAATCAGAATACCAAAGCATTGTAGAGAAAGCTTGCCCAGGTGCTGGTGCATGCGGCGGAATGTATACTGCCAACACAATGGCCTCTGCAATAGAGGTTTTAGGTATGGCTTTACCGTTTAATTCATCTAATCCAGCATTGAGTGAAGATAAGAAAAAAGAGGCTGTGCAAGCTGGAGAAGCTATGCGTGTCTTGATAGAAAAAGATATTAAGCCTTCTGATATCATTACTAGAAAGTCCCTAGAAAATGCTATTAGACTGATTACTATTTTAGGAGGGTCTACCAATGCGGTGCTTCATTTTTTAGCGATAGCTAGAGCGGCTCAAATCGATTTTACATTAAAAGATTTTCAGAACATAAGTGATAACACACCTTTCCTTGCAGACTTAAAACCAAGTGGCAAATATCTTATGGAAGATTTACATAGCGTAGGTGGAATCCCAGCTGTATTAAAGTATTTGCTTGAAAAAGGAATATTACACGGAGAATGTTTAACCGTAACAGGTCAAACTTTAGCTGAAAACTTGTCAAGTGTAAAAGACCTTGATTCAGATCAGGATATTATAAAGCCTATCGAGTCGCCCATAAAGATTTCTGGTCATTTAAGAATGCTCTATGGCAATATTGCACCAGAGGGAAGTGTGGCGAAAATTACGGGTAAAGAGGGTCTTAAATTTAAAGGCAAAGCCAAAGTTTTTGAAAATGAATATGCAGCTAATGATGGTATTAAAAATGGAGAAGTTCAAAAAGGAGATGTAGTAGTAATAAGATATGAAGGGCCAAAAGGTGGGCCAGGAATGCCAGAAATGCTCAAACCTACAGCAGCCATAATGGGAGCTGGACTTGGCAAAGAAGTAGCACTCATAACCGATGGTAGATTTTCTGGTGGTACACATGGATTTGTTGTTGGTCATATTACTCCAGAAGCACAAGAAGGAGGATCTATTGCTTTAATAAAAAACGGAGACACAATAACTATTGATGCAGAAACTAACACCATTAACTTGGAAGTCTCTAATGAAGAACTTGAAAAAAGAAAAGCCAAGTGGAAAGCTCCAGAATTAAAATTTAAACGGGGAGTTTTATATAAATATGCCAAATCGGTGAGTTCTGCTTCAAAAGGATGCGTGACTGATGAATTTTAAAACTTACAATACTTACTTTTTGAGATACTCAAACTCAATTGACTAAAATTTGAATAATGGATATTAATACAGTAGAAGAAAAACATATCATACCAACAATAACAGAAAGGCTATCTGGAAGTGAAGCTTTAATAAAATGTTTACTTGCTGAGGACGTCAATACAATTTATGGATATCCCGGTGGTGCAATAATGCCAATTTATGATAAACTGCACCAGTATCAAGATAAAATTCATCATGTCTTAACACGACACGAGCAAGGCGCGACACACGCTGCGCAAGGCTATGCTAGAATATCTGGTAAAGTTGGTGTTGCCATGGCAACTTCAGGCCCTGGCGCTACTAACCTTATCACCGGAATAGCAGATGCCCAAATAGATTCTACACCCTTAGTTTGTATTACTGGTCAAGTGGCTTCACATTTATTGGGAAGTGATGCTTTTCAAGAAACAGATATAGTTGGTATTTCTACACCTGTAACAAAGTGGAATCACCAAATAACAAAAGCTTCTGAAATTCCAGAAGTTTTAGCTAAGGCCTTTTATATTGCTAAAAGTGGCAGGCCAGGACCTGTTTTAATTGATATCACTAAAGATGCTCAATTTGAAGAATTTGATTTTTACTACAAGAAATGTGTTGGAATAAGAAGTTATAAACCAGTTCCAGTTGCTAAAGACCACTCTATAAAGGCAGCAGCAAAACTAATTAATAATGCTAAAAAACCTTTTATTGTATGGGGGCAAGGTGTGATTTTAAGTGAAGCTGAAGATATTTTTAAAGCTTGTATAGAAAAAACTGGTATACCTGCGGCGTGGACTATTCTAGGAGCTTCTGCATTATCAACTTCTCATCCACTAAATGTTGGTATGCTTGGTATGCACGGTAATTATGCTCCTAATGTGCTTACTAATGAATGTGACGTCCTCATTGCTATAGGTATGCGTTTTGATGATAGGGTTACGGGAGATTTAAATACTTATGCAAAGCAGGCTAAAGTCATTCATTTTGAAATTGACCCTGCAGAAATTGATAAAAATGTAAAAACTGATATTGCTGTTTTAGGAGATGCTAAAACAAGTTTAACAAAACTACTGCCAAAATTAAAAGCAAATAACCATTCTGATTGGCTTCAAAAGTTTAAAGACCTCTACAAAATTGAATATGAAAAAGTAATTAAAAACGATATTCATCCTACTAAAGAAGGCTTAAGTATGGGTGAAGTTATTCAAGAAATTAATATTCAAACTCAAGGCAATGCAGCTATTGTTAGTGACGTAGGTCAACATCAAATGATAGCTTGCCGCTACGCTGATTTTAAACAAACTAAAAGTAATATCACCTCAGGTGGTTTAGGTACAATGGGTTTTGCACTACCTGCAGCGATTGGTGCAAAAATGGCAGCACCACAAAGAGACGTTGTTGCAGTTATTGGTGACGGAGGATACCAAATGACTATCCAAGAGCTGGGTACAGTCTTTCAGCAAAATATTGACCTTAAAATTGTAGTTTTAAACAATAATTTTCTGGGTATGGTTAGGCAGTGGCAACAACTTTTTTTTGATAAACGCTATGCTTCTACAGAAATGATCAACCCAGATTTTATAGCCATCGCAAGAGGTTATTTTATAAATGCTCAAAAAGTTGAAGATAGAAAAAATTTAGCTAGAGCTGTAAAAGACATGATGACCACAAAAGGCCCTTATGTTTTAGAAGTTTGTGTAGAAAAAGAACACAATGTTTTTCCAATGGTGCCCTCAGGAGCCAGCGTTTCAGATATAAGATTACAATAATATGGAAGAAAATAAAAATTATACCGTTTCGATTTATTCTGAAAATAATATAGGATTACTAAATCGCATTTCTGCTATTTTTCAACGACGACATATTAATATTGAAAGCATCAATGTTTCGGAATCAGAAATTGAACATGTTGCTAAATGGACAGTTGTTGTCAGTCTTAATGAAAAACTATTGAAAAAAATCATTGGTCAAATTGAAAAACAAGTTGAAGTCATAAAAGCGTTTTATCATAAACAAGATGAAATCATTTATCAAGAATCTTGTTTGTTCAAAATTAAATCTGATTTACTTTTTGAAGAACGACAAATACAGAACATTATAAAAGATAGTAATGCCAATATTGTCACCGTAAATAAAGAGTTTTTTGTACTCGAAAAGTCTGGAAGAACGGAAGAAATTGCACTGCTTCACCGCGAGTTAAAAGTTTTTGGTATTATGCAACTCACCCGTTCAGGACGAATAGCAGTCACTAAAGATGAAATGAAAATAAGTAAACGTTTAGCTAAAATCTCTAATTAAATCTCTAATAAAATGTCAAACTACTTCAATACCTTATCCCTAAGACAACAATTGAATCAATTGGGTAAATGCCGATTTATGGACTCCTCAGAGTTTGAGGATGGCGTTAAGGCTTTAAAAAATAAAAAAATAGTCATCATTGGCTGTGGAGCACAAGGCTTAAACCAAGGCTTGAATATGAGAGATTCAGGATTAGATATTGCTTACGCCCTTCGTCAAGCTGCGATTGATGAAAAAAGAGAGTCTTTTAAAAATGCTACTGAAAATAAGTTTAAAGTAGGCACTTACAAAGAGCTCATTCCAACAGCCGATTTGGTTCTTAACCTTACTCCTGACAAACAACATTCTAATGTTATCAATACAGTAATGCCACTCATGAAAAAAGGATCAACCTTAAGCTATTCGCATGGCTTTAATATTGTTGAAGAAGGTATGAAAATAAGAAAGGATATCACAGTAATCATGGTAGCACCTAAATGTCCAGGAACTGAAGTTCGTGAGGAGTATAAAAGAGGTTTTGGAGTGCCTACACTTATAGCTGTTCATCCCGAAAATGATCCAGAAAATAAAGGATTTGAGCAGGCTAAAGCGTATGCTGTAGCTACAGGTGGACATCGGGCCGGTGTTTTAGAATCTTCATTTGTTGCAGAGGTCAAAAGTGATTTGATGGGAGAGCAAACAATTTTATGTGGTATATTACAAACGGGTGCCATTCTTTCTTTTGATAAAATGATTGAAGAAAATATTGAGCCTGGTTATGCCGCAAAACTTATTCAGTATGGTTGGGAAACCATTACAGAAGCCTTAAAGCATGGCGGTATAACTAATATGATGGACAGGTTGCCAAACCCTTCAAAAATAAAGGCTTTCAGGCTTTCGGAAGAGCTTAAAACAATTATGAGACCCCTCTTTAACCAACGTATGGATGAAATTATGTCGGGTTATTTCTCTGAAAATATGATGAAAGACTGGGCAAATAACGATAAAGACTTACTAAAATGGAGAGCTGAAACTGCTGAGACTGCTTTTGAAAAAACAGAATTAACCTCAGAAAATATTAGCGAACAAGATTATTTTGAACATGGGGTATTATTGGTTGCTTTCGTAAAATCTGGAGTAGAATTAGCTTATGAAACCATGTTGAGTGCTGGAATAATTGAAGAATCCGCTTACTATGAATCGCTACACGAATTGCCATTAATTGCCAATACTATTGCAAGAAAAAAGCTTTATGAAATGAATAGAGTAATATCAGATACTGCTGAGTATGGCTGCTATTTGTTTGACCATGCTTGTAAACCTTTACTAAGAGATTTTATGCTATCTGTTGATTCTAGTGTGATAGGTAAAGCTTATTCCGATAATAATCAAGTCGATAATAAAGAGCTTATTGCAGTCAATTCTCAAATACGAAATCACCCTATAGAAAAGGTTGGTAAACGCCTCAGAGCAGCTATGACCGCTATGGAATCTTTACAAACTCAAAAACTTTAGGAAAAAATATGCAGGTCAAATCCAAATATATACCAAAGCTTGAAGATGTTAAACGTGCAGCTAATACACTCAATGGAATTGTTATAGAAACGCCTTTAAACTTAAACCTTAGATATTCAAAGCAATATCAAAGTCAAGTCTATTTTAAAAGAGAAGACTTACAACAAGTCCGGTCTTATAAAATAAGAGGAGCGTATAATAAAATGTCATCGCTGTCTGCTGAACAAGCTAAAAATGGTATTGTTTGTGCTAGTGCGGGTAATCACGCACAAGGCGTAGCAATTGCCTGCAAAAAATTAAAAATTAAAGGGCATATTTTTATGCCCTCACCAACACCTCACCAAAAAATAGAACAAGTCAAAATGTTTGGTGAAGAATATATTGATATTAAATTAATCGGTGACAGTTACGATGATGCCTATGAAGCAGCAAACAATCATTGTAAAGAAAAGAGGCAAACCTTTATTCATCCTTTTAACGACCCCAAAGTCATTGAAGGACAGGCTACGATAGCTCTAGAAATCTTGAACCAAATTGAAAGTAGACAAATTGATTATGTGTTCTTGCCCGTAGGTGGTGGCGGGTTAGCTTCTGGACTATCAGAAATGTTCAAGCTGTTATCTCCCAAGACAAAAGTTATAGGTGTTGAACCTAAAGGTGCCCCGTCTATGTCTAAAGCTATAAAAAAAGACGACAATATTAGCTTGAGTCAGATAGAAAATTTTGTTGATGGTGCTGCGGTTAAACGGGTTGGAAATTTGACATTTTCTATAGCTAAAGATAACCTTCACGACATGATTACGGTTGATGAAGGCCATATTTGTCAAACTATTTTAGATTTATACAATAAAGAAGCGATTATCGCTGAACCTGCTGCAGCATTGAGTATTGCAGCACTAGAGCATTATGCCGATCAAATCAAAGATAAAACCGTAGTGTGTATTATAAGTGGAAGCAATAATGACATCACTAGAACGGCAGAAATTAAAGAACGCGCTATGCTTTATGCTGATCTAAAGCATTACTTCATAGTGAAATTTCCGCAAAGAGCTGGAGCTCTAAGACAATTTGTGGTTGAAATACTTGGCCCTGATGATGATATTACCTATTTTCAATACACAAAAAAAACAAATCGTGAAAATGGAGCTGCTGTTGTTGGTATAGAATTAAAGTCCAAATCAGATTTTAAGCCCTTAGTAGAAAGAATGAAAATCAATAATTTTTATGGAGATTATCTTAATAATAAACCAGACTTATTTCAATTTCTAGTTTAATAGATTTTTGAAAATTACTCAAAGTTAATGATAGCAACTATAAATTGTAAGATGTTAAATTTTAAAATTATTATAAATTTAAGAAAGCTATTTTGATAATAATATTTAATTTTACATTATGTTTTTAAAACTAACATATTATACAGATTTGTATATTGTAAATATTACTTATTGTAATTTTACAAGCATCTCCCTTCCTCTTTCACTCCGTCGTCGCCCGTAAGGGTATAGATCTATTTATAGGAATCAGGTGTGTCCGTTTCCATTTCAAACTTCAAACTCATTTTTAATTTTCTTTTAAATCTATTCAACAATGAAAATTGTTATAGCTAGTTATATACACACCAAGTACGCTAAAACTATATGTAAAACGATTGCTGAAGCAGCAAAATCAAGAGGTACAGGTATTGCTCAGCGTGAAACAAAATATATCGTTTCTAAGCTTGAAAATGGAAACGCAGTGATAGCACTAGATGGAGAAAAGTTTGCAGGATTTTGCTATATAGAAGCTTGGAGCCATGGTAAATTTGTAGCTAATTCAGGTTTAATAGTGCATCCTGATTACAGGTCTCAAGGTTTAGCAAAACAAATTAAAACTAAAATTTTTGCACATTCAAGAAAGCTTTACCCAGATGCTAAAATATTTAGCATAACCACAGGCTTGGCAGTCATGAAAATGAATAGCGAGTTAGGCTATAAGCCCGTTACGTTTTCAGAATTGACAGATGACCAAAGTTTTTGGAACGGCTGTCAATCTTGCAATAATTACGATGTGTTACAACGAACAAATCAAAAAATGTGTTTTTGTACAGGTATGATTTATGATCCTAATTCTAAACCCGAAAAGACACCTAAAAAAAATACAGTAAGCAAAAAAAAATGGGAACGATTAAAAAACATTAAACAATCTTTATTCTTTAAAAAACATAACAAATGAAAAAATTAGTATTGGCTTATAGTGGTGGTTTAGATACCTCATATTGTGCCAAAAGTTTGTCTAAACAAGGTTACGAGGTTCATGCTGTTAGCGTTGATACAGGTGGGTTTTCCGATCAAGAATTGCATGATATTAAAGAAAATGCCTACAAAATAGGCGTTAAAACTTACCATAACATTAAGGCGACTAAAACCTATTATGAAAAAATTATCAAATATCTTATATTTGGGAATGTGCTTAAAAATAATACTTATCCACTATCAGTTAGTGCAGAACGAATTATACAAGCTATAGAATTAATCAATTATGCTAAAAGTATCAAAGCTCAGCTTATTGCACATGGCAGTACTGGCGCAGGTAATGATCAAGTTAGATTTGATATGATATTTCAAATTCTTGCGCCAGATATTAAAATTATTACCCCCATACGTGATCAAAAACTAACAAGAAAAGAAGAAATTGAGTATTTAAAATCTAATGGTATAGATTTGTCTTGGAGCAAAGCTAAATACTCAATCAATAAAGGGCTCTGGGGAACAAGTGTTGGGGGTGATGAAACTTTAACATCTCAAAACCCTTTACCTGATGAAGCTTACCCATCTCCGCTTGAGCACCAAGGAAGTGAAAAGCTAACATTAAGTTTTGAAAGTGGAGAACTTGTTGCTGTTAACAAAGAGAAGGATCATCCTGTTAAACTTATCACGAAATTAAATGACCTGGTATCTAAATATGCTATAGGTCGTGATATCCATGTCGGTGACACCATTGTAGGTTTAAAAGGAAGAGTAGGCTTTGAGGCAGGCGCTGCTTTAGTTCTTATTAAAGCCCACCATTTACTTGAGAAACATACGCTTTCTAAATGGCAACTCCAGCATAAAGATTTTATTTCAAGTTATTACGGTATGCATCTACATGAAGGACAATATTTAGATCCCGTAATGAGAGATATAGAAGCTTTTTTAAAAAGTAGTCAGAAAAATGTGAGTGGCGAGGTCTTTGTCACTTTAACGCCTTACCATTTTAAATTAGATGGTATCAAATCGCCTCACGACCTCATGAATACTAAATTTGGAAGTTATGGAGAATATAATTCTGGTTGGACATCTAATGAGGCTAAAGGTTTTATTAAATTAATGTCAAATGCACAAAAAATTTATCAACAAACAAATTCAAAATTATGATAAGCATTGGAATTATTGGTGGTTCTGGTTTTACTGCTGGAGAATTAATCCGCATTTTGATAAATCACCCAAAAGCAAAAATCAACTTTGTGTACAGTACAACACAGGCAGGAAAAAATATTAATACAATACATCAAGATTTAATTGGTGATATAAGCCTTAAATTTTCTGATAAAATAAATCAAAATGTAGATGTTGTATTTTTGTGTTTAGGCCATGGAAATTCAACCACTTTTTTAGAAACACACGAATTTTCAGAACAGACTAAAATTATTGACTTAAGCAATGATTTTAGATTAAAGGCTAGTCAAAACTACCAAGATAAATCTTTTGCTTATGGACTTCCAGAGCTTGATAAAAAAAAGATAAGTTCTGCTCAAAATATAGCAAACCCTGGATGTTTTGCAACAGCAATTCAACTGTCATTATTACCTCTAGCTCATGAAAAGATTTTAAAAGAAGATATTCACATCAATGCAGTTACTGGTGCAACAGGAGCTGGAGCATCACTTTCTAAGACCACACATTTTACTTGGCGTGATAATAATTTTTCTTCGTATAAGGTTTTTACCCATCAACATTTACATGAGATTTCACAATCAATTACATCCTTGCAAAATAACTTTAATAAAGAAATCTATTTAATCCCAAATAGAGGAAATTTTTCAAGAGGAATTTTTGTTTCTGCTTATACCTCTTTTGAGGGTTCTATTGATGAAGCTAAGCGTATTTATGAAAATTATTATGTGGAATCTGCATTTACAAAAGTTACAGATGTGGAATTACATCTTAAGCAAGTGGTTAATACCAATTACTGTTTTATCTATTTGTCTAAATTTAAAAACCAGCTCTTAATAACTTGTATAATTGATAACCTATTGAAGGGAGCATCTGGTCAAGCCGTTCAAAATATGAATTTAATGTTTGGTTTTGAGGAAACTCTAGGACTAAAACTTAAAGCTAATTACTTTTAAACATATCAATATTCTCTTTAAAATTAAAACATGAAAATAGCTATCATAGGTGCGGGAAACCTTGGAAACTCAATTGCCAAAGGACTAATATTAAAAAAAGTAGCAAAAACATTATACCTCACTAGGAGAAACTTAAACGGTCTTTCTTCTTTTGAAAATTTGAACAATGTCACCTTAACTACTGACAACGTTTTAGCAGTGAAACATTCTGATTTTGTAATTTTCTCTGTTCAACCTTCACATCTCAAAGCTATTTTAAATGAGGTCAAAACCCACTTTACCTCAAACCACGTTATTATTTCTACTGTAGCGGGATTTTCAATACAAAAAATAGAATCGCTAATAGGGGCTCAAACTTCTGTTATTCGCGCAATGCCGAATACTGCGATTGCCGTAGGTAAATCAATGACGTGTTTATGCGGAAACTCTAAAAGTCAAAAAACTATTAAAAATGCCCAAAATATTTTTAATGCTTTAGGACATTCAATGTGCATTCCAGAATCTCAAATGCAAGCAGCTACAGTTGTTTGTGCTAGTGGAATTGCATTTTGGATGAGGCTTGTTAGAGCAACAACACAAGCGGCTATTCAACTCGGATTTGATGCAAGTGAAGCTCAAGAACTGGCAATTTACACTTGTGAAGGTGCTGCAAGTTTACTTATTACCAATGCTAGACATCCAGAAGAAGAAATAGATGGCGTGACAACGCCTCAAGGTTGTACGATAGAGGGGCTAAATGAGATGGAACATAAAGGTTTGAGTTCATCTTTAATTCATGGAATGGTAGCTTCATTCAATAAAATTAATGCGATTAAAACTCAAGAGCTATGAGCCTGTTTGAAGTTTACCCTTTGTTTGATATTACACCTGTTAAAGCAAAAGGAGTCTACGTTTATGATAAAAATAATACCAAATATCTAGACCTTTATGGCGGGCATGCTGTTATTTCCATAGGTCATGCACATCCTGTTTATGTTAAATCTATCACGAAACAAATACATAAAATAGGTTTCTATAGTAATGCGGTAAACAACCCTCTACAAAAAGAATTATCAGAAAAATTAATTAAATTTTCAAAGTGTTTTGATTACAAGCTTTTTATGTGTAATTCTGGAGCAGAAGCCAACGAAAACGCCCTAAAGTTAGCGTCATTTCACAATAAAAAGCATAAAATTTTAGCCTTCAAGAATTCATTTCACGGCAGGACCTCTGCAGCTGTCGCTGCAACAGATAATCCTAAGGTTATTTCGGCTTTAAATGCACAGCAAAATGTCGATTTTGTAGAGCTCGGTGATTTAAAAACTGTAAAAGATATTTTATCACAAAACCAAACTTGTGCTGTTATTGTGGAGTGTATTCAAGGTGTCGGCGGTCTTGATCAAAGCACAACCAAGTTTTATCAAGGCTTAGAAAAACTCTGCAAAGCATATAATACCCTGCTAATTGCTGATGAAGTGCAGTCTGGCTTTGGTCGAACAGGTGACTTTTTTGCATTTCAAACCCATCAAATTTCGCCAGATATTATTTCTATAGCAAAAGGTATGGGCAATGGTTTTCCTGTTGGTGGAATTCTAATTCACCCCAAAATCAAAGCCTCGTTCGGCTTATTAGGCACTACATTTGGTGGAAATCACTTGGCCTGTTCGGCTTCATTAGCAGTGTTAAAAGTCTTAGAAAAAGAAGAGTTGATGAATAATGTAAAAGCTAGATACAAAAGCTTTTTAAAATATGCGGATTCTATTTCTGACTTAAAAACAGTAAAAGGTAGAGGTCTTATGTTAGGTCTAGAATTTAACACCCCAATTGCAGAGTTAAGAAAAAATCTACTGTTCAATCATCATATTTTTACAGGGAGTTCAAAAAACCCTAACTTGATAAGAATCTTACCGCCTTTAACTATTAAGGATAAGCATTTAGAGATGTTTTTTAGGGCACTAAAAGCTGAACTAAAAAATCAAAGTTCACTAAATAAATAAATTAATTTTCATGAAAAGCTACACCAAAGTCTCAGATATTTTAAACCTTAGTAATTTAATTCATCAAGCTATTGACATAAAACAAAATCCTTTTCAAAATGCTGAACTGGGAAAACATAAAACCTTAGTCATGTTGTTTTTTAATTCAAGTTTAAGAACGCGACTAAGCACAGAAAAAGCAGCTCGAAGCCTAGGGATGGAGGTCATGGTTTTAAATGTAAATGAAGCTTGGCAACTCGAATTTCAAGACGGTACCAAAATGAATACCCACACTACAGAGCATATCAAAGAAGCGGCTAAGGTTATTTCTCAATATGCTGATATTATTGCCGTTAGAGCTTTTCCCAAATTGAAAGACAAACTAGAAGATGAAACTGAAATTGTATTAAAAAGCTTTATTAAATACGCTACAGTGCCAATTATCAATATGGAAAGTGCGACGGCTCATCCATTACAAGCTTTGACAGATGCTATAACAATCACTGAACACAAAACACAAAAAAAACCAAAAGTTGTTTTGTCTTGGGCACCTCACCCTAAAGCTTTGCCACAATCCGTTGCCAATTCTTTTGTTGAAATGATGCAGTTGATGCAAGTTGACCTCTGTGTAACACACCCCAAAGACTATGATTTAAAGCCTGATATTGTAAAAAATACTGAAGTTATCTATGACCAAGAGAAAGCTTTAAAAAATGCAGATTTTGTTTATGTAAAAAATTGGAGTAGCTATAAATTTTACGGAGAAATTAGAAATCAAGATGAATCTTGGACGATGACTAAAGCCAAACTAGGTAATGCTAAATTTATGCATTGCTTACCCGTTAGACGAAACTTGGTTGCCTCAGATGAAGTTTTAGACCATAAAAATTCGTTAGTTGTAGAACAAGCAAACAATAGAACTTATGCAGCTCAAGCGGTTATCACACAAATTTTAAATAGACTAAAAAAAGACTAAATGAACACCCTTAAAATTATCAAAATTGGCGGTCAAGTTATCGATGATAAAAATGCGCTTAAATCTTTTTTGGAGGATTTTTCAAAATTAAAAGAACCCAAAATTTTGGTTCACGGTGGAGGTCATCAAGCGTCAAAGTTTTCTCAACGTCTTGGGATTTCAGTTGAAAAAATTGACGGTAGGCGTGTAACCAACGCTGAAACTTTGGATGTTATTTTAATGATTTATGCTGGCCTGGTCAATAAAAAAATAGTAGCTCAGCTTCAAGCCTATAATGCTAATGCATTTGGCTTTACAGGTGCTGACGGCAATACGATTATCTCTATAAAAAGAAAACCAACACCTATTGATTTTGGGTATGTGGGAGATGTTATTCAAGTCAATACTTCAATAATAAACTTACTGCTAAAAGATGACATTATACCCGTTTTCTGTGCCATAACTCACGATGAAAAAGGACAACTGTTAAATACAAACGCCGATACTTTAGCTGCTGAATTGGCTATAGCTTTTTCAAAAACACGTAAAACAGAGCTAAATATTTGTTTCGAAAAAAACGGAGTGTTGTCAAATATCAATAATGAAAATTCAATAATAGAAAATTTAGACTATAGCACATATCAAGACCTATTACAAAACAAAAAAGTGGTTGAAGGAATGATTCCAAAACTTGACAATTGCTTTAGAGCCATTAATCACGGGGTTTGTGACGTTAAAATAGGAAATCCTAATATGATAAAAGACACTTCATACCCTTATACAAAAATTTTAAAATGATAGAACAACTTCAAAAAGAGGCCATATTATTATTGAAATCATTGATAAAAACTCAGTCGTTTTCATCAGAAGAACATCAAACTGCTATGCTTATCGAAGAATGGTTTAACCATTATGAAATTCCATTTAAACGTCAAGAAAATAATATCTGGGCAACTAATAAGTTTTTTGATGAGACAAAACCCACAATATTGCTCAATTCTCACCACGATACTGTTAAACCCAATAAGGCTTATACAAAAAATCCTTTTGAACCCATTATAGAAAATGGCAGATTATATGGTTTGGGTAGTAATGATGCTGGGGGTTGTTTAGTCTCATTAATAGCAACTTTTACTTATTTTTATTTTAAAGAAAACCTTAATTTTAACCTAGTTATTGTAGCATCTGGTGAAGAAGAGAGTAGTGGGCCAAATGGATTAAATAGTATGTTGGCAATTATTCCTAAAATTGATGTTGCTATTGTTGGTGAACCGACACAAATGCAAATGGCTATTGCAGAAAAAGGACTTTTGGTTTTTGATGCCGTAATAAAAGGAACACCAAGTCATGCAGCCCATCCCAACGAAGATAATCCTATTTATAAAACTGTGAATGTTTTAAAATGGTTTGAAAAATTTCAATTTGAAAAAGTTTCAGATGTTCTTGGCCCAGTTAAACTAACGGTTACTCAAATCAATGCTGGCCTCCAACACAATGCCGTTCCGTCAGAAGTGAATTTAGTGGTAGATGTAAGGGTTAATGATTGCTACACCAATAAAGATGTTGTGAAAATATTACAAGAAAAAGCACCATGTCATGAACTGACTCCGAGAAGCATAAGATTGAACTCATCAAGTATTCCAAAAGATCATGTTTTGGTAAAAGCGGGCTTAAACATCGGGATGACAACTTACGGATCGCCTACACTTTCAGATCAGGCTTGTTTGACTTGTCCATCACTTAAATTAGGACCAGGAGATAGCCTAAGATCTCATTCTGCTGATGAATTTATTTATGTTGATGAGGTTTTACAGGGCATAAAAATTTATATAAATTTATTAGAAAAAGTGCTTTAAAAGACTTGTATATAAATAGTTTAAATTAAGAATTAACACTAAACATAACGGATATGAAACTTTGGGATAAAGGCATTACTGTCGATGAAAAAATAGAACAATTCACTGTTGGTAATGATAGAGAAATAGATATACATATTGCAGAATATGATATAAAAGCTTCTCAGGCGCATGCCAAAATGCTTAAAAAAATAGGTTTATTAAGTTCAGAAGAATTAGAAAGTCTTCAAGATCAATTTAATATTATGATAAAGCAATTGGAAAATCACGAATTTCAAATTGAATCTCAATTTGAAGATGTGCATTCCAAAATAGAATTTCAGCTTATCCAAAATTTAGGAGATGTAGGTAAAAAAATACACACTGCTAGATCAAGAAACGATCAAGTTCTAGTAGCCTTACATTTGTATTATAAAGAACAGCTCAAAGATATAAGATTAAAAGTATTGTCTTTTTTTGAAAGTCTATTGTCTTTGGCAGAAACGTATAAAAACAAAACACTACCAGGATATACACATCTTCAGGTCGCTATGCCATCTTCTTTTGGATTATGGTTTTCTGCCTACGCAGAACTACTCATAGACGATGTTTATCTTTTAGATGCTGCTATCAAAACTGTTGATCAAAACCCCTTAGGCTCAGCGGCAGGTTACGGAAGTTCGTTTCCCATTGACAGAGAGTTTACAACTCAATCACTTAATTTTTCGACTATGAAATATAATGTTGTTGCTGCCCAAATGAGTCGTGGTAAAAGTGAGCGAACTGTGGCAATGGCTTTGGGAAGCCTCAGTAATACCTTGTCTAGGTTTGCGATGGATATTTGTCTCTATATGAGCCAAAACTTTGATTTTATAGCGTTTCCAGATCAACTTACAACAGGAAGTAGTATTATGCCACATAAAAAGAACCCTGACGTATTTGAATTAATACGCGGTAAATGCAATAAAATACAAGCCTTACCAACTGAAGTGACTTTAATTACTAACAATTTACCAAGCGGCTATCACAGAGATTATCAACTCTTGAAAGAAAACATGATTTCAGGTATTGAAAATATGAAAACTATTTTAGAAATATTTGACTATTCTATCAATCAAATCAGAATAAAAACATTTAACGATAACGACCCTAAATACAAATTTATGTATTCGGTAGATAAAATTAATGCCCTAGTTGAGCAAGGCGTTAGTTTTAGAGAAGCTTACCAAAAGATAGCAAAGCAAATTAATGATGGAAGCTATCAAGGCGGAAGCCCAAAAACGCATACCCATCAAGGAAGCATAGGTAATTTATGTCTTGATAAAATTAAAGAAAAATTTCCTAAATAAACCTAAAACTATATAGGGCTAAAGCAGAACCTTATAGTAGAGATTAAATCCCTAAATTATTGTTGACTGGCCTAGATGAATATTAGAAAAATTATGATTAGAATCTGTTGGGTGACTGATAAAATCTGCTATAAAGTCACCGACCTTTTCAGTTGTGATATTATCCTGTGCTTTCCCCAAGTCAGGAGTTACAATTCCTAATTTCAATGATTTTACAACGGCATCTTTAATCAATTCAGCTTCATCAAATAAGCCAAAATGTTCCATCATTAAGGCTACAGACAAAATTGTAGCAATAGGATTAGCTATTCCTTTGCCTTTTGCTTGTGGAAAAGATCCGTGAATAGGCTCAAAAAGCGCATGTTTCTCGCCTACCGAAGCTGAAGGTAAAAGGCCAATAGATCCACCAATGACGCTTGCTTCATCACTAATAATGTCGCCAAACATATTTTCAGTTAAAATAACATCAAACTGCTTAGGGTTCAGTATCATTTGCATTGCGGCATTATCTACGTAAAGAAAATCTAGAGTCACATCAGGATATGACTTTGCTAATTCCGTAACTGTTTTTCGCCATAAACGTGAAGTTTCTAACACATTTGCTTTATCGATTAAGGTTACTTTTTTGCCTCTTAGCCTAGCTGTTTTAAAAGCTAAATGGGCTATACGCTCAATTTCAGTGTTTGAATATTCACATAAATCAGAAGAGTAACGACCGTCTTCAGTGGTTTTTTTCTCACCAAAATATATTCCACCTGTCAATTCTCTAAAAATACTAATATCTACACCTTTTATAATATCTTTCTTAAGTGGAGATAAATCTAACAACTCATCAAAAGCTTGAACAGGTCTAACATTAGCAAACAAGCCTAAATCTTTACGAAGTTTTAAAAGTCCTTGCTCGGGCCTAACACTTGCTTGATCGTATTTAGGATCGCCTATAGCTCCCATAAGTACCGCATCACTACTTTTACAAAGTGCCAAAGTCTCATCTGGCAGAGGCGAACCTGTATTATCAATAGCTACCGCACCAACATCCGCATATTTATAAGAAAATTGATGGTCAAATTCTAAAGCTATAGCATTTAATGTTTTAACAGCTTGGCTTATAACCTCCGGACCAATGCCGTCACCAGGTAAAACAGTTATATTTAGTTTCATAAATTTATTTTTTACAAATGTAAATTAATTTAAATTTTTGGCGTTCCCAAGCTAAAGACTTGGTCGCGCTTTCACTACTCGCTTTTTTTCTTTTTTAGGCAAAAGAAAAAAGAGCTCAAACATGCCGTTCAATCGCTAACGCGGGTTAGTTAGCAGGTGTTTTTCAAACGCCTCAATTTTGGTCTTCTTGCTCACTAAAAAATCAATATCATCGTAACCATTTATCAAACAAGTTTTTTTGTAGGTGTCAATGTCAAATGATTCTTTTAAGTTCAAACCCTCTACTGCAATATATTGATCTTTAAGATTCACTTCAATAGTAGTTTCAGGCTTATCATTTACCGTTTCAATTAAAGTTTTCAGAAATTTATCTGAAACCTGAATTGGTAAGACTCCATTGTTTAAAGCATTACCTTTAAAAATATCAGCAAAAAAACTTGATACAATGACCTTAAAACCATAATCGCTTAAAGCCCATGCTGCATGCTCACGACTAGAACCACAGCCAAAATTATGACCAGCGATTAATACCTCACCTTCAAATTGATTATTATTTAAAACAAATTCCTTGTTTTCGCTTCCATCTTTATGGTATCGCCAATCTCTAAATAAATTATTACCAAAACCATCACGATTAGTCGCTTTTAGAAAACGCGCAGGAATGATTTGGTCTGTATCAACATTTTCAATAGGCAGAGGTACAGCTCGAGAACGTAAGTGTAAGAATTTTTCCATACTAATTCAAATATTGGGTAATATCTACAATTTTTCCTTCAACAGCAGTTGCTGCTGCCACAAGTGGACTGGCAAGAAGTGTCCTCGAGCCTTGACCTTGTCTGCCTTCAAAATTTCTATTAGAAGTCGAAACACAATATTCACCTGAAGGGATTTTATCATCATTCATAGCTAGACAAGCACTACATCCCGGTTGACGAAGTTCAAAACCAGCTTCTGTAAATATGGTTTTTAAACCTTCATCTTCAATCTGTTTTTCAACTTGTTTACTTCCAGGTACCAGCCAAGCGGTTACGTTTTTAGCCTTATGTTTTCCTTTTACAAAATTGGCGGCAACTCTAAAGTCTTCTATACGTGAATTAGTGCAACTTCCTATAAATACATAATTTATAGTTGTATTAACTAATTGATTTCCCTTTTCAAAATTCATATATTTTAAGGCCTTTTCAAATGAGGCATCTTTATGCTCAGGAATACTGCCATTGATCTTTATACCCATTCCAGGGTTGGTTCCAAAGGTTATCATAGGTTCGATATCCGAAGCATCAAAGCTGTACTCTTTATCAAATTTAGCATCGCTGTCTGTTGGTAAACTTTTCCAGTACTTTAATTTCGCTTCCCATTCTTCACCCATAGGCGCAAATTTTCTGCCTTTCACATATTCAAAAGTGGTTTCATCTGGCGCTATCATACCACCACGAGCACCCATTTCTATACTCATGTTGCATACTGTCATTCGTCCTTCCATAGACATGTTTTCAAAAACTTCGCCAGCATACTCACAAAAATAGCCAGTACCAGCATTGGTGCCGATTTTTGAAATAATAAATAATATTACATCCTTAGGTAAAACGCCTTTTTTGAGAGTGCCGTTAACTGTGATCCTCATGCTTTTAGGCTTTGTAAGCAATAAGCACTGACTGGCAAAGACTTGAGCGACTTGGCTCGTACCAATACCGAAGGCGATTGTCCCAAAAGCGCCGTGTGTAGAGGTATGAGAATCACCACAAACAATCGACATTCCAGGTTGAGTAATACCTAATTCTGGTGCCATTACATGCACAATACCATTATATTTATGACCTAATTGATAAAGTTGAATATTATTTTTTTTGCAGTTCTCTGAAAGTTGTTCCAGTTGCTTTCTAGATAGTTTATCTTTTACGGGTAGATGTTGATTTTGAGTGGGCGTATTATGGTCTGCAGTAGCTACGATTTGCTCAGGCCTGAATACTGGAATTTGCCGTTGTTCTAATTCTTTAAAAGCTTGCGGACTCGTAACCTCATGAATTAAATGCTTATCAATGTATAAAATTTGAGGGCCGTTATCAATGCGGTGTACAACATGAGCATCCCATACTTTGTCAAACAATGTTTTTCCCATCTTTTGTTAATTAAGCAGACTTAATTTCTCTGTAGATATTGCTAGTTTCTACAATTTGGTGAATATCGTCGTCATTGACTTGTTTATGTTGATCGGCAAAATTTAAAAAATTAGCATAAACTTCATCAAGTTGAAGTTTGGTCAAGTTATAACCTGCGTTCTTAGCTTTATAAGCCAAGGCTGCTCGACCACTTCGTGCAGTAAGCACAATAGCTGATTCTGTTACACCAACATCTTTAGGATCCATAATTTCATAAGTATCACGGCGTTTGATCACTCCATCTTGATGAATTCCTGAGCTATGTGCAAAAGCGTTAGCACCAACAATAGCTTTATTTGGTTGAGGTGAAATACCCATATGCTTAGACACCAATTGACTTAAAGCAAAAAGGTGCTGAGAATTGATGTTAGTTTCAAAATTTAGATAAGGGTGTTGTTTAAGTATCATAACCACTTCCTCTAAAGCAGCATTTCCTGCACGCTCTCCTATACCATTGATGGTACATTCTATTTGTCTTGCACCATTTCTAATGGCTTCTATAGAATTAGCTGTGGCTAAACCTAAGTCATTATGACAGTGGCAAGAAATAATAGCTTTGTCAATATCTTTGACGTGTTCTTTGAGATATTTAATTTTTGCTCCGTACTCTTGAGGCAGACAGTAACCTGTAGTATCGGGTATATTGAGCACGGTCGCTCCCGCTTTGATAGCAGCCTCACAGACCTTAGCTAAATAATCATTATCGGTACGACCAGCATCTTCAGCATAAAACTCTACATCTTCTACAAATGATTTAGCGTACTTTACAGCGTCATAAGCTCTTTGAAGTACTTCCTCTCTGTTAGATTTGAATTTGTGTTTAATATGAGAATCTGAAGTGCCAATACCTGTATGAATTCTAGGCTTTTTAGCATATGTTAATGCCTCTGCTGCTACTTTTATATCATTTTTTACCGCACGACTTAAGCCACATACGGTCGCATTATTAACTATTTTTGATATGGCTTCAATAGATTTAAAGTCGCCAGGACTAGATATAGCAAATCCAGCTTCTATAACATCTACGCCTAATTCATCTAGTTTTCTCGCTAGTATTAATTTTTGCTCTGTATTGAGTTTACAACCTGGAACTTGTTCGCCATCTCGCAATGTTGTGTCAAAAATTTCTACTTTCTGAGTTGCCATATCATTTTTATTTTTAATTTTCCAAATCAAATGTATAAACATCTTAATGTGAAGCATAACAACTTATTTTAAGTTTTACGAAATTCAACACTTAATTTTTTATTTAATATGTTGTTAACCATTTGTTTACAAATAAAATTTATTGATGATAAAAAATCATAACGATAATTTATTTTTATTAATTAAGACACTAACAAAGTCTGAAAAGCGTCAATTTAAACTCTATGTGGGTCGAATTGACGGTAGTGCAGACTCTAAGTTTTTAAATTTATTTAATGTTATAGATAAAGCTAAAACTTATAATGAGAAAGAAATTTTAGCCTTAGCCCAAATTAAAAAACAACAATTAGCTAATATCAAAGCCTACCTATATAAGCAAATATTAATCAGTTTAAAATTGAGTCCCATACACCAAAATGCTAGATCTCAAATTAGAGAACAAACTGAATTTTCTACAATTTTATATCGTAAGGGATTGTATAAGCAAAGTCTTAAAATTTTAGATAAAGCCAAAGAAACTGCCATAGACAATGAAGAAAAAAACTTAGTCTATGAAATTGTTGAACTTGAAAAACTTATAGAAACCCAGTATATCACAAGAAGTATAAAAAACAGAGCAGAAGATTTAATTGAGCAGTCTGAAAAATTCAGCCATTTAAACAGAATTGCTACTCAATTGTCTAATCTTTCACTTAAACTTTATAGCCATATTTTGCAATCTGGGTATATTAAAAACCAAGCAGAAAAAGATAAAGTTTTAAATTATTTTAATGCGCATTTACCAAAATATAATTTAAGGGATTTAGGGTTCCGGGAAAAGTTGTTTTTATATAACTCTCACTTATGGTTAAGCTTTTTGATTCAAGATTTTAAGTCTTGCTATAAATATTCAAAGCAATGGGTTGATTTATATAATGAATATCCTAATATGATAGGCTTAAACCCTGTTTGGTATCTTAAAGGGAACCAATATTTGCTAGAGTCTTTATTTTATATTCAAGATCATAAACGTTTTGAGCTAGTGATGTCTGATTTTGAACAGCAAATTGACCAAAAATCTTTTCCTAGTGGTGAAAACATAGAAAGCTTATTATTTCTTTATCTATACACCGATAGATTAAACTTGTGTTTTATGAAGGGTGAGTTTGATTACGGTTTGAGCCTCATAAAAGATATTTTAAAGGGTATCAAAATTTACAAGAACAAAATTGATGAACACCATATTATGGTGTTTTATTACAAAATAGCTTGTTTGTATTTTTGTGTGGGAGATAATAAGGCTTGTATTAGTTATTTAAAAAAAATAATAAATAATAATGCTTTAGTCATGCGAAGTGACCTTATGTGCTTTTCAAGAATTTTAAGTCTTGTAGCCTGTTATGATGAAGGTATGGATTATAGCTTTGAAAGTCAACTTAAAAGCACGCAGAAATATCTACATAAGATGAACGAACTCAATACAGTGCAACTTAAAATTATTGAATTTTTAAAAAAGCTACCCGATATTTTTCCTCATGACAAAAAAGATGCTTTTAAAAACTTTATAAAAGATTTGAAGCCATATGAAAGTGAACCCTATGAGCGTAGAGCATTTTTGTATCTTGATATTATTTCATGGTTAGAAAGTAAAGAGAAAAATATCCCTGTAGGACAGGTTATACGTCAGAAATTTTTAGAAAGAGATAAAACTTACTCTTAATTTTTAAAATATTTTCATATAATAACAATTATATCAAAATACCTTTAGCGGTTTTGTATGCATGAAAATCAACTTAAAACACCTGTAGTTTATCTTAAAGGCGTTGGCCCTCAAAGGGCTAAACTTTTAGAGGATGAAGTTGGTATCAAAACTTTTGAAGACCTCATTAATTATTTCCCCTTTCGATATGTTGACCGAACCCAGTTTTATAAAATTAAAGAGCTCCAAAATAGTACGGCCGAAGTTCAAATAGTTGGAGTTATTACTGAAATAAGAATGCTACCTCAAAAACGAGGCAAACGTTTAGTGGCTTCATTTGAAGATAAAACTGGTCAGATGGAATTAGTTTGGTTTAAAAGACATAAATGGATTAGAGATAATTTAAAAATAAATGTGCCATATGTGATCTATGGAAAAGTTAAATTTTTTAATGGTCAGTACAGTATGGTGCATCCAGAAATGGAGTTTTTAGAAGATTTCAAAAAAGACTTTAGCGTTAAACTTCAGCCAGTTTACTCCAGCACAGAAAAATTGACGAAAAGTAATCTTGGCAGTCGATTTTTTAATCGAATATTAAAGCAATTATTTTCTGAGCTTAAATCACCATTTCAAGAAATTTTGCCCCAAAATATTATTGATGAACTCAAATTAATTACACCCTCTAAGGCTTATTTTAATATTCATTTTCCACAATCTAATGAGCTTCTCTCAAAGGCACAATTTAGGTTGAAATGGGAAGAGTTTTTCTTTATTCAACTGCAGTTGGTCAGAAAAAATCTATTTCAAAAACACAAGATTAAAAGTTTTAAATTTGAACAAATTGGAGATTATTTTAATACATTTTATAACGATATTCTCCCCTTTGAACTGACAAATGCACAAAAGAAAGTTCTCAAACAAATTAGAAATGATCTCGGTCGAACAGCCCACATGAACAGGCTCTTGCAAGGTGATGTTGGGTCAGGAAAAACTATTGTAGGTTTTATGAGTATGCTCATTGCCATTGATAATGGTTACCAAACTTGTATGATGGCGCCAACAGAAATTTTGGCCAAACAACATTATCAAACCATTGCTGAATTTTGTGATCAACTTGGCTTGAGTATAAGTTTACTCACAGGCTCCACTTCAACAAAGCAACGTAAAGAAATTCATCAAAATCTTCAAAATGGCACTTTGCAGATTTTGGTTGGTACTCACGCCTTGATACAAGACAAAGTGAAATTTCAAAATCTTGGTTTTGCAATTATAGATGAGCAACATCGTTTTGGAGTAGCGCAACGTGCTAAATTGTGGAAGAAAAATGAATTACCTCCAAACGTCTTGGTGATGACGGCAACACCTATTCCTAGAACCTTGGCTATGAGTTTATACGGTGATTTGGACATTTCAGTGATTGATGAATTACCTCCAGGTCGAAAAAGCGTAAAAACCGTCCACCGCTACGACGCTAATCGTCTGAAAATCTTTCAATTTTTAAAGAAAGAAATAGCCAAAGGTCGTCAAGTTTATATAGTTTATCCTTTAATAGAAGAGTCAGAAAATTTTGATTACAAAGATTTGATGGATGGTTACGAAAGTATTTCAAGAGAATTTCCCAAACCTCAATACCAAATATCGATAGTTTATGGTAAAATGAAACCTGAAGACAAGGCGGCTGAAATGCAACGATTTGTGAATGGCGAAACCCAAATCATGGTCGCTACTACAGTAATAGAAGTCGGTGTGAATATTCCGAACGCTAGTGTTATGGTTATCGAAAGTGCAGAGCGTTTCGGGTTATCACAATTGCATCAATTACGGGGTCGAGTAGGTCGAGGCGCCGAGCAAAGTTACTGCATTTTGATGACAGGTCATAAACTGAGCGACGATGCTAAAACACGATTGCAAACTATGACTCAAACCAACGACGGCTTTCAAATTGCTGAAGTCGATTTAAAGTTACGTGGCCCTGGCGATTTAATGGGGACACAACAAAGTGGCCTGCTCAATTTAAAAATAGCTGATGTAGTAAAAGATAGTAGTATTCTTGAAAATGCAAGACATCACGTTATAAGATTATTGAAAAAGGATCCTAATTTGGAAAAACCTGAACACCATCTTATCAAGAAAGAATTTTTAAAGCTTGCACAGGATAAATTTAAATGGAACTATATAAGTTAAACTTTATAGTTTATTAGTTTCTTTTTCTTTATCGAGCTCATCGTCTTCCATCTCCAAGTATTTATCTTTATGAAATTGATCAAATCGATAAGATAAACCAATTCCAGCTAACCAGCGTTGAGGTGTATCTTTAAAATTAATTAACCCAAAAATATCTAATTGAAGATCTTTGTTAAATAAATAAGCACCACCGGCTCTAAATAATTCATCACTGTAAATATCACTATTCGTTGTTTGAAACTCACCAAATATAGAATACCTACTATTTAATGCATGTGTCACTGTAACTATACCACTATAACTCGGAAAATCAGTATCGACTTTATCAGCTATTATGTTAACGACTAATACCGTTCTATCTAAATTGCTTTGAGCTGATACAGCAAATTTAGTTGATATATTTGGCTCGTCTACAAACATAAAGGGATTATCGCCAAATAATAAGTTTGCTCCTGCATAAACTGAAACAGCTGGTATCAAATCTTCCCATTGAAAGCTGTTATTGGCATGATAACTATAAAGATTTGGGCCTTCTTTTTGCCTTTTTTTATGTGGGTCATAAATAAGATATTTAGCACCAATGGTGTTGGTTTGAAAATCAGAAAACGAAAAGCTCTGAGTTACATCACTCCTCATGTTAGTTTCATCTGCAAAAGCAAATCGACCTTCTAAAATGAGTTCGAGTTCTTCTAAAATTAAACCGTAACGAACTGCATAATCAATAAAAAACAAATCAGTATCTGTTTTCAATAAATCGTGTTCGTCATTGCCTAAACCTATACCGCCTTCTAATTGAATAACGTTCGTTCCTACGCTGTAAGCGCCAAATGAAGCGCCTGGCCGATTTGAGTTTATGGTTTCAGTATACTGAGCTTTAGCCAAAATACAAAAACACAAAAATGTCAATCCAGTTAAAAAAAATTTCATAGAAATATTTGTTTAAAACAAATGTATTAAAAAAATAGATGTCGTGGGTTTTTGACTTGTAAACGTTTGTTTTTATTATTTTGAAATAAACAACTTTATCATTTTGATTGAAATGCAGTGTTGAAGAATATTAATTAAAAATGCAGTGTGTTTAGGCTTGAGAATCTGTGTCTAAATATTTAAATTGTTTCTACGCTATTAAACCAGTAATAATGATTACTCTAAATCTTAAGCTAAAATGTCTC
>RRZV01000065.1 GCA_003931895.1 Mesohalobacter salilacus
GTATTCAGTTATCAGTATTCAGTTATCAGTATTCAGTTATCAGTATTCAGTTATCAGTATTCATTTTATTATAAGCTTATACAATGACTGCCCACTTTTAATCAATATTTTTCACTCCAAATTTAGTTGGATTTTTTATCATATTATTAATTAGTTTCCCAACTTCTATATTTCTCTTGTCTAAGTCGTTATAAATATCTTTACTTATATATTGGCATTCTAAAGCAAATTCTATCCACACACTTGTTTCTGAATTTTCAGCATCAGAATCAGTAAGTTTACTTGTAAAGTGTTTAGGGTATCTTCTTTTTCTATAAGCTTCAGCCATATTTGAACACACAGACCTTGAACATCTTCTTATTTGGTCAGTTAGGGAGTAAGTTTCAGATTTTGGAAAAGATTTTGAAATTTCAAAAATTATCATAGAAAGCTCAAAAGCCTTTTTATAAGCTAACAATTTTTTAAAACCCATTATTTTAAATTTTCAAACTAAAATTATACTATTACAGACTAATGCTAACTATTACTAATAATAACTGCCCACTGTAGACTGCTCACTGCCAAATGCCCACTGTAAACTGCTTACTGCCCACTGCCAACTGCCAACTCTCCAATGTTCACTTCTCAAATAGCTCACAACTCACAGCTCACTAAAATACTACTTCATCTGATTCATCATTTGCATGAGTTGTTTGCCACCACCACCTTGCATCATTTTCATCATTTTACTCATTTGTCCAAACTGTTTTAAAAGTTGATTAACCTCCTGAACACTGGTTCCAGAACCTTTTGCAATTCTTCTTTTTCTACTGGCGTTGAAAAGTTTAGGGCTTTGGCGTTCTTCAGGTGTCATGGAATTGATAATAGCTTCAATACCCTTAAACGCATCATCGTCAATATCTACGTCTTTCATCATTTTGCCAGCGCCAGGAATCATACCCATGAGGTCTTTCATATTACCCATTTTCTTAACCTGCTGTATTTGCTTTAGAAAATCATCAAAGCCAAATTTATTTTTGGCGATTTTTTTCTGCATTTTACGGGCTTCTTCTTCATCGTATTGTTCTTGCGCACGTTCTACCAAAGAAACGACGTCACCCATTCCCAAAATTCTGTCGGCCATACGCGAAGGGTAGAAAACATCTATAGCTTCCATTTTTTCTCCTGTACCAATAAATTTTAAAGGTTTGTCCACAACAGATTTAATAGAAATAGCAGCACCACCACGAGTATCGCCATCCAACTTGGTTAAAACTACTCCATCGTAGTCCAAAACATCGTTAAATGCTTTTGCTGTATTTACAGCATCTTGTCCCGTCATCGCATCAACGACAAAAAGGGTCTCATTTGGTTTTACGGTGTTGTGAATACTTGAAATTTCTTTCATCAGGACTTCATCAATAGCCAATCGCCCTGCAGTATCAATAATGACCACATCAAAGCCGTTGGCTTTAGCATGAGCAATAGCTCGTTCTGAAATTTTGACAGGATTTTTTTCTTCTTTATCGGAAAAGACTTCTACGCCAATTTGTTCACCAACAACATGAAGTTGGTCTATAGCAGCTGGTCTATATACATCGCCTGCAACGAGCAAAGGATTTTTTGCCTTTTTATTTTTAAGGAAGTTTGCTAATTTACCTGAAAATGTAGTTTTACCACTACCTTGCAAACCTGACATTAAAATAACACTTGGATTGCCAGATAAATCTAAACCTGCAGCATCGCCACCCATAAGTTCGGTCAATTCGTCTTTAACGATTTTGACCAAGAGCTCCCCTGGCTTAAGCGTTTTTAAAACATTTTGCCCTAAAGCTTTCTCCTTAACGGTATTAGTAAAATTTTTGGCAATTTTGAAATTGACGTCGGCATCGACCAAGGCACGTCTAACTTCTTTTAAAGTTTCAGCAACATTGACTTCTGTGATTTGCCCATGACCTTTGAGCAGATGTAGAGCATTATCTAATTTATCACTTAAATTATCAAACATAGTCTTTCAAAATTTTAAGCTACAAATTTAAGGAATTGAATTGGTTATGGACAAGTTTCATCCATATAAATAAAACTGGATGTTGATTCTTTTTGGTTTATATATGAGTGTGCTTTTTTTGATTTCTTAAGTGTGTGTAACTAATGATTCAACTTTTAGTTAGCTGTTCCTGAGAAAATTTATCTTTAATTTTTTAAAAAGTTGTGGGATTAAGTTTAGCCTAAACCTAATTCTTTTTCAATTTCAGCAATTTTATTATCTAATGCTATTGATTTTTTTTGAAAATCCTCAACTTTATCTAATGTCGTATTCACACTAATATAAAACTTAATTTTAGGCTCTGTTCCGCTTGGTCTGGCCGCAACTTTAGTTCCATTTTCAGTATAATAAATTAGTACGTTGGATTGGGGAATATCTAGTTTTAAAGTTTCATGATTTTGAAGATTTTTAGCCGTTGAGTTTTGGTAGTCTTCAACTAAAACCACTTTTTCACCATAAATTTCTTTTAAAGGAAGATTCCTGAGGTCTTTCATTTTTTGTTGGATTTCCTTTTGCCCCTGAATTCCTTTTTTAACTAAGGCGACTAATTTTTCTTTATAAAGCCCATGCTCAGTATAAAGTTCAATTAGTTTTTTATATAAAGAAGAGTTTTTGGATTTTAAATGAGCTGCAATTTCACAAATAAGTAGAGTAGAGGTAACGGCATCTTTGTCTCGTACAAAATCGCCAACCATAAACCCAAAGCTTTCTTCTCCACCACCTATAAAATTTTTGTCTGGATTGGTTTTTATCAAATCAGCAATCCACTTAAAACCTGTTAAGGTTTCCTTGTATTCAACACCATAGTTTTCTGTCAAGACGCGCATCATAGGCGTAGAAACTATTGTAGATGCAACAAATTCATTACCCTTTAAATTAACTTTGCATTCTTCTAATAGAAACCAAGTCATCAAAACCATAGTTTGATTACCGTTTAGCAACATCATGTTTTGGTCGTTATCTCTTACTGCAACACCTAAGCGGTCGCCATCAGGATCAGTACCAATAACAATGTCGCTATCATTTTTATCTGCAAGTTCCAAAGCCATTTTAAGCGCCTCAGGCTCTTCAGGATTAGGAGACTTTACGGTTGGGAAATCGCCATTAGGTTCAGCCTGTTCCTTAACAATTTCAACTTGAGTATAGCCAGCTTGTGATAAAGTATCTGGAATTAATTTTATAGAAGTTCCGTGTATTGAAGTGAATACAATTTTTAAATCTTCTCGAGCAGATTGAGAAATGTTTTTTTGACCGTTTTTTATAGAATCCTTAATGAATTTTTCATCAATATCTTTTCCTATAAAAGAAATTAGCTCGTCATTAGGTTGAAACGAAATATCTTTAAACTGTAAACTATTTATTTCCTCTATAATCTCTTGGTCTTGTGGTGGCACCAATTGACCGCCATCTTCCCAATATACTTTATAGCCGTTGTATTCTGGCGGATTGTGACTTGCAGTTAACACAATTCCACATTGGCAATCTAGTTGTTTAAGTGCGTAAGATAACTCAGGTGTAGGTCTTAAATCTTCAAAGAGAAACACTTTGACTCCATTAGAAGAAAACACATCAGCTACAATTTTAGCAAGACTTTGACTGTTATGTCTGCAATCGTATGCTATTGCTACTTTGTGTTGCTCATTAGGAAAGACTTTCTTTAAGTAATTAGATATACCTTGTGTGTTTTTTCCTAAAGTATATTTATTGATTCGGTTAGTTCCAACACCCATAATACCACGCATTCCACCAGTTCCGAAGTTGATATTTGTATAGAAAGCATCTTCTAATGTTGGTAAATCGTTTTCGATAAGATGTTGAACAGATTTTTGAGTGTCTATATCAAATGGCTGAGACAACCATTCTTGAGCTTTTTCTATAATTTCTTGTTTCATTATTAAATTTTTTCTGAAATATTATATCTGAATTTTGTAGATTGGTTATTTAAAATCAGCTCGCCAATAAAACCAGCTAAGAATAATTGTACACCAATAATCATACTGGCTAATGCAATATAAAAAAACGGATTATCGACGACCAAGATATTAGGCAGACCATTATAAAGTTTATAAAGTTTTGAGGCACCAATATAAATTGCTGAAAGCAAACCAATCACAAACATTAAAACACCGAGTGCACCAAAAAAATGCATAGGACGTTTGCCAAACCTTGAAAAAAACCAAAGCGAAACCAAATCTAAAAAACCATTGATAAATCGTTCGGCTCCAAATTTAGTCTGTCCAAATTTCCGGGCTTGATGCTTAACAGGTTTTTCATCAATGCGTGTAAAACCTTCATTTTTTGCTAAAACCGGAATATAACGATGCATTTCACCTTTAACATCTATAGATTTTATAACATCTTTCCTGTAAGCTTTTAATCCACAATTAAAATCGTGTAGTTTTAATCCAGAAGTTTTTCTTGCGGCGTAATTAAAGAGCTTAGAAGGTAAATTTTTAAATAAAATAGAGTCGTAGCGTTTCTTTTTCCAGCCTGATAAAATATCGAGCTTATTTTTTTCTAAAATATTTATCATTTCAGGAATTTCTTCAGGACTATCTTGAAGGTCAGCATCCATTGTAAAAACAATATCGCCTTCAGCAATATTAAAACCAGCGTGTAGAGCTTGAGATTTACCGTAATTTTTTGAAAATCGAATCGCTTTTATTTCGGGATTATTTTTCTTTAATTTTTTAATGATAGTCCAAGAATTGTCTGAACTGCCATCATCTATAAAAATAATCTCGTAATTAAATTTGTTGTCATCTAAAACTTTTTTTAACCAAGCATGTAACTCAGGTAGTGACTCAGCTTCATTTAGTAAAGGAATGACAATGGAAATTTGCATGAATTAATTTTTCTTAATCAAACCGACAATTAAACTTATAATAAAAGACTTGAAGAGTAAATTAAATAAAGCAAATGTAGCTAAAGTAAAAGGAGCAAGCATAGTCTCAATCATTTGTTTAGACTGCTCAAACTGATTTTTAGGCATATTACTACTTGCTTGTTCTAAGGCGATTTTGCTTTCTTCTATTTGTTTTGGAATGAATTCGATATCTACAGACTTATAATGTAAATAGGTATATATAGCATAAATTAAACCGCTAATTAAGCCTACAATTAAACCAATTTTTAAGGCTTGACTTAGTTTTAGAATATTATTGTTAGCTATTTTATACTGATGTATAGGTACAAAAACTAATAATACTGCAACTGATACAGAAATTATAGACATAAGTAAATTACTTTCAAAATTAAACTTGAAACTAAGCCATAATAATACAGACGAGTACAATCCAAAAATGATTCCGTAGTTAATACTTTGTTTTTTATAATCTGAGTTTTGGTTTTCCATAGATTTAAAATCTAAGCAAATATAAAACAAATCAATTGAGCAGAATTGACTCAAATTAAATATTAAACGAGGATTATTGAGATTTAGAGAAAAAATAAAATTAATAATAATGTATTTATTAATTTTTTATATCCAAAAAAATATTAATTTTGCAACCCAAATAAATTAAACCGTTATTAAGTTTATCGGTCGCGTAGCTCAGCTGGATAGAGCATTCCGACGTCAAAGTCGGAACGGTCACAGTTTTTTGAAATATTGAAATAAATTTTTATACTATTTAATTTAGAAATTAAAAAGGTCGCGTAGCTCAGCTGGATAGAGCATTTGCCTTCTAAGCAAACGGTCACAGGTTCGAATCCTGTCGCGATCACAAAAAAGTCTTAGCTTTGCTAAGGCTTTTTTTGTTTTATGAACTGTTATACATACATATTATATTCCATAACTTTAGATAAATATTATGTTGGTCATAGCTGTATTGCTTTGGAGGAGAGACTCAAAAAACACAATACCAATCATAAAGGATATACTGGAAAAACAAACGATTGGGAAGTTGTATATTTTGAAATTTTTGACTCTAAAAAAGAGGCCTATTCAAGAGAACGTGAGATAAAATCTAAAAAATCCAAAAAACACATTACAAAATTGATAGCTGGATAGAGCATCCCGACATTTAAGTCGGGACGGTCACAGGTTCGAATCCTGTCGCGATCACTTTAAAACCTCGCATTCGCGAGGTTTTTTTGTTTTTATAAAGTATACAGTATACCCTTCACAGAGTGAAGTTATGGAAAAGGAAAGAGAGGTTAAGTCTAAAAAACACCCAAAAACTTGTTAAAAAATTGATAGCTGGATAGAGCATCCCGACAGTTAAGTCGGGACGGTCACAGGTTCGAATTTAGGATGTATGGAACAGATTATAAGACCTCTTACAATTTCATGATTTTGGGTTATTTGAATCAGATAGTCTTCAGCAAACATTCTTAAATAAAGTAAAATAATATACTTTTAAAATTCACTTAATGAGTGATTTATGCAAACATTTCCAATAATTGTGTAACTCACCAATCTATGCTATACCTTACTTTGGTCAAAGTTCAAAAATGTCATTTAAAAAATTTTGGCTTAGTCAATCCGAGCCAATAAATTGAAGTATGTTTTTGGAAATACTTTCAAAATAGTAAAGGAACGCCCTTTAGTAAAATACATTTAAAATTTTCACCAGATATCTATTCAAGCAAACAATCCTCTATTTTGTAAAGTTTAGAAAGAAAAAATAAGTTTTCGGGATGTTATAGAAACTAAAAGCAGAAAAATGATTGATTTAATTATAAATCATTAGAACCGCCTTGCTAACAAGAAAAAATTTAAAAATAATGAATCAAGACATAAAAACACAAATGAAAGCCCCTGTAGAAACGGTCATAGAAAAATTAGAAGGTTGGCTCGATACCTTTATAAATATGATTCCTAACATGGCGGTGGCCTTGTTGCTATTAATCATCTTTCTTGTTGTAGCCAGACTAGGAAGTAAACTATTTATAAAAGTGTACACCAAAGCCTCAAAAAATGAATCTTTAGGGCATTTATTTTCCACTTTCGTTTATGCAATAATCTTGGGTATTGGTTTAATTATTATGCTTGGTGTGCTCGGACTAGATAAGGCATTAACCTCAGTCATCGCAGGGATAGGTGTTTTAGGTTTAGTATTGGGTTTTGCTTTTCAGGATATCGCTGCAGATTTTATTTCAGGAGCTATACTGGCCTTTAGGAGACCTTTTAAAATTGGGGATATTATTGAAGTAAAAGATACTATGGGCATAGTAAGTAGAACTGACTTACGGGTTACAGTGGTTGAGACCTTTAAGGGCCAAGAAGTTTACATTCCAAATAAAGACATCTTACAAAGTGCCATTTACAATTTTTCAACCCTAGCAAAAAGGCGAATTGATATCACCGTAGGAGTTTCTTACGCAGAAGATCTGGATACAGTTGAAAAGATTGTGTTAAGTACCATAAAAGATTTAGACGGAGTGATTAATAAAGAATTGATTGTTTTTGACTATGCTGAATTTGACTCCAGTTCAATCAATTTTAATATTCGATTTTGGATAGAATATCCCGGAGAGCCCACCTACTTCAAGATGAAAAATAAAGCCATTAAAGCTATTAAAAGTGCATTTAATGAACATGGTATTACGATTCCTTTTCCAATTCGCACACTGGATTTTGGAATTAAAGGGGGACAAAAACTCTCCCAAATGGAATTGAATGGAGCTAAAGAATTGACTAACAAATAGATTAATAGATCTAAAGTTTTTGAAGTTTTTCAGATCAATTTCAACCTTTAGAGGAATTAAAGTAGACAGATACTCTTTAATTAAATAATTAAAATATAAAATACATGAAACAAAGTGTTAAAAGTCTCATCGGTTTCACAATAGGAGCAACTGATGGCGTGATAGGAAAAGTAAAAGAACTTTACTTTGATGATGAAACATGGGTGGTACGCTACCTGATTGTAGATACAGGCAATTGGCTCTCCGGACGAGTAGTACTTATTTCTACTGAAGCTATTGTAAATACTGATTGGGACGGCAGAATATTTTCAGTTAATCTCACCAAATTACAAATTAAAAATAGTCCCAATATAGATACAGATCTTCCCGTTTCACGGCAACAAGAGATTCAATTGCAAAAGTATTATCCTTGGGTGAAGTATTGGGGTGCAGGATATTATGGAGGAACCAGTGGCGAAATGGCTGTTAGCCCGGGTCCATTAGCAATGGGTCTGCCCAGAACTAATTTCACCGAAGAAAAAACTGAGCAAGAAAAGAATGCAGATATCCATTTACGAAGTACTAATAAAGTAATGGATTATAACATTAAAGCAACTGATGGAGAAATTGGTGATGTGGAAGATTTTATACTGAACCAAACCAAATGGGAGATTAGTTTTTTGATAGTTAATACTGGTAATTGGTTACCGGTAAAAAAGTATTGATCTCGCCAAAGTTAATCAATGCGATTGATTGGGAAAATGCGAATGTAAGTGTTGATACTTCGGTAGCCTACATAAAAGGCAGTCCTGAATATGACCCTGCTCAATTGATAAAAGTTATTAAACATGATAAGCTTAACCAACATTATGTTGACTTAACATCCCATAGCTAAATCATGCTATTTACGATGAGTGCACAATACAAGTTGAAACTTAACTATATGAACATTCAATTTTTTACTACAAATACAAATAAAACAGATCTGCTATCTTAATAAATGACAGCGTTTCGTTTTGGTGGAACAGCTAATTAATACCATGTAGAACACTACCATGAAAAAAGAAGTTAACATCTCTAAAACCCAAAATATTTTTAAGATATTATTAGCTATCTTCATGATCTATGCTGGATTTAGTCATCTTACTTTTAATAGTGTCGATTTCCAGGCTCAAGTTCCGGATTGGGTTCCAATGAGCAAAGATTTAGTGGTGGTATTATCTGGTATTGTTGAAATATCATTAGGACTCATTTTACTCTTCTGGGAAAAGCAACGCGTGAATATTGGGTGGGGTTTAGCCCTGTTCTTTATCTTGGTTTTTCCAGGCAATGTAGCCCAATACCTTGATGAGAAAGATGCTTTTGGAGTTTTAAACTTTGATACTGCCAGACTAATAAGACTTTTCTTTCAGCCGGTTCTTATCGTTTGGGCGCTTTGGTCGTCCGGTGCATGGCAGGCATGGAGAAAATCTAGTCAATAAATAATAAACATAATAAAAAAACAATGCGTAAAAGAAAAAAAGTATTAGTAGCTGGTGCTAACGGAACCACTGGGAAAATTATCATCGATTTATTAAAAGAATCGGAAGTGCACCAACCAATAGCGATGGTCAGAAAGCAAAATCAAAAAGATCATATTGAAAAGCAAGGCGTAACTACTGTACTTGCTGATTTAGAAAAAGATTTAAGCCAGGCTGTAAAAGATACAGATAAAGTAATTTTTGCAGCTGGATCTAAAGGTAAAAATATAATAGATGTAGATCAGGAAGGAGCAAAAAATCTAATAGATGCTACTAAGGAGGCAGGTCTCGAGAAGTTTGTGATGTTAAGTACTATGGGAGCAGAGAATCCAGCTAAAGGTGGTGATCTCAAAGATTATTTAAGAGCAAAGCAAAATGCAGATGATTATCTAAAAGCCAGCGGTTTGAACCATAGCATTGTTAGACCTGGTCGATTAACAGACGAGGATGGAACAGATAAAATACAAATCAATAAGAAACTAGGAGTTCAAGGAAGCATTTCAAGAACAGATGTCGCTAGAACATTAGTTGAAGCTTTGGATGATGATATCGTTCAAAATGGAGTATTTGAAATTACTGCTGGCAATAAGACTATTAAAAAAGCAGTTCGTTCTGTTTAAAAATTGTATATTAAAATAACATGTTTATAATTTCATTTTTACTTAAAAAAGAATAAAACTATGAATACAACAAAAACTATCAATTTAAAGAATAGACCCGAAGGAAAACCTGAGTTAACAGACTTTGAATTCACTACTTCAGAAATCCCTGGACTACTGGAAGGCGAAGTTTTACTTTCTACAAAATTTGTTTCAGTAGATCCTTATTTAAGAGGTAGAATGAGCGATGCCCCATCCTATATTGAGCCCTTTAAACTCAATAAGCCAATTGTATCTGGCATTGTAGCCGAAGTTTTAGAATCAAAGCATTCTAAATTCAACAAAGGAAATCATGTCTCCGGGATGTTGCAGTGGAAAGAAACACAAGTAGCAAAAGCCGATAGTCTTATTAAGGTAGATCCTGGTAAAGCTCCACTTTCAGCATATCTAGGGATTTTAGGTATGACTGGGCTTACGGCGTATCTGGGACTAACGGAAATAGGTAAACCGAAAAAAGGAGAGACTCTGCTTGTCTCTGGTGCAGCGGGAGCTGTGGGAAGCGTAGTCGGGCAAATAGGTAAGATAAAAGGCTTACAAGTCTTAGGTATTGCGGGAACAGATGAAAAAATAGAAATCCTAAAATCTGAATTTGGTTTTGATGAAGGCATCAATTACAACACCACCGAAAATATGTCCGAAGCCATTGCTAAAGCATGTCCTGAAGGGGTAGATGTATATTTTGATAATGTTGGTGGCGAAATCTCAGATGCTGTTTTTACCCACATTAATAAAGGGGCGCGGATTATTATCTGCGGACAAATAGCACTATACAATAAAACGGAAACGCCACTTGGACCTCGTCCACAGCCCATTATTTTAAAGAAAAGTGCTTTAATGCAAGGCTTTATTGTAGGTGATTATTCCTCTCGATTTTCTGAAGCAGTCAAGCAACTTGCAAAATGGCTTGAAGAAGACAAATTAACATATAATGAAACCATTATCAAGGGCTTTGACAACATTCCTGAAGCCTTTATTGGTCTATTTGATGGTAAAAACAAAGGAAAAATGCTTGTTGAAATAGAGTAATTTTTTGGCTTTATTAAAAACAGATAGGCAAAAATCAATAAAATAGACTTTAAAGCCATATATGCTTTTGCTGAGCATAAAAAAACAGCACCAATCTGCTTAACAAAGGTTTTTCTGCTTTTTAGAGTAGAAAAAAATAATAACTTTTAAAAATAAAATAAAATGAAAATTCAATTTAATTCAGATAAAAATGTAAGTATAGGCGAAGATCAAATAGATTATTTTACGCCTTTAATCACAGAAAAAATTGGTCGGTTCAGTGCTCAGATATCCCGTTTAGAAATTCACCTGTCTGACGAAAATGCCAGTAAAGATGCACTTAACGATAAGCGATGTATGATTGAAGCTCGTCTTGAAGGCATGCAACCCATTGCTGTAACAGAACAAGCCAATACTCCCGAACAGGCCATTTTTGGTGCAATTGATAAACTTAATGCTTCTCTGAGAACTATTACCGGACGTATAAAGGATCATTAAGAACCAAGTCTAAATAGAGACTTCATCATATCCACTTTTAATGAGGCTAGAAATGATTTTAAACCTCATGTTCGCCTTAATAACATTGCTGGAATGTGCGCGGGATAACGATTGATGCTCCATTGTGAAGTGAATGTGATTTCTTGAGTATTGTTAAAAATAATTTTTAATGTAACCGTAATTGGTAATGCCACATTCATACCAGTGAATCCCGAAGCATCGAAAAACTATAAACGATAGTATACAGTTAACGTATTAATAATAACTCTAGAACCAGCTATTTTTGGCAAAATGAAATTGCCTTCTAAAAATTGTATAAAACCAAATGTGGTAATAACAACAAAAGCATAACTAGCACTATCTTTTGCAGTCAGAGCAATTATTACTGAAATAAGAGAGCCAATAATAATCCGTACCCAGGGAATAAACAATAAAAGGTCGAAGAGAGTTTAATTTACACTTCCGTTAACACCCACCTATTATAAATGAATTGCATTAATTGCGGGCAGTATATCTTCTTTTACAATACTTAAATAATTTTTGTAGCTTCATGAAAATAGTTGTCACGCCATTAAATGAACTTATATCTCTGATTTTTGATGTTTCAATGGCTTTAAAACGATCAAATAATTCTTGATTTCCTAAACCTATTATTGAAAGTCGCTTTAGTCTTATAATTGATTCATTATGTAATTTGGCAATGGCATTGACACCGGCACTATCAATCTTTTCTAAATTAACAATGCTTAAAATAAGATCACTTTTAGTATTGAAAATATTTTGAAATTTATTTTGGAATACATGCACATTTAATTTATTAAGTGAACCCTCTAAATCATATACATTATTGCTTTTTTTAATTATAAGTGTCATGGTGATATTTTTATGGTTTCTTGTGATTCAGTTTTCTTTCTCAAATATTTTATTGACGGCATTGTATTTTCATAGGTCAAATGAAATTTTTCTGGCTTGAAAAATTGTTAATACTACAGGGATTACAGTTATGACTAATAAGTTATTCATTAAGCATTCAAAATTGAATTCTATAAAACCAATTACTCGAGCTATTTTTTTCTGTTGATGGCTAAAATTGCAATTCCACCAACCAGCAGTATTACACCAACAATTGGTGACCATTGTACGGGATTATTTTTTTCAACAATCATTTCCAAAGGACCAATGTCAACTACTTTTTCTTTGGTGACGTAATTGAACCCCGTATATATTATCATTAGTATTCCTATTATGAGAATTCCGATTCCTACATATTTTGTTTTCATTATTTTATGTTTTTAAATTAATCTGAATCCTATTTGTAATTAACTCGATAATTATAATCCATCAATTAGGCAGTACAACTACCTTTGATTGTTAACTATTTATGAAGAACAATTAATATCCAGCTTGGTTTTGAGCATCATCAATCATTGTCTGATTAGGTAAAATAGCCACATTTACTCTCCTGTTTTGAGCACGACCAGTAGCTGTTGAGTTGTTATGCATTGGCTGAGATTCACCAAACCAATTGGTTGTGAAACGTTCAGAACTTAATCCTTTACTTGTTAAAAAATTAGTTACAGCGTATGCTCTATTTTTTGAAAGTATCATATTATAATCTTCAGAACCAACACTATCTGTATGTCCAACAACAAGAATATTAGTGTCTTGAAATTCTTTAAAAACACTGGCTAATTTATTTAGTGCTTCTTGTGATATGCTATTGATATTGTACTTTTCAGTATCAAAATAAACACCGCTATTTTCGTCAAAAGTGACAACAATGCCATCGTCTATACGTTCAACTTTTGCACCTGGAATTTCTTCTTCAATTTTTTGTGCTTGCTTGTCCATTTTGTTTCCAATGAGTACACCTGCAGTTCCTCCAACAACTCCACCAATGACAGCACCTAATTCTCCATTTCCGCCTTCCCCAACATTATTTCCTATAATAGCGCCTAAAATAGCACCTCCTGTGGCACCAATGACGGTTCCTTTTTGTTTGTTGTTTGCATTATCGACAGCCTTACAGCTAGTAATGCCCAAGGTAATGCCAAGCGCTAATATTAGAATTCCTAATTTGTTTAGTATTGTTTTCATGTATTTATATTTAATGTTTTATAATGAACACATGCTGTTCGCAAATAACCATTCTTTTGGGTGATCATAGTTTTAGCATGCTCGATTAATGATTTAAAGTTTTGTAAAATTCATATGTATTAAAAAAGGTAATCCGTCTGCTGATACCGTTTGTTCCCATTGCATATCTGTTTCAGATAGTGATGATAATTTTAGTCTAAAACCTTGATTGTTTTCAGATTGATTTTTTTCGTCAGTAGGTTTTAATAAAAAGTCATAATACCCATTTTCGGCGTTTACTTCTTTAATGGTAAATGCAAAGTTTCTAAGACCTGTAGAACACGAAGACTCATTGATAGTGTAAGTTCCAGTATTGTTATTCGGAATAAACGTCCAAGTACTTCCTTCAAAGCAATCTTTCGAGGTGTCGTTAAGCAATGTGACATTGTATTTTCCGGTTTTACTGTAGGTTATTGTAGTTAATGTCCAATCTCCTTTAATTGCTTTTTTGGAATCTCTTACGGTTTTTGAGGAACCACAACTTAAAATAAGAATTGTCAGACATATTAAAATTATTTTTTTCATAATGAGTAGGTGTTGTTTTGCTTTACAAAGGTGAGTCTGTTTTTGATCTTTTCGTTTTGATTACTTATGGTCTAAATTCTTTATTGTATTATACGTTGTATAATGTTAAATAGAGACTTCATCATATCCACTTTTAATGACGGTAGAAATGATTTTAAATCTCGTATTCGCCTTTATAATATTGCTGGAATGAGCGGGTATAATAATTGATTCTCCTGTGTTGAGTATATGCGATTGTCCGTTTATAACAATTTCAGCTTTCCCATCAATGACTTGAATAAAAGTGTCGAAAGGAGACGTTTTTTCAGTTAGTGCTTCCCCCGAATCAAACGAGGATACGGTCACATTTCCAGTGGTTTTTTTAATAATGGTCTTGATGACAACCGAATTTGGGATATACTCAATAATCTCTAAAATGATAAAGGTTGCATTCTTTTCTTGTTCTAAACTTTTTGTATTTAAGCTTGGAGCTAGTTTATCTTTCAACATTTTTGATATATCTGATTTATCTGATTTGGCATTGGCTTTTTTTTCTTTCGACATAATCTTTAATATTTTAAATTATTAACTATTAGCATACTAACTAAAGTGCAGTGGTTTATTTGATTAGACAAATACAATATTATGACGAATCAAAATTTTCTGATAAAATAAAAGCAGACTTTTGTCTGCATTTATTGCCTAATGATGATATTTATATAGGATTTTCACTAACTATTTTTAGCAGTTAATGTAGTGTTTGTTTAATTTAAAACTGATACCTGATCCCGAAGGCAATGTCAAAATCTAAATCATTGTTATCATAAGCTTTATCACCAAAACCTAATTCTGGTCTAAAGTCTAAAGAGATTAGTAGAGGAAAATCAAAATTGTATTCAATACCAATATCTCCAGCGGCAAACACAAAAGTATCGTTGGAATCATTTCTATTATTATCATTAAAGTCATAAGACCCTAAGCCACCACCTACACCGGCATACCAGTTAAAACCCGCTTCTATATTCCAAACCCATTAGTATATACCAGCCAGCTTAAACCCGTCATAATTTTTGCCATCTCTCCAACCTAGGTCCAACTCTAATCTGTTGTTTTCACCTAAACCTCTTTGATAGGATATTTCTGTTCCAAACCCATCGCTATCTCCTATTCTTAAACCTATGGCATTTTTTGAAATATTTTGAGCTTCCACTGTAAACCCGAATAGCAACATTATTATGCTTGCAATTATTGTATTTTTCATGTTCTTAGTTTTTATCTATAATTAATGTTTTGCTTTCGCATTTTCTTCTGATTTTGCGCCCATTCTATTTAAAGTGTACATGGGTGCAAATTTTAATTTTAATCCCGCAATACTCCTGTTATCAGAACCTGTAAGACCTTCATTTTCAACTGTGTTTTTTCTTGTATCTATAGCCTCGTACAATAATTTAATTTCATCCCAATCTTCTCTGGAATAAGTGTCTTTATTAGTTACAACGGTATCTACAAAGTTTTGGTAAACACTTAAGATATTGTCTTTGTTTATCCATGTAAACTTCATGTCATCATCTAAATAGTTTTCCCCTAAAAGAGACATTCTAAAGGTGTTTTTTTGTTTTTGAATGTCTTGACGTTTGTTTTCAGCTAGCTCTATTTTAAAGTCTTCAAATTTTTGAGTGGCTTCATCTATTTCATTACTTAGGTCTGCACTTGCCTTCATGTCTATTATGTTTGCTTTGGCAGTTGCTTTATTACTGTTGTAAGCCTTTTCAATATTCTCCCAATTAGAGTTGGCTTTTGCAAGTTCTAACCTTGATATAGAATCTACGTAGGTTGTGTAATCTTCTACGTTTTGTTTGGCGGCATCCATTTTTGGATCATTACAGGATGTAAAAACCAAGCATACTGTGCATAGCAGGATTGTAAATTTTATTGATTTCATAATTTTACTTTTTTTAAATTATTTTTTTGATACTATTCGATTAGAACTGTAATGATGACTAGTTGCGATTTTGAACTGAAATGTTACCATGAGCCTTTCGGCTTTATTTCGACTTGACTCAATAAGCAGGTGAAGACAGGCTTTTGTCGAATGGTCTATATTTCACTTCGACAGCGCTAAGTCTGAGATGTCTACTTTCTATTTGTGTAGCATTTCTTTACCCTGACGTTTTAAAGTGTCGTATTTTTCTGAAGCTGTATCTAAAAGATCATCAAAACCCTCCGTTAGTTTGTCTTTAGTTTCCTTTGTTTTTGATACTATTTTCTTTCTTGTTTTTGACCCTTTATCTGGAGCCAATAAAACACCTATTGTTGCACCTATGGCTAAACCGCCAAGTAGACCTGATAATATGTTACTTAATTTCATTTCTTTTTATGTTATTAATTGTTTATTAATCTCTTTTGTTGCTAAATTCTTTTTCCGCCTATTAGTCTAAACAGAACTGCTATAGCGGCTATGACTAATAATATGTGTATTAATCCGCCTGCGCTATAGACGAAAAAACCAAATACCCAACCTATGACAAGAATAACAGCGACGATGTATAATAAATCTCTCATTTTTATTTTTTTTAAATTGTTAAATTATTAGCCCGGCTAATTAGTAGAGGTCATGAAATAAAATTTGAAGGCTTTTGCTTTTTATTGTCAAAGGCTTTTTTCGTTTGGAATTGTCCTGACTAAACAGCTTACAACAAAGGTGAGTAATTAAATAGCTAATTAGTTATATAGTAATAATGTAGGTTTACATATTTCACAGATGCTCTAAATTCTTTTTTCTTTTTTGGCCTATTTTTTTATAAAAGGAAGGAGATTGCCCGGTTACTTTTTTGAATTGATTGGACAAATGGGCTACACTGCTATAGTGCAACCGATAGGCTATTTCTGTGAGATCCAGTTCATCATAGAGGATGAGTTCTTTGGCTCTTTCAATTTTATGATTGATGATAAAATGTTGTATGGTGATGCCTTTAACTTCGGAAAACAAATTGGACAAATAGGTGTAATCATAATCCAACTTTTCACTAATGAAATCTGAATAGTTCACCTTTGGAACTTCATCAGAGTAGTGTATCATTTCACTAATCACATTTTTTATTTTATCGACGAGTATACTTTTTTGGTCGTCTAATAATTCTAATCCAGACACCGCTAAGTTTGTTTTCAGTTGTTGCTTTAGCTCATTGGTAATGTTCTCTTTTATTTCAATCATGCCCATTTCGATACTCGTATAGTGCAAGTCTAGTTTTTCTAATTCTGACTTAACCATGAGCTTACACCTTAAGCTGACCATATATTTAATGTAGAGTTTCATTATCTGTTATGAGATTTATAAAAAGGCATTAATTCTAAAGATAAGCTATTAAAGGACATAAAGTGTAAAATAAGGTAGAAATAAAAAATCTTAACAAAACCTATTTTAAGTCATGTCAGAAGAAAAAATCCAACAGGAACAGAAAAAAAGTTTCAACCAAGTTATCATAATTAGCTTAGATTCACGTCCCACTTTAGAAAAAGCCCTATGGGTAGATCGATTTTAAGATAGTGTTATTTGACAATGTTTTTTGAGATTGTAGTAAGACGAGTTTGTTTTTTGATTTATTTCCTTGTTCATAAAGTATTTGGCTTTGTTATGTAGATTAATCATTATAATCCAAAACGAAAAATCAATTTTACTTTCTTCCCGGGGTTTAAGACTTAAATAGGTATAAATATTCTTATATGTGTACTTTGCTCGGCTTCTTTTAAGCTAAATTTGCAGTATAACACATCATGACTTGAAAGAAGCACTCAAAGACCTGGAATTATTTTTAAAAAGCACCAACTTCGATCGTGGCATTCGTCTTGGTGTTGGTATTGCAGCGCCTTTTGCCTTCCTTTATTTTATAGATTATTTTGAATATGCTCCTGCTGCGGCTTTAGGTGCTTTTTTAAATGCACCAGGAGACGTAGCCGGAAGTACAAAAAGAAAAGCGAATGCCATTTTGATCAGCATTGGACTTACCATGCTGATTACGGCTATTATTTTATTTACAAAACCCTACTTGCCTGTCTTATTGCTGGCACTTAGCCTCATTACATTTGTGGTTTCACTTATTTCGGTGTACGGCTTTAGGGCTTCTTTGGTTTCATTCTCTGGTTTATTGGCTATGGTAATAGCCCTTGCTATTGAAAAAAATTCGGCTCAGGACATTCTAATTCAGGTCGTTTTAATGGGTATTGGTGGGTTGTGGTATTTAGTGGTTTCTCTTTTATTTGAAAGACTTTCACCTAAAAAAGACGAGAACCAATTATTGTCTGATACCCTTTTGCTGATTGGCAATTACTTAAATATCCGTGCTGAATTATTAACTAAGCAAGAAAATCGAGAGGATAAATTGAAGCAAGTTTTTGTTCTTCAAAATCAAATTAATCAAAAACACGAAACCTTAAGGGAATCTTTACTTACAGCAAGAAAACGTTCTGGACGTTCCCGTTACGAAGAAAAACAACTCCTCATTTTTCTTTCCTCGATAAAAATATTCGAGTTAATAGAAGCCAAGCATCTTGATTACAAATTGATGGATAAGATTTTTGGCCATAGAAAAGAATTTTTAAGCGCTTCTAAGAAACTTAACAAAACTATGGGGAATCACCTCATTCGTTTATCAGAGTTATTGATTCAAAAAGACAAAATTCCAAATAAAGACGAGTTGTTGGAGGCCTTATCCAAAGCCAACGAAACTATTGGTAATTACATCCAGACCGTAAAGTTACCCGAAGCGAGGGAAGGTGCGCTGGTGCTAAAAACACTATACGATTACCAAGAACAGTTGCTAAAAGAAATCAGAGTCATCAGGAGAGTGATGGCTAATGTAAAAGAAGCGTCCAAAGTTTCATTTAAAAGAGAAGACTCAAGCCAGTTTTTAACGCTTCAAGAATACAGATGGAATGTTTTGTTTGAAAATTTAAGTTTCAATTCCACCTTATTCAGGCATGCCTTACGTTTAACTATTGCAGTAGTATTCGCTTATTTATTAGGCTTTGTTTTGGATATTCAAAATACGTATTGGATTTTACTGACCATTATAGTGATCATGAGACCCAGCTATGGTTTAACTAAAGAACGCTCCAAAGACCGGATTCTAGGTACACTGATTGGTGCGGCAGTAGCTGTTGGTGTTGTATTGCTTACTCAAAATGTTATTGTTTACGGAGTTTTGGCTTTTGTAAGCCTTATTTTGGCATTTACGTTAATTCAGCAAAACTATAAATCTGCCGCTGCCTTAATTACCATCAGTATTGTTTTTGTATATTCCTTTATTAATCCCAATGCCTTCGAGGTCATTCAATTTCGGGTCTTAGACACGGGCATTGGCTCTGTCATTGCTATTGTTGCCAATTACGCTCTTCTACCAACTTGGGAAGTAAACAATTTAAAGCAGGTACTTTTAAAGGCCATAAAAATGAATAGAACTTATTTATTAGCTGTACAAGGCTTGTACAAAGATCCTTTACATCAAAAACTGACTTACAACGTGGCCAGGAAAGAAGCCTTTTTGGCAATTAGTAATTTAAATGCTGCTTTTCAGCGTGTAACCCAGGATCCAAAATCGAAACAAAAAGAATTTCAACTCATTTACGAAATAGTCACCCTTAACCAAACCATGATTTCTGCAATAGCTTCTATCGGAAATTTTTTAATGAATCACCAAACCTCACCCGTTTCCAGAGAATTTAATGTACTCATAAAAAGCATAGCCAACACCTTACAAGAAACCTGTAATAGTTTAGAAAATGACCAGCCCTCTTCAAAAGTAACCCAAAAAGGTACCTCAATTGCACAAGATAAACTGCAGGACAAATACCAGGAATTATCCAATCTGCGTGATAAGAACATCAACCAAGGCAATCCGAAACTAGATACAGAAACACTGCATAGATTACAAGAAGCATTTTTAATAGCAAATCATATAAATTGGCTAAAAAGCCTTTCGGATAATCTTGAGGCCGCCACAAAACGCTATCGTACAACTTTAATTGAAGAATAAAAAAGTTACCGTTTTTAGAATTAAAAGGCAGATTTCGCTCAAGCCTATTCTTATACAGAATTTTATGAAAATGCACTAGAAAAGTAAAATCTAACCAAAAAGTAATCGAAATACTCGGCAAAATAGAACCTATTAACAAATTCACCATTCTGGAAGGTGAAGTTCATCACACCAATTAAAGGCAAACGCTTAACTCAACCATACGCATAAAAGGAACAAATGGAAATGCAAGAATGGACATGACAGCTGACAGAATTAATAACAAATGGAATTATAAGAAAATTAACATCCGAATCACAAAACCACCCTGACAATTTCGTTAGGATTTTTTTTATACCAACGTTAAAAGCAAAAGCTTTATTAAGTGCAGGAAAGACCCAAAAAAGTTGTGAGAGAAGTAGTTTTGTATTTCTAGTAGTGAATGCAGTCAGTGTAATTAATCTAGTATAATTACTGTAAGTAACCTTATAAATATTCGACATATTAAAAAAAATATAATTTATGTCAACATTCAAATTAAAGACTATCGATAATGCCGACGAAAAGGCAAAACCAATTTTACAATCTGCAAAAGATAATATGGGTATGGTGCCCAATTTATTTGCGGTTATGGCCAACAACCCATCTTTATTAAAAGCTTACACATCTGCTGATGAAACGTTCAGACAAGATTCTGGATTCTCTTCAGTTGAGCAAGAAGTGTTATTGCTGAGTATTGCTGTGGAAAATGGCTGTACCTACTGTGTAGCAGCGCATTCATTTATCGCAGATAACCAAAGTAATGTTCCTGAAGAAATCACCAATGCCATTAGAGAGGGTAAGGAAATTCCAGACGCAAAACTTCAAAAATTAAGCACTTATGCTAAAGAAGTTGTAAAAACAAGAGGTTATCCATCTGAAGATGCTACTAAAGCACTTAAGGATGCTGGATATACTGATAAGCACATTGCAGGCGTAATTACTGCTGTAGGTATGAAAACATTTTCCAATTATATCAACCACATTGCAAACACACCTTTAGACCAAGCATTTGAAGGTCGAAAGTGGGATAAATAGTAGTTTTTCATGATTGATTGGAAGCCCTGCAAGATTCGTTCTGCAGGGTTTTTTTATGAAAAGATTATTAGTATTTAAAACTTAAAAAAACTTTTAAATATTTTATTTCGCAGTTTTAATTTTTGACATGAAAATGATATTAAGAATAGCTGCCTTTTATAATATTGTATGGGGCTTGTGGGTCGGTGTATTTCCCAATCAATTCTTTGAGCTGGTTGACATGGCTTTACCTACACATACCATGATTTGGCAAGGCATGGGCATGGTGATTGGTGTTTATGGTCTTGGCTATTGGTGGGCATCCTTCAGTCCATTAAGGCATTGGCCAATTGTCGCGGTTGGATTTTTAGGTAAAGTATTTGGCCCCTTAGGATTTTTTATTCAATATCTTAGAGGTGAAATTCCTTTTGAATTCTTTTATACTTTAATTACCAATGATTTTATTTGGTGGATTCCATTTGGATACATCTTATGGAAAGTCCATAAAGACTATCAATGGAAACTAACAGAATAATTATGCGACCAGACCAATTTTTATTAGTTAAGCTTATATCTGATATTGGATTATTGGTTTTAATTTGGCTGGTACAACTGGTCATTTATCCGAGTTTTAAATATTATAAAACAATAGACTTAAAAGTATGGCATAGGTTTTACACAAAAAGGATTACAATAGTCGTTTTACCTTTGATGCTGAGTCAACTTGTATTGAGTATTACTTTATTATTCATCTCAAATTGGTCTACATATCACATACTAGATATTTGTTTAGTATTATTAACATGGGTTTTGACGTTTGCCATTTTTGTTCCACTTCATCAAAAGATAGATAAATCTCAAAATATTTCTGAGAGTGTTTATAAATTAGTAAAATACAATTGGATTAGAACATTTTTATGGTCGGCTATAGCTATTTTTAGTTTATATAATACATTGTTTTAAAGACAATTGTAGATTTCATCTACTTAAATATTATTAATTTATTAAATATTATTTGGTCATGTTAAATAAAAAACATATTATGTCAGACTAAATTAATCATAACACATACATGAGACAGTTAAAGATAACAAAGCAAGTTACCAACAGAGAGTCTAAATCTTTAGACAAGTATTTACAAGACATCAGTAAGGTTGATCTTATTACCGCAGAAGAAGAGGTAGAGTTAGCTCAACGAATTAGGGAAGGTGACCAAGTGGCTTTAGAAAAGTTAACCAATGCCAATCTCCGTTTTGTGGTGTCTGTGGCTAAACAATACCAAAATCAAGGCTTGAAATTACCAGATTTAATCAATGAAGGTAATGTAGGTTTAGTTAAAGCTGCTAAGCGTTTTGACGAAACTCGTGGATTTAAATTTATCTCTTACGCCGTATGGTGGATTAGACAATCTATTCTTCAAGCTTTAGCTGAACAGTCTAGAGTTGTTCGGTTACCGCTTAACAAAATTGGTGTGATTAATAAAATCAATAAAACCTTTTCGCATTTAGAGCAAATTAATGAGCGTCCACCTTCTGCAATTGAAATCGCCAAAGAGCTCGATATGTCTGAATCTCAGGTAAAAGTTGCGCTTAAAAATTCTGGCCGTCATTTATCTATGGATGCGCCTTTTAAGGAAGGCGAAAACGACTCTAACCTTTACGATGTATTGAGTTCTGCGGAGTCGCCTAACCCAGACGATCAATTGATGAAAGATTCGTTAAGCGTAGAAATTAATCGCGCTTTAGATACACTTTCTCAACGTGAAGCTGATGTCATTCGATTGAATTATGGTATTGGAAATCAACCGGCTATGACGCTCCAAGAAATTGGAGATATGTTCGACTTAAGCCGCGAACGTGTTCGTCAAATTCGCGAAAAAGGCATTAGACGACTTAAACATCAATCTAAAAACAAAATGCTTAAAAAGTATTTGGGATAAAGCAATTTTTTTATTATCCCTATTGAAAGTCTCAAAACTCGTATTTGTCAATCTGAACCCGTTTTAGATTTTAAATAGGAGTTTTTTTACTATTGATTAATAAATTTATAAGAACTCAAAACTTTAATGATAAGAAATATGTCAATATTGCTCATCTTCATTTGGAAAATCATTTGACTTTACATCGTCGTTATAGGTTTCAATAGCTTCGCTCATAATTTTGTGTAAGTCGGCGTAACGTCTTAAAAAACGTGGACTGAAAGACTTGTCCATACCCAACATATCTGTTATAACCAAAACTTGCCCATCAACGCCATTACCAGCACCAATACCGATTACGGGAATTGATATACTTTCAGCCACTTCTTTAGCTAAATGCGCAGGGACTTTCTCTAATACTAAAGCAAAACAACCTAATTTTTCAAGCATAAGAGCATCAGCTTTTAACTTTTCGGCTTCTGCATCTTCTTTAGCTCTCACCGTATAAGTGCCAAATTTATAAATAGATTGTGGCGTTAAACCCAAATGACCCATTACTGGAATTCCTGCTTTTAGAATGCGTTTTATGGAGTCTTTTACCTCGCTGCCACCCTCCATTTTTACAGCATGTCCGCCGCTTTCTTTCATTATTCGAATTGCTGAGCGCAAGGCTTCTTTCGGGTCACTTTGGTAGCTGCCAAATGGCAAATCTACAACAACCAAAGAACGTTTTATTGCACGAACCACGCTTGAAGCATGGTAAATCATTTGATCTAAAGTAATAGGTAGTGTGGTTTCGTGACCAGCCATAACATTTGAGGCTGAGTCACCAACCAATATCACGTCTGTACCTGCGCTATCTACTATTTTTGCTGTGGTAAAATCATAGGCAGTCAGCATACTTATTTTTTCACCTCGACGCTTCATATCTACCAAAGTCTTAACTGTTATGCGCTTATAATCTTTTTTGGCAACGGACATAATTTATATTTTTAAAAATTCAAAAACAAATATAAGGTTTTCGTGATGATGCTAAGGGCTTGGAAATTATTATTGTAAAATTATTTTTTAGTAGTTTGCCAACCTAGCTTAGGGATTGAAGCGGCATCTTTTTTGTGGTTTGTCTTAGCGAAGTTGTGTTTTAAGTGGGCCTTTTTAAGGCACATTTAAAACACTTATGTAGACTTGACAAACCACAAAAAAATATAGCGGAAAGCCCGTTAAAAGCCCCTACTAAAAAGTACAAAATTTGTGATTTTAGCTTAAATCTATCGTCCAAGTTTCAGTTTTAATTTCATTAGGTTTTAAAATCTGAATGCCTTTTTTATGATTAAAACTATCCGATATTCCTGTCATAGGTTCAATGGCTAGTCTCTTTTCGCCAGGCGGCGCATAGATTTGTAGAAAATCAGATTTTGGACGCCCTGTAATTGTGGCTTTGTAATGGTCTGTATAAAATTCAACAGCCTTGTCTGATAATACAAAACAATCATCTAAGGTTTTGTTTTTTAAAGAGTAAGGGTTTGCGATTAAGGCTTTTGCAGTGCCTAAAGCTATCATCTTGTCATTAAAAATAACTTGTTTATCAGTTTTAAAACCCAAAAAATCAGTATCGAAATTACTGACGCAAAAATAAGGATGCCAGCCTGTATTGAATAAAAATGGGGTTTTGTCTATATTTTTCACTTCTAACTTTAAACTAAGTGACGCTTCAGTCAGGGTGTAAGTCAAATTAATTTTATACTGAAACGGAAAACCCTGAGGTGGATCTTTTTCGATATAAGATAATTTAACTTTAGCATAATCTGACTTTTCTTCAGTCTCTTCAATTTCAAAGGTTTTGTTAAACACCAATCCGTGTATGGCATTACCACAACCAGGTTCGTTACATTCTAATTGATAGCTTTGTCCTGCAAAATCATATTGGCCTTCTTTTATTCTATTCACAAAAGGAAAGAGAATAGCGCCTGCATGGCTTTTATCGTAAGTCTTGTTTTCTAAATCGTCGATAATTGGCGTATCCTTAAAGCTTAAACACTTAAGCCTTCCACCTTGATGTGTTAAACCAATCTTGGCTTGTATTTTAGGGGCTTTCGATAGCACAAGCTCATCGGTAAAATGTTGAATTTTAAACATAAATTAAGAATTTAAGCCAATTAAAAAAATATTACCCTCAAAGTTATTACTTAATTAGATAACCTATTATAATTAAATGATAAATATTGTTTAACTAAAATAAAAGTTTGTTATGCGACCTTTTCGTCTTTAGGTTTGATAAAAATTCACAATAAACCTCTCGCCTTAATCTCCAAATATTTATTGATGGTATTAATACTTAAATTTTTTGGTTTGGTCAAAATGGCTTGAATACTATTTTTTTCAAGTTCTTTGACCATCAGGCGTTTGTTGTAAGCAAAATCTGTGGCGATGGTTTTTTGATAAATACTTTGTAAATCTTCTGTTTCAGTATGTATAAGTTGGTCTAACTCTGTGTTTTCAAAAAAGATAACCACTAACACGTGCTGTCTCGAAATCGCTTTGAGATAAGGGAGTTGACGCTCAAGTGCAGAGATATGTTCAAAATTAGTAAACAGAAAAATTAAGCTGCGTTGAGTTACTTTTCGTTTCAAATGTGCATAAAGCAAACCAAAATCACTGACTTTAAAGTCGGTTTTAATGTTGTACAGAGCTTCGGATAAGACATTGATTTGTGAAAGCCTGGATTGGGCTTTTCTGAAATTGTCAATAGTATTGGAGTAGGTGAGCATCCCAACTTTATCATTTTTCTTCAAAGCAATATTAGAAAAAGCTAAAGCTGAATTAATGGCATAATCTAATAAACTGAGTTGTTCAAAAGGCATTTTCATCACGCGGCCTTTGTCAATGATGTTATAAATAGGTTGTGATTTTTCATCCTGAAACTGATTGACCATCAACTGGTTGTGTTTAGCTGTGGATTTCCAATTGATGTCTCTAATGTCATCACCTTTCACATATTCCTTGATTTGCTCAAATTCCATACTGTGACCGATACGTCTAATTTTTTTCATCCCAAAATCCCGAGATTGTCTGTCTAAAGCCAGGAAATCGTATTTTTTCATTTGAATAAATGACGGATAAACCTTGACCATTTGCTCGTTTTGAAATTTATAACGGCGTTTAGTTAAATTAAATGGAGAAGACACATAGCAATTTAAGTTGCCAAAATAATATTCACCGCGTTGTGTAGGCTTGAGTTGGTAGTCGTAAGATTTTTGTTTTTTAGCGTCAACTTGAAGTGTTTTTAGAAAATCTCGTTTTTGAAACTGCACAGGTATTTCATCTATAACTTGAAATTGAATTTTAAAATTGTATCCGTTTTCAAAATTGAGCATCACCACATTATCATCACTGTTTGAAAACTTATCAGGTAATAACCGTTCTGCAAAGAAACCTTTTACACGAAATAATGCTGCAATATCAATGATAACTAAAACCAATAAGGCATAAAATAACATAGCCGCTATCGTAAAAAGCACAGTGAACCAATACGATAAAAAGAATAGCAAGGCTATACTGATTAAAGCTGAAAAAAAACGCCGTGTAAAATATAAAGGTTTGAGCAGTTTAAACACTATCTTGGAATTTCAATAGATTTCACAATCATATCTACGACGTCTTCGGTGGTCATCCCTTCCATTTCACGTTCAGGTGACAAGACAATCCTGTGATTTAGTACAGGTTTTAAACTGCGTTTGACATCATCAGGCGTTACAAAATCACGGCCATTTAAAATTGCAAAAGCCTTAGCTGTTAACATGATCGCAACAGAAGCTCTTGGTGATGCGCCTAACAATAAATGCGGATGCTGACGTGTATTATGAACAATTTCAGCAATATAAGACATAATTTTAGGCTCAATATTGACCTTATGGATATCTGCTTTGAATTGGCTAACATTTTCTTTGCTAATTACAGTTTCAATTTGCTGAAGAAAATTTTGAGCTTTGTTTTGGTGATGCTTGTCTATAATTTTAACTTCCTCTTCAAGGTTTGGATAGCTGAGTTTTATTTTAAAAATAAACCGATCGAGTTGAGCTTCGGGTAGGGCATAAGTGCCTTCTTGCTCAATTGGATTTTGGGTAGCTAAAACCATAAATGGTGCTTCCATATCATATTGATGACCATCGATAGTGACTTGTTTTTCTTCCATCACTTCAAACAGAGCCGATTGGGTTTTGGCAGGCGCACGGTTGATTTCATCAATCAAAACCATATTGGAAAAAATTGGACCAGCTTTAAATTCAAATTCGGCTTTTTCGGCATTAAATACTGAAGTGCCGAGTACATCACTTGGCATTAAATCTGGCGTGAACTGAATTCGACTAAAATCGGCGTTGATGCTTTTTGCAAAAAGTTTAGCAGTAAGTGTTTTAGCAATTCCTGGCACGCCTTCTATTAAAACGTGCCCGTTGGTTAACAGACTCACTAAAAGCAATTCAATAAAATCATTTTGGCCTACAATGACTTTAGCAAGCTGAGCCTTTAAATCTTCAGCCATCTTTTGATATTCATTTAAAGGTGATGTTGCCGTATCTTCAGATGAAGATGCTTGCGCAGATTTGTTTTCTGATTTTGAGTTAACATCAGATTGTTCAGACGGATTTATATTTTGATTTTCCATAGACTTAATTTTTAAGATTTGATAGCTGTTTTTCTAATTTAAGCAATTGTTCTTTTGATATTGATTTCTGACTTTCAATACTTTTGATATATTTTAATATAGATTTGATATCTTGTTGTGTTTTGCCTGATTTTGAAGCTAATTGAGCTACAAATTCATCGTTTAAATTTGCTGTTGAAATATTGTATTGCGTCCTAATAAAATCATAGAAATGTTCGATTTGTTTAGTCGCAATGCTTTTGTGGTCTTTTTTGCGATAATACATCTCGGCGATGGTTTGGGTAAACGCATAGGTTTTATTTTCGTAAGCTTGAACGACTTTAATGGGTTTTTGTTTGCGTTTGCCTTCAAAAAAGATATAAATTACCGCTAAAAGCAAAAGCAAATAATACGCCCACCTCAAATGTTTATTGGCCACGAGATATTGCAATAATTGAGGCTGTTGAACCACACGTTGAGCTTTGTAATATTCATCTACAATTAATGATTCATCATAATTTAATCTTGATAAAACCTGCTCGGTATAATTGGCATTATTGCTATTAACTAAAAAATAATTGGTAAACGCTTTTGGAAAAAGATGCAGGTAAAGTTCGCCACGCCCAAAACTTGCTTTGATGAAATTTGGCAAGTATTTAGTTGTAGTACTGTCATCATTAATGACTTTAGAATACCCTAAAACCTTATGGTTTAAAGTATCGGTATTGGTGAAATACTGAACGTTTAAGTTTCTTTTAAAATTGTAAACATCTTTTTGAGTAGTGGTGTCAAAAACAACATTAGGTTGATAGGAAAATTGATCATCAAACACAAACTTCTGTTTTTTTAGATTTAAAGTGTCTAAAATGGTCTTTGGAAAATATTCTGCCGACATTAAAACCGTATTGCCATTTTCAATCCAGCATAGTAATTCTTTAATGTCGTATTCACCAAAACCCAAACTGCCATTAAAGAAGAGATAATTGCCTATTTTATATTCTTCAGTCAACACTTCATAAACGGATTGGTCAGTTTCTTCACTCTGCTCGATATGTTCTGTAAAAATTTGATGAAAAATTTCAGCGCCAAAGGGTTTAGAATGGTTTTTCCAATAACTCTCAGACCAGTCTAATGGCTCTTTAGCTGTAGATTCTAAAAATACATAAGAACCAAACAGCACTAAAACCAAAATCAAAATGTAGTTTTTAGGCTTGAGCATATTGTTTTTGGTCTAAATGTTTGTGAAACGTTTCGTATTGCTGTTGAAGGTTTTGAAAATACACCTCATCAAACTGCATTTGGCCATACCATGTTTGCTCGTAGGCTATGGTTAAGTGTTTAAAAATCTTTGAAAGCTCCTTAAACTCAATTTCTTTTAAGTATTCAAAATTAGTTTTATCGTTAGCGTATTTAATGATGTCTTTTAAGTCTAAACGTTTGATGGAATTGAGGTATAGATATCGAATCGCCAAACGAAATTGTTGGTTTTCAATGGCTTCATCTGCCATTTTTTCAAGATTTCGGGTCATCAATAATTCCTCTTCTTCCGTTATGGTCACTTTAGAAGCATCATGCTGACGCATAATTTGATTTCCCGGATTAGACCGCGCTATGAACCAAACAATAAAAATCAGAGCTGCCCCGAGAATTAAATAGGGTAGGACTTTAAATATAAAAAACCAAAAGCTGGAATCTAAACTATCCCCAAACAAATTTCGCCATTTTGTGGCTATCCAATCTTTAAATGTTGTCCACCAATTCGTTTGAGATTCTTCAATGCTGTAATCGTAGTCATCGTCAGCTTTTAGTTCATCTAATTTTTCTTTATCAAAAATACCTTTGTCTTGATTAACAAAACTTGACAAGATAAAATTTGGATTATCAACTGAATTGAAACAAAAGCTAAAATGAAGGCTACAAACAGTAAATAAAAACAGCAATGATTTGCTCATACAATTTAATTTCCGATTTGGTCAATTTGCTCGTAAGTGCCAGTAAACTCTTGTTTTTCAGAAAGATTGAAATAGACTAAAGCAACCATAATAACCGTAAAAATGCTAAGAAATAATTGCCCAAGACTACCAATAGCGGTAAATAACAGATATACCCAATTTTGGTAGATATCTGTTATTGCACTGGGGTCAGAAGATTTTTGCACAGCTGTAAAACTTTCAACAATCGTATAAATAAATGCTGGCAATTGAAAAACAAAACCTAAAATAGCAATAAGAATTATAAACACTAAAAATGTAGCAAATGTAATCCACCAGTTATTTTTAATAAGAGTAAAAGATTTCGTAAAGGCTTCAGAAACCGATTCATTTTCCATGATTAATATGCCAATACCAGGAGCTAAAACTATTGCAAGGTAAATTCCTGGTAAAAAACAAATAGCAAAGCCAATTATAGTCACTAAACTCACTAAAAATAAGTACCCAAACAATTTCCAAAAATCGTTTTTTAAGCCTTGAGAGATATCTCCTTCAACAATTTCTCCACTATTATTCATATAAGATTTAATAATGTGTAAAACCGTACCATACAAAATAATATTTGTAGCTACCGAGGTGATTATCAGTAAAATAATGACCCATGAATTTTCGGCAAAGGCAGAAACGAGTATGTCTGGTGATGCAAAAGCTGTGACATCAGATAGCAAAGCACCAACTTTGTATTGGTAAAAAGTCGTTGCGATGACACTTAACAAAATAAACGGACCGACAAACTTTAAAAATATGTTTAAAATACTTTTGTAATTCTGCGTGAAGAAACTAAAGCTGTCGCTGATAATTTCGCCGAATTCGCGCTCTTTTCTAAAGACAAATTGCGGTTGAGTTGGGTTATTGTTTTCCATGTTGTTGGTTTTTATGAAGTTTGAATGGTAAAAATACGTAATAAAATAAAATTAAAGCCAATGAGCCACCAATGATAACTATAGCCAGAGCATCAGGCATTTCAGTATGTCTTGTTACAAAGCCTTCTAAAAACCCTGCAATAATAAAAAACGGCACGGTGCTTAAAACAATTTTTAGACCTGCTTTTGCACTACGGGCAAACGACTCTAATCGGGTAAAGGTTTTAGGAAACATAATGCCATTGCCAGCCACTAAGCCCGCACAAATACAGACAATAATTACTGAAATTTCAATCGTGCCGTGAATCCATATCGTTCTTACTGATTCCCATAACAAGCCTTTTTCAGCAAAAAAATATTGAAAAGACCCCAACATAACGGCATTTTGCATACCTATAAACAAAGCTCCTATACCAAATAAAAATCCAAAAATGTATGAGAGAAACCCCACTCTAACATTATTAATTGTAATGCCGATAAACATGTCGGTTTCGTTAGCTTTTTTATACACCGCCATCGGGTCGTTATTGTTGATATTCTCTAAAGTCATATTGACATAATAATCTCCTAAAATCATTCTGACAAAATCTTGGTCTGTCGCAGCAGAATACGCCCCAACTATACTAAAAAACAAAAACACTAAAAACGCCAGTAAAAACTGATAGCGGTAATGGTAAAACATCAACGGAAATTCTTTGGCATAAAACTTCACAATTTTATTGCCCGATGTTTTTTGTGTTTTATAAATTTTTTGATGCGCTTTAACCGAAATTTGATTCAAATACTTGGTTGTATTACTATTAGGAAAAAAAGTTTGCGCATAGCTTAAGTCATCGGTAATTTCGATGTATAGATTAGAAAGGTCATCAGGAGAATATTGAGCATTATCTCTCAAATAGCTTTCAAATTTGAACCATTTGTTTTTATTTTGCTTAACAAAAGCTGCCTCGCGCATAGTTTTTTAAAATAAACTTCAAATCTAATAAATTTTAATGGATAATTTTCAAATTCAAACGGCTCAAAATGTCACCATAGACCAAAATTTGGCTAACTATTTTGAGCGGGCAGCAGCTTTTTTTATTGATATTCTTATTCTTTTGGCTTATTTATTTTTAGTCGGTTTTATTTTTCCCTTGTTAGGCGCTTCAAGCTTTGCAGTTAGTATGGTCGTAACTTTGCCTTTACTGCTTTATCATTTAGTAATGGAATTAGCTATGAATGGACAAAGTGTAGGTAAAGCGGCAATGAAAATCAGAGTGGTTTGCGTCGATGGTTCAAAGCCTAAAGCCGGTCATTATCTCATTCGATGGTGTTTACGATTAATAGATATTTCTATTTCTTTTGGTTCTGTGGCCAGTTTATTCATCTTGTTTGGTGGTAAAGGTCAACGCCTTGGAGATTTAGCTGCTAAAACTACAGTCATTTCAGAAAGAAACCGAGTAGATTTCACCCAAACTATCATTATGGATGTGCCAGAAAATTATCAACCTAAATATCCTCAGGTCACCATTTTTAGCGATGAAGATATGCGGCAAACCAAAGCCATATATATGAAAGCTAAACGACAAAGAGAATATCACCTGATCAACAAATTGCATCAACAATTAATGAGTAAAATGGAAGTTCAACCACAAGAAAAATCTCTACAATTTGTTGAAACCGTTTTACGAGACTATAACTATTACACTCAGCGCTAATGGATTTTATTTTTGTTTTAGATATTCTTGGCGTTGTGGCCTTTTCTATTTCTGGGGTTTTAGCCGCTATGCGCAAAGGCCTTGATGCTTTTGGTATTCTGATTATTGCTTTTGTAACTTCAGTTGGTGGTGGAACTTTACGCGATGTCTTGATAAAAGCCGATGTCAGTTGGTTGAATAATATGACTTATGTTTATGTGATTATAGTGACCACAATATTTGCAATCGCATTACGCAATAAAATCAATTATTTACGTAAATCTTTATTTCTGTTTGATACTTTTGGAATTGGTCTTTACACGGTTGTTGGTGTAGAAAAAGCTATTTCAGCAGGATTGCCACCTTTAATTTGCGTTGCTTTTGGCACGATGAGTGCCTGTTTTGGTGGCGTGATTAGAGATATATTGTGTAATGATATTCCCGTTATTTTTCATAAAGAGATATATGCTACAGCTTGTATTCTTGGTGGTTTTTCATATTTCGCCTTAACTTATTTTAATTTGCCCCAGGATTTAATTTTTATCATTTCAGGGATTGTTGTTATTGCTGTTAGAATTTCGGCCGTGGTCTTTAAGATTTCTTTGCCTAAGGTGTATTGAAATATTTAAAACTATATTTTTATTTTCTGACCTATATTTTAAATTCTCAAAACAGCTTAAAAAATATTCTTTACCATAATATGAATATTAAACATTTTCTTCATTATAAAAACTAAAAACGCTTCTTGTATTTAAATCATTTCGCGAATAAACGTTATTAAACCAGTAATGAGAATTTATGTCACACTGAGCATTCTAAGTGAAAAAGTGACCATTCGTCTGCGATCATGGAGACATTTTAGCTTAAGATATAGAGTAATCATTATTACTGGTTTAATAGCGTAGAAACAATATCATTTTTTATAATTATTAATTAACCTGATTAATGCTAAATTTATTTTCATAAACCTTAGTTTTGAAAAAATTAAAATTTATGAAATATATTTTTACTTTATTATTGAGTTTTTGCTTTTTAAACCTCATTGCTCAAAACCCTACAATCAATGAACTTGATGCCGATACAGACGGCGTTGATACTAAAGAATTTATTGAAATTAAAACCGATAATCCATTTTCACCTTTAGATGGTTATCTGCTTGTCTTGTTTAATGGGTCGAGTAGTGGTGGCGATTTGAGTTATTTTAACCTTGATTTAGATGGATTTACAACTGATATCAACGGACTTTTTGTTTTAGGCGCTTCTGAAGTTTCGCCTATACCTGATTTTGAATTACAATTAAATACTATACAAAATGGTGCTGATGCTGTGGCAATTTATCAAGCTAACGAATCTGATATGCCTATTGGCACTTTAGCCACAACCACAAATTTAGTCGATGCTTTGGTTTATGGCACTAACGATGCTGATGATACGGGTTTACTTAACTTATTAGGACTACAACAACAAATTGATGAAAGCGCAAATGGCAATAAAGACTTTGAATCGATTCAACGTGCAAATGACGGCAGTTGGTTTGTAGATACACCAACACCAAAACAACTCAATGACGGTTCAGGTGTAATTCTTAATGGCATTACTATTTCTACTAATCAAGAGGTTTTTGATGAAGGAGAAACTGTTATAATTACATTAACTACAGAAGATCCAGTAGTCAATGATATTACTTTTAACTTAGATTTAAACAATGGCGATTTTAATAATGCCGATTATACTGGAGATGCGTTTATAGACTTTCAAACTGGCGATACCACAGGTCAAACTCAAATCAATATTTTGGCCGATGGTGTAGCCGAAGAAGATGAATTTATGGAAATCAATATATCAAATCTTCCACCTGAATTTATTTCAAATAATAATAATGTTAGCATAATTATCATTGACGCTGATTTTACCACCTCTAATTTTGGCTCACCGCTAAATCCTACATTTGATAATGTAGCAAGTAATGCACCAAGTGATTATTATGACAACCTAGACGGATTAGCAGGTAATGCGTTGATACAAGGTATTCAAAACTTAGTATCTGAAAATAGTGTTGTCAGAACTCACACTTACACCGATATTATTGATATTTTAAAAGAAGCCGATCAAAATCCAGACAATAACAATCAAGTTTGGTTAGTTTACACCGAACAGCCTAGAGCAAAGTTTTTATTTCAAACCGGATCTTCAAGTATTGGTAAGTGGAATAGAGAACACACTTTTCCACGTTCAAGAGGTGGTTTTTCAAGTATTGAAGATGATGATATAGCCGATGGTATTAATGTGTGGTGGGAAACCAACGCCGATTCACTAAGGCATGCCAATTCCGACGCTCATGGTTTACGTGCAGCTGACGCTGGTGAAAACTCTAGTCGAGGAAATCAACATTACGGACAGTATATTGGCCCACCATCAAATACAGGAAGCTTTAAAGGCGATGTCGCTCGTGGGGTTTTCTTTTTAGCTATACGTTACAACGACTTAGATGTTGTAAACGGTTTTCCATCAGTTACAGGTGAACTTGGCGATTTAGCAACCTTACTCAACTGGCATCAACAAGATCCGCCAGATGATTTTGAAATGAATAGAAATAATGTCATATACAACTGGCAAAAAAACCGCAATCCATTTATTGATTTCCCTAATCTCGTCGATTTTATTTGGGGAACTGAATTTGGTAACCCTTGGAATCAAAATTTAAGCATAGATGAAAAAAGTATTGATGACATTGTTGTATTTCCAAATCCAGTCATAAACGAAAACATACAAATTAAAGGCCTTAATCCATCAGAAACTTATCAGTTTAAGCTTCTTGATATTTCGGGTAAAACCATTTGGTCTAATTCTCAACAAGGAAATTCTGAGATACCTATTACGGTCAAGTCTGGTCTTTATTTTCTGAGTATTTCTGATACGAAATCAACACAGGTTGAGCGAATTATTGTGAGGTGATAGATTCTGATTCTGACCCCGATGGCGCTTGACTTTGACGAGTGCTAAAGTGCTAAAAATCATATTATTTTACCAAACCATAAACCCAGCATCATTAAATTATAAAAAGAATGATTGTCTTGAAAACTTCTAGCACTAGAATATTTCCAATCCAAAAATAGATTGACTATAACCTTACACAAAACTAATATGGCACGGACTACAAGTCCACACTATCGGGATTATTTTTGTGCGGTTGGGTTGTTTAGTATTCTAATGGACTTCTTTTAATATGTCGAACCCTCACAATAACAATTTCTTTTTCCTTTACCTGATAGGCTACTCTTAAACTATATTTCTCAAAGGCTCTAATATCACCTTTATTGTTTTTACGGTATTTGTCTAAAGGATAACGTGTTGGTACTTTTGAGAGTGTTTTGGTAATTCCTAATATTTCAGACTTTACTTTTTTAGCTGATTTTAAGGAGTCTTCTTTGATGTAATTGTAGTGTTTTTCTAAAGCTTTTTGAGCTGTTTTACTCCAAACCACCTTTAATTCTTCTACCATTCTTTGGCCATTTTTTCTACTTCTTCTTGTGTATAAAATTCGCCTCTCTCAACTTCGGCAATAGCCTGATCAATCTCTTTATTATATTGTTCTATTGTATCTCGCTCTAAAACTTCTTCTTCGCTGTAGGATGATGCCATAGCTTTTACCAGTTTTAAAAACCGATAATCTGCTTTGTTCTTAATATACTCTAATACGCTTTGTCTTAAATCTAATGCTTCCATAACTCAAAAAATTTATACCGTAAAATTACAAATAATCTTCTTAACTAAACGGATGAAAATTATTAATCGTATCATGCAGGCTTTCTAAATCGTCTTGCTGGCATCTATCAGTAGAACTGATGTATTTGTGTCCTGCTAAGTATTGGCTTCTTCGTAGTCTGTGAATTTTTAACCAATGAACAATCACACTTGTTTGTATCTGCTTTACTGGTTTAACCCAATCCCTTTATCTATAGGCGTTGTTCCATCTCCTGTGCTGAACCAAGCCGAAGCATTGGAACATTTTCCCGCCTGATCGGACGGGCAAGTGTCGCAGTTTTCCCGAGTTGTAAAGACTACAAAACAAAAAAAACTTATGCCTCATAAAACAAAAAAAACACCTAATCTCTTAAGTGGCTATACTTGGCACGGATTGCAAGTCTGCAATATCTTGTTTTTTTGGTTTGTATAGCACTCGTTGCAAACGAGCACTAGCGGGGGAGTGCTAAAACTCATATTTTTTTACCAACCCATAAACCCAGCATCATCTATTTTTAAAACAGAATGATCATCTTGAAAGTTTCTAGCACTAGAATATTTGCAATCTATTGGGTTTGTGACAAAACCACTTTTTACCGGATTGGCATGAATATAATCTATTTTTTGTTTGATGACCTTGTCGCTCCATAATTCAACGGGCTTGTTGTGATGTTGCCAAAATTGGTAAGTATTGACATTACTTTTCTTTTGTCCTGCACGTTTAAACATATAAAGCAACCATTCTTTTCTGCTTTCTTGTGAATTATTCTCAATAGCTTGTATGACTTTTTTTGATGTAAATTTCTTATAATCTCGTAAAAGCTCCATAGGCTGGTCTTTTGCTGACCTAAAAATGAACTACCCCGAGGCAGAGCCATCAGGGTATCTAATAAGAATAATTTTTAATATTTCGACGCTGAGCGTCAGGGTATTGAATCCAAAATCCCGCTGAAATAGCGGGATTAGTTCAACTAACAACTTTGAATTAATAGCTTCGCTATTTTTCAAAGTTGAGTTTCACTAATAAAATGGCAGTGGCTTGGCATAAAGCAATAACAATACAATTCCATGCCTTTGTGTTCTCTACAGTAATCTATACTACTTGCTAATATTTTCAAATACTTATGCCTTATAAAAACATCTATCCAATATACTGTAGCAAAACTAACAAAGTATAACACTCTTTGGACTCGTTGTAAACGAGCGCTAGCGGGGTTCCAAAACCCAGCCATTGAAGATAAATATTATTAGCTGTAGTGTTCAGTCATCCATTGTTTAGGTAAACCAGTACTTTTCAACATTTTATTTGCTTTATCTTGTTTTTCAGGAAACTGTATTCTTTCATCAAATTCGTTTAATCTTTTGTCAATACTTACTATTGGTATTTTCCTTTTTTTTAATTCGTCGGTAATCTTCATGATTTTAATATTTATATAAAGTTACAAATTTATTTTTTTCTACGAATCAAAAACCCTTGATATTCAACATCCTTTTGAAAATCTTCCCATTCACCATTTATTTCACCTAAGATTTCAAAATCAGCAATTACTTCATCTATAAATTTTGTAATTCCAATACGATAAAGTCTTGTTCTCGATTTTGTACTTCCAGTAGCATAAATTAATGCATTAGGATATTTGTCTGTAAAGGCATATACTGTTGCTACTACCGTTGCCAAAACTTTTTTGCTATCACCATTATTTGAAATAACTTTATCATTTATATCACCTGTAAGTTTATCTTTATCACCAAAGGCAAGATTATAAAGTCCATTTAAGTTTGTTGGTTGAAATCTTACAAGTTTATGAATCAGTCCTTTTTCACCCTCGCTTGTAAATTCAAAAGTTGTCATTTTTTCACTTGATGACAGCGGGTATTTAGGTAAGTTCATTTCATGAATTTTTTATAATGCAATTTGCGTTTTTTACTTTCACATCACAGCTAACTTGTAAATATAGCAATTTTAAATAATTGATGCTTTTGTTAGAGACTATTACACAAAAAACCACCCGAAATCAAACTTGAGTGGCTCATACCTTCATAACCAAAAAACCCTTTATCCGCAGGCGTTGTCCCAAATTTGGAACACTTTTGTCGCGTTTTTCCCGAGTTGTAACTGGCTTTGTAGTCTTATAATCTAAGCACTTTTACTGTGTTTTTTCTAATTTGCATTAATTAGTTTTTACACCCTGGAAACTTTTCCCATACTTTACCTTTATCTGATTTTGATAGCTTACAACCACACATTAATTCTGAAAATTCGATATCTTCATTAAACTTTGCCAAATATATATCTCCAATATTCATATTATTTAATTCAGATGAACCACAAACCTCTTTCTCTTTATATTGTTTGTTAATGTATTTAAAAACAAAATCTGCTGAACTTATCCTGCCATATCTTATTTTTGAAATGGTAACTGCTATATAAATATGATTCTCATCAAGATGATCTTCACTAATTTTTCTTTCAATGAATTTATAAATAGCGTATGATATAAATATTATAATAAGTGAAATGAAAAATATTTCTTTTTTTCTTTTAGCAGTCATCACCACAATCATTTTGAGTATTATCTTTAGAGATATTTTCTTTTTTCATTTGTTCATTTACAGCCTTTTCTGTTGTAGAAATTACACTTTCGTATATTACATCAAAAAGTACTTTAGCATTTTTGTCTAAATCCTTTGTATCTATTAGAGATGTATTTTTTAACTCAATACCTTTAGCTATCAAACCTGTTGTTAAATCAATAGCAACATCTCTATCTTCCTTGTTTATTCCGACAATGAGCATCTTACCTTCAGATAAATTAAAATCAACAAAACCTCCAACAACCTCACCAGCTCCATTAATCAATACCCCATCGAACATTACATCGGCTACATCAACATCACCTGTAATTGCCATTTGAGTACTAGCACTAATAATCATTTTTGTAGCTATCACTTCACCACTAGCTGTCGTAAATACAAGAGGAGCTATTTCAACGGCTATTGGTGCAAAAAGCATAGCTCCTGCTGCTCCAGCCAAGTATTTTGCACCTGTCTCTAATTCATGAGTAGCTTCTTCTACTCTTTTTATTGCTTTATCTTGTTGCTCTTTAAATTCCGTCATTTGCTTAGTAGTACCCCCTGGAAAAGCAGGATCAACTTTGTCTATCCCTGACCATTTCCCGAACCAATCTGTTAAAAAATGGAATTCACTTCTTAAGTCAAATTTTTCTTCCTCTTCATTAGCATTTAAATTGTCTAAATTTTCTAGACCTTCTAATTCAATTGAATGGATTACTTGATTTGCAGAAAACTGATAAGATGAATAAAAAGGATATTCCCTAAACAACGGATCCACAGCAAAGAACCTCCCCAATCTCGGATCATGCATCCTAAATTTATAGTTTATAGAATTCCCTTCCCCTTTAATCTCGTCGTCTTTTTCTTGGCCTTGGAAGCCCTGCCTGCCGTCAGGCAGGCGTAACGGTAAGAATCTACACTACCATGACGGTTGGGTAGGAGCACTTCGACTACGCTCAGTGCAGCGCATGCCATAGGAAAACTAATCTTATGCATTTTTTTGCCCGATTGCCTTTTTTTGATAGAGCCTTATTTCAGGTATTTTTAAAAGAACGTGTTATGTCTCTCTTAGACCTTGTAAATATAGTGATTTTAAATAATTGATGCTTTTGTAAGAGACTATTACATAAAAAAAAACCACCTAAACCTGTCCGCCTATGGAGGATTTGAGTGGCTTTATACTTTCTTAATCTCGGACTGCAAGTCAGTACGATTAGCTCACCAATTAACATACTGATTAACTTGAATATATTTAACTGCTTTTTCATTATCTACAATACTGTCAGTATGAATAAAAACATTTTCTTCAATTATAGCTTTGCTTGAACCGATATAATAACCATTTTCAATTTGACTATTATTCTTAAAGTAAATTTCATTTTTAAGACTATCGTATTCTGTGAAAATTTTTAATACAATAAATCTAGTTTCACCTAATTTCAAATCTTTACTATCATAAGGCGAGTAGTATTTTAATTTACCATTATTTATTACATGAAAACAACTTTTAGAATATTCAATGTTACCATTAGTTACTTTGATTTTTTGATTTAAAATATTTAAAGTGTCAATTAAAAGATATTGTTCTTTCTTTGATAGCATTCCATTTTTATCATAATAAAACCACCAATCAATTTTTTTATTATAAAAACTATAACCTGTAGATTTAACTTTACCATTTAGATGATAATATATATTTTTTAATGAGTCTCCATTTTTAATTATTTCAAGTTTCTTTACATTACCATCCTTGAAATATTTTATAATAGTATCAATTTTTTTTCCTTTTCGATAAACACCCTTTTCTTTAATCTCCCCTGACTCATAATAAGATTTATATTTACCATTAGGTAATTTTTTTTTATGTTTTGTATTACAGGAGTACACAATAAGTAAAAAGCAATAAATTAATATTAATCTATTCATTTGTTGTATTCTTTAAACTATCAGCATCACTTTCATATTGTTCTTTAAATTGCTTTTGCAATTTCTGAAATTGACTCTCAGGGACATAGATTTCTTGCATGATATATTCAACATTTATGGACTTTGTAGGTGAAAGATAATGTCCTCCACGTGAGATATTAATACCTGTTGCTTTCTTATATCTTAATTTAACTTTTGGTTCACCATTATTTTCTATTGACACTATACCTTCGCGTATATCTATTGAAGTATTTTCAATGCCAGCATCTTTAAGTACTTTTGTTATAAAACTCTTTGTAAAGCTTGCAACTTCCTTTGGTCCAATTTTATTCGGTTTAAACTTAGTTCTATTTTTTGCTAAAAGTGTTAATAACATAACGCCCTCTGCGTCTTTTTCATCGATTTCAGCATTTGATGTTTTATCTTTTTTGTTAGGTCGTGCCAAGCCATCTTTACCGCCAGGGGTTGTGAATATATAGCCATCTTTTACAGTCATAGCTGGAGCGTCACCTTCCAAGTCTATATTAGGAATATAAGGAACCCAATCAAAAAATTTCGATCTTGTATATTTTGTAACATAATTAATAGTTTCAGGTTTAGTCTCAATACTACCGTCTTCATTTATTGTAATCACTTGAGTTCGAACTTTATCTCTGAACTCCCAAAATTCCACGCCATAACCTCCATCATTTAGCCTATGACTCAGTTTTTTGTCTAATTTATCTTCGTCAACAACAGCTATCATAGTGTGAGTTTCATTAGTTTTATAATTAACTATTGTTATTATTAACCATTCTGTGTTACCATCTGGATCAACGTATAGATTCGTATTGTTATTAAATGCTTTATACGGTGATTTACTTGGTTGCTTAAAAAATTTTAAATCTGGGGAAAACCATCTTCCAATTCTTGGATCATACATTCTCGCCCCAAAATCATAACTACTACCATCTATTCCCTTAACTTCATCATCTTTCTCCATTCCATTAAACCCATACCGGTAAGAATCCACACTACCATGACGGTTGGGTAGGAGCATGCCATAAGGATAGTAATCATTATATGAAAGAACGTCTGGTACAAAGGTACCAAAAAAATCGATTTGGTTGCCGGTTTGCGCTATTTCTGTGACATCGGCTATGCTAAAGTTGGATATGGTAAAGGTTTCTACTTGGCTAAAGTCACTGCCTGTTATTATATGTACAGTGTATTCTCCACTTTCACTGCTGGTAAATGTGGTGGCAATGGTTTGAGTATTGTTGGCTGCAGTGCTATATATCGTTTGACCGCTTGGGCTTAAAAGATATATTCTTAGACTTGTAGTAAAGTTATCACGATCAAGGTCAAACTGTAAAGTGTATTGGCGTCCGGCTTCGAGTGGGTAAGTGCCGACAGCGCCAGACTCACGGTTGTAACAAGTGACGTCTATACTAAAGTCTTCATTATATCTAATGGACGCTTCTCCTGTTCTGCTCCAGTATTCTGTAATCTCTTCGTTAGTACCAAACCATTTTGTGCCTACAAATTTGGCAGGAAGTTTTCTGTCACTTATTACAGAAAGCACATTGCCAAGGTGGTTAGAGAGTTCGTATTTTTTGTCGCCTACTATACGGTTTATTTTATTCAAGTTAATGTTACCCGGTACGTTAGGGTCATTGTCTTGGGCGTCTAAGAAATCTGGGTGGCCGTCGCTATCGGTGTCATCGTTTGTTATATCTCCATCTCCGTTTTCGTCTTCTTCGTAAGTGAGGTAGCCGTCATTGTCATCGTCTATATCAACAAAGTTGGGCATACCGTCGTTGTAGAAACTTACAAAGTATAACCCAATCTTGTTATGAAATTTATATTTTCTACTCACTTTGCTAAAATAATAAAAGACTGCATAATGACACTCTTTTTTTCTGAAAACTTACTCTTTGCACTCGTTGCAAATGAGCGCTAGCGAGGGTTGAGCGAATTATTGTGAGGTGATAGATTCTGATTCTGACCCTAAAACAAGTTCAAAGAGTGACAGGTTTATGACCTGTATTACTCAGGATTAATTGACTGTGTTTTACGTTTAGTTTTAAACGGAATTAAATAGCTGAGGGAATAACCCCAACCTGCACCGATTGAGCTAAAATCATTTGTGATGTTAAAACCAGGAATAAAAATATTATCGAAATTTTGCAGTTCCGTTTCACTGACTAAAAATTTAAGTTGCACATGGGCTGCAGCGTAAACGTTTTTAAACAACTCCACTTTAAACCCAAATTGAAATTCAGACCAAATGGCCGATAAATTGTTGAATTCACGACTTACAACTTGAGTATCAGGTTCAAAAGTATTGTCAGTAGTAAAAAAATTAAATTCTTTTAATGTTTGTGAATAGGAGGACAATCCAATTCTAAAGCCGCCATAGATTTGGTTTTGCATTCCAATCCAGTTTTTGTAGAAATTATAATTCGCTCCTAATTTAATGTAACTGCCATCAGAGTCCACCACAAGATTGCTTTCGTCAAATGTATATTGGTCATTTCCTAATTCCGCAGCGAGGTAAATTTCGTCAGTAAATCTATAGTCAGCATTAACTTCAAAACCCGTATAATTATCGTCAAAAGCGGTTCGGGAAAGTTTAAACAAATCTACACCAAATGAAGCGCCATATCGTTCTTTATAGACAAGACTATCATTCTGAGCAAAACTTTGGTTTATTGTTGAAAATAAACAAAAGCTAATGCAAAATAAAAACGTGTGTATTTTGTTCATTCTCTACATTAAGTTGTTCTGTTCTAATACTTCGTATCCAGTTATTTGAAGCAGGGTCTTCTATAGATCTGATGGCGCTTAAATCTCTAAACACAGCTTTAAAACCACAAGCTCTATTGACAAAGACTTCACCAATTTCGTATATAAATGTTATGGTATCTGTATTCTCAAACTCCTCGTCGCCTGTATTACTAAGAAGTTGAAATTGTGTCGTATTTTGGTTGGTATTTAAAGGTAAAGCAATAGAATCCGTTGTGCCTAAAGCTATAGTGTCGGTTGAATTTTCTGCTATATAGCTTAAGCCCTGAACGTTTTTGTTTTGGTCGTCTTCAGCAACATCAAAAAATTCAATAATCAAAAACGGGGTTGTAGGGGTTGAAGCAGGACAGATATCGTCACGCTCACAAGATATAAACAGGAGGAAGATTCCAACAGTAAAAAAAAGATATTTTAAAAACCGCTTTATCATAATTTCAATTCTAAAGCTACAACATTTTCTACGTGATGCGTTTGCGGAAACATATCAACGGGTTTGACTTGGGTAATCTTATAATTTTCACTTAAAATTTCTAAGTCTCTCGCTTGTGTAGCTGAATTACAACTCACATAAACTATACGTTGAGGTTTTAAATCTAATAAAACCTTTACCACATCTTTGTGCATACCTTCTCGTGGTGGGTCGGTGATAATCAAATCTGGTTGACCGTGCTTCGCTACAAATGCTTTTGTAAACACTTTTTTCATATCGCCAGCCACAAACTCACAATTGTCAATTTGATTGGTTTTGGCGTTCTCTTTAGCTTTTTCAATGGCTTCAGGGACAGCTTCAACACCGATAACTTTTTTGACTGTTTTGGCAATAAATTGGGCAATGGTTCCTGTGCCAGTATATAAATCATAAACCACTTCGTGGCCTTGAATTTCAGCAAAATCTCTTGTGATTTTATAGAGTTCGTAGGCTTGTTTAGAATTAGTTTGGTAAAAAGACTTTGCATCAATTTTAAACTTCAAACTTTCCATCACTTCTGTAATAAATTCTTCGCCGTGATAACAAATTACTTCTTGATCGTAAATGGTATCATTAGCTTTTTGATTGATGACATAAAGTAAAGCTGTGATTTCAGGAAAACTCTGTTTGAGATGCTCAAGTATAAGTTCACGTTCATCGGGCTTATCATCATAAAATTGAATGAGTACCATAACTCCACCTGAAGAAGTCGTGCGAATCATTAGTGTTCTGAGTAAACCTGTTTGTTGTCTGACATCAAAGAAACTCAAGTTATTATCAATAGCAAAACGCTTCACTTCATTTCTTATCGCATTACTTGGGTCTTGTTGTAAATGACACGTGTTGAGGTCTAAAATTTTGTCCCACATGCCAGGAATATGAAAGCCTAAAGCGTTTTTTTCTTGAATTTTGTTGTCGCTTTCAATTTCTTCCTGAGTTAACCAGCGGTTATTACTAAAGGAAAATTCCATTTTATTGCGGTAAAAGTAAATGTCTTCGCTGGCTTTAATTTCTGAAATAGGAGGTAAGTCTAAATGACCGATGCGTTTTAAATTTTCTTCAACTGATTTTTGCTTGTAAAACAGTTGTTGCTCATATTTCATATTTTGCCATTTGCATCCACCGCAAGTGCCAAAGTGTTCGCAAACTGGCTCGGTTCTATGTTCAGAAAGCTTAACAAACTCTAAAGGTTTGGCTTGATAATAACGGCGTCTTTTTTTGTAAGACTTGGCGTGAACAATATCACCTGGAACGGCATTATCTACAAACACCACTTGACCATCAGAGGTTTTTGCCACAGCTTTACCTTTATGGCCAGTATCTATGACTTCAAGGTTTTCAAAAGTTTTATGCCTGTTGCGTCTGCCCATTTATTCTTCTTCGTCAGATTTTTCTTTATCTTGAAAATCGGTAAAATCATTTTCAATTAAAATGTTATACCACTGAATCACTTTTTTGATATCACTTTGGTAAACTCTATCTTCGTCGTATTCTGGTAATATTTCTCTAAAATAAGATTCCAATTCCCTTTTAGGGCTTTTGTGATCAATGCTTTTTTGACCATCTGTTTTTTGATAAATCTTATAAAAAACTTCTTTTAGTGATATTTCATCAGCATAAGTATAAATTGATATTTCTGATAAAATACTGATGTTGTTTCTGAGATTAACCTGTATTTTTCTACCGTCAACTAAGGACTGTGCCAACACGCCGGCTCGAGTTTGGGTTTTGAGTTCATACAGACCTGGTTTTCCAGATACAGAAAGGATTTTGTCAAATTCCATACATTATTTTTTAGCTCGCAAATATGCGATGATAGGATGATTTATCAAGGGTTTATCTGCTTTTTTTTAGTTTTGGAAAACGCATGCGATATTCTATATCTATTTTCCCTTTAGCAATACTATTGAGCTTACCTTTTATTAAACGTTTTTTAAGTCCAGAAAGTTTATCGGTAAATAAAATACCTTCAATATGGTCGTATTCGTGTTGCACCACTCGGGCAAATAAACCATCAAGTGTTTTGTGCTTCAAGTTGAAGTCGCGATCGTAATATTCAATTTCTATTTTAGGCTTTCTAAACACGTCTTCTCGCACTTCAGGAATACTCAAACAACCTTCATTAAAATCCCATTCATCGCCTTGTTCTTCAATGATTATAGGATTAATAAAGACTTCTTTAGCTTCTTTAAGTTCTTCTTTTTCTTCTTCAGAAATATTGTCGTCTTCAGCAAAAGGTGAAGCATCGACAATAAAGAGGCGCAAAGATTTTCCAATTTGAGGAGCCGCCAAACCGACGCCATGAGCATTATACATGGTTTCAAACATATTGTCTATAAGCTGTTGTAGATCTGGATAATCTTTAGGAACGTCTTTAGCTTTGCGTTTTAAAACTGGATCGCCATAAGCCACAATAGGTAAAATCATTTTAAAGCTTTTTTATAAAGTTTTGCAAAGTTAAGCATTCTTTGAGACAATTGGTTATTAGAAATTTTGAGGTGAGTAGTGAGTAGTGAGCATTGGGCAGTGAACAGTTGACAGTGAGCAGTTAGCAGTGTGCAGTGTGCAGTGGACAGTTGACAGTGGACAGTGAGTAGTAAGCAGTGAGCAGAGGGCGGTGAATTGTAAAATGAAGACTGAAAACTGAAAACTGAAAACTGATAACTGAAAACTGATAACTGAAAACTGATAACTGAAAACTGATAACTGAA
>RRZV01000071.1 GCA_003931895.1 Mesohalobacter salilacus
CCTAAAGGGGCTCATAGGACTGCTGTTTTCCAGGTAAATTAATATGTCACCCCTAAAGGGGCTAAATGGATCGCATTTAAAAAAATAGCTCCGTTAGGAGCGCAATATTAATAGCCCCGTCAGGAGCGCCATATTAATAGCTCCGTCAGGAGCGTCATATTAATAGCCCCGTTAGGGGCGTGATATTAATGCCTCCGTTAGGGGCGGTATATTTTTCCGGTAGTGTATATTTGCGCAAAAACGAATGGCATCATTACGGGAATTTATGTTGAAAAAAGGGTTTCAAAGGGTGAAGTTGCGTTATACAGAGACCGATCATTTTGAAGTAAAAGCTTCTATAAATGGTGTTGAAGGTCGATTTATTTTAGATACTGGGGCGTCAAGCACATGTGTGGATTTTAGTCGAGTTAAGTTCTTTAAGCTGTTTGCCCGCGAAAGCGAAGTCAAAGCCGCTGGTGCTGGTGCAACTAATATGATGACGCATGTTTCTGAAAATAATAAATTGACGCTTGGCGACTGGGAAGAACCTGATGCTGATATTGTGGTTTTTGATCTAAGTCATGTGAATGAAGCGCTGATTAACCATAAAGCAACCGAAGTTGACGGCATTATTGGGGCTGATGTTTTAAAGCAAGGTAGAGCCGTAATTGACTATAAACAGAAAGCTTTGTATTTAAAATAGAGTAAAGATTGGTTTTACGTAGTGGATTCAGTTTCTAAATCAAACATTTTTTCTAACCACGAAATACCTTCTTCAGTGGTGCCGTTAGCATAACGCAGATGACTGGCAAACTGACGTGTAATTTTATGAATCATACGCTCTTGCAAGATTTCAGCTTGCTCGGTGTCAAAACCTTTAATCTTTTTAGATTGATAGTCGATTTCGTCTTCGGCTATGCTTTGCAGTTTAGATTTGATCGCCTGAAGTGTAGGCGCAAATTTTCTAGTGTGAAGCCATTCGTAAAACTCTTCTTTTTGTTCATCGATAATGGCTTTAGCTTTTGGAATACACTGTTTTCTTCGTTCCAGAGTTTCATCGGTCATTCGGGAGAGATGGTCTAAATGCAAAAGACTAACATTGTGTAAATCGGCAACATCATCAGCCACATTTTTTGGAATAGATAAATCCAGGATAAGAAGCTCTTTTTTGGGATAAATCAACTCCTTGGTAATAGTAGGTTGTTGAGCGCCTGTGGCCACGATAAGAACATCAGTTTGTCTAATTTCGGCTTGAAGTTCTGAAAAATCTTTAACGTTCAAGTTAAATTTTCCTGCAATTTTTTCTGCTTTATTTTTGGTTCGGTTAATTAAAGTAATGTTTTTATTTTGGGTGTGTTTAACCAAATTTTCGCAAGTGTTTCGTCCGATTTTACCCGTTCCGAATAGCAAAATATTTTTAGATGAAATTTGTTCAACAGTATCTAAAATGTATTGAACAGAGGCAAATGATACTGATGTAATTCCAGAAGAAATTTGAGTTTGATTTTTTATTTTTCGACTGGTTTGAACCAATGAATTAACCAAACGTTCTAAAAAAGCATTGCTTATTTCTTTCTTTTTAGAAAGATTGAATGAAGATTTAATTTGACTGATAATTTCAAAATCGCCTAAAATTTGACTGTCTAAACCTGCTGCGACGCGGTAAAGATGAGCTATTGCACTATCATCAGTATAGGTATAGCCCACATTCTGAAAAGTAATTTTATCACCATTAGAATGCTTACAAAGTAAATTTATTAAGGTTTCTGTATGTTCTGCAAAGCCATAAACTTCTGTTCTGTTACAAGTGGATACTACCATGACGCTATCTAAACCTTGCGATTTAGCATCTTGAAGTAGAGCAGATTTTTGACTTTGGTTTAGACTAAATAATCCTCTTGTCTTCGCATCAGCCTTTTCGTAACTTAGCCCAATCACACAGAAGTGTGGATATTTTGAAACTTTGTATTCTATCATTGATTAAACATAAAATGCTTTACAAAATTAAGGCTTTAGTATTTTTAAAAATAACGCTAAAAGTCCTATTTGTATCGTTTATTGTGAATTTTTATAAAAACTGATAAATGTCAACTCAAAATTGTAATTTTACAGCAATAAAACCCCTTAAAAGAGGGTTTGTTTAGATTAATTCTAAATAAAAATTAGCAAAACAAATTTAAATGAATTCAAAAAATAACGCTATAGGTTCAGAAGCAGTTTTTGAAATTGAGCCTAATATCATCTTAGTCCGCTTACAAAACCCGTCTGATGATCAAGCTGTATTTGATTATCCGATAGATGAAAGTTATATCCAATTTCACTTTTGTTTGAAAGGGAATATTTCATTTGGTTTTAACGAAGGGCAATACAATTTAAACATTCAAGAAGATAAGAGTTTGTTGTTGTACAATCCCAATCAAAAATTACCAGTAAACCTTGAACTCTATCCTAATTCATTAGGCGTTTCAGCATTTATTTCACTTAAAAAACTTCATGAGCTTTTCAGTGCATCTACGCATTATATTGATTTTTTAACTGAGGATAATCGCGATAAAAAGTATTATACTGAAGATCAGGTTTCAGCCTCAATGGCAGTGGTTTTAAGTCAAATTCTTAACTTTAATTTACATCCTTCGGTAGAGCATATTTATCTCAAAGCTAAAATATATGAACTTTTAGGTTTATTTTTTAACAAGCCAGAAGCTGCAAATATTGAACAATGCCCTTTTTTGATTGATGAAGATAACGTAAGAAAAATAAAAATGGCCAAAGAAATTGCTATCCAACACATGGCTAATCCGCCAAGTTTACAGGAGTTGGCTGATGAAGTGGATTTGAGTCTTAAAAAACTCAAAGAAGGATTTAAAGAAATTTATGGCAACACCGTATATGCTTACATTCTTGATCATAAAATGGAATTCGCCAGAAAACTCTTAGAAAAAGGCAATAAAAACGTCAACGAAATTGGTCTAACCTTAGGCTATAGCACAGCAAGTCATTTTATAGCGGCATTCAAGAAAAAATTTGGTACTACACCAAAAAAGTATCTGCAATCTAAGGTTTAATTTATTTGCTTTAACACTAGAACACTAAGCTATTCTTAAATTAAAATTTCACTTCAACTAAATTTTGTTTATTTGTGAAGACATGACATATTTAAAATATACCATTATTGTATTTTCACTTTTACTTGTGCCTAAACTTTACGCACAAAGCATAAGTCTTGCTATGAATTATGTTGACCAAGGGGAATATGTAAAGGCCAAAAGCCTATATGAAAAACTATATCAGGAAAATCCTCGTAAGCAGGATTACCTATTAGGTTTAGTCAATGTTCATGTTCAACTTCAAGAATATAAAGAAGCTCAAAACCTCCTAAAAAACTACTTAGAACAATCAAATTCTTACCCTAATATTATGGTAGAATTAGGCTATGTTTTTCAATTACAAGGCGACAGTTTAAAAGCCAATTCGTGGTACGACAAGGCCATTAATATTGTTAAAACAAGATCTGTATTTGCCTACACCACAGGTCAAGCTTTTCAAAAACACAATCTCTTAGATTTAGCAATTAAAACTTATGAAATCGCCAAAGCCGAAGACTCTAGATTAACTTACAATATTCAATTGGCAAGACTATATGGCGAAAAAGGAGAACAAGAAAAAATGTTTGACAGCTATCTGGATTTGATTTTAGATAATGAAAAATACATTAACGTTATTCAGCGAAATTTTAGTGAATACATTAGTAGTAATCCACAAAATGAAAGCAATCTTATCCTCAAAAGACTACTTTTTAAAAACCTTCAACAGTCTCCAAATACGATATACAATCAAATACTGAGTTGGACTTTTATTCAAGAGGAATCTTTTGACAAGGCTTTTGCTCAAGAAAAAGCCATTTATAAAAGAACACAAGACAAAAGTTTCAACCGCTTATTTAGCTTAGGAGAAGTCGCTAAAGATGCTGAGTATTTTGATGAAGCGCTAACGATTTTTAATTATATTTCTGAAGAAAGTTCAAATTTAAATACTAAGCTCGAGGCAGTAGAAAACATAATGAAAATTCAATTACTTCAAGATAAAGATTCATCTGCTGTAAATCAAAAATTTCAATCTTATTTTAAAACCTTTGGGTACAACAAACAAACATTCGATCTCCAATTAATTTACGCAAAGTTTAAAGCCTTTGTTACTGATGATAAGAAGGGAGCCTTAAACCTTTTAGAGCAGACTTTTACTTATGAACTCAGCCGTTTTCAAGAGGCTAATGCTCAAATGCTTATGGCAGATATATTGGTGGCTCAAGAGCAGTTTAATAAGGCCTTAATCAAATACAGTTTAGTGAGTAAACAAGTGAAAAATACACCTCTAGCTCAAGAAGCTAAGTTTAAAACAGCTATGACGAGCTATTATAAAGGAGATTTTGATTGGTCACTTTCTCAGCTGAAAGTGCTTAAAAAAGCGACTACACAGACCATAGCAAATGATGCAATGGAAATGTCAAGATTTATTAAAGATGGACAGTCAGATATTGACTCGACTCAACAAGCTTTAAGAACAATTGCTAAAGTTGATTTTTTAATTTATCAAAATAAACTTAATCAAGCATTGCAACAACTAAATAACGCAATACAAAATACCGATAATTTTCATCTATTAGATCAGGCTTATTTTAAAAAAGCAAAAATACTTGAAGAGCAACAACAATTTCAACTGGCTGTAAATCAATATGAAATTTTGGTTAATCAACAGCCTGAAAGCTTTTTGGTTGACAACGCCTTGTTTGCTATGTCTAATATACAATACTATAAACTCAATTTGCCTGAAGATGCAAAGAAAAATCTTGAAACCTTAATTTTTAATTATCAAGATAGTATCTACTTTACAGAAGCGCGCAAGCTGTATCGTAAAATTAGAGGGAATCAAAATTTGCAATAATGTATATTTACAATACCACTTTTAATATAGAGATAAACATATTTAACCAGTGTTTAAAAGAAATCAAAACAGACTTAATCCCACAGTTATTAGATTCTGGTTTAGTTGAAAAAGCTATTTTAACAGAAGTTTTAGGTCAGGATGATTCTGTGGGAAAAACGTTTAGTTTACAGTTGTTTTATTCTTCTAAGGCTCATTTGTCTCAATTTCAAAAATTTCATAACCACATCACTGGAGGTTGGGTAAAACGCTACAAAGGTAAAGTGGTTTTTTTTCAAACACCTATGCGGGTAGTTGATCAATAAAGCCGAAAATATATTTTGGAATACTAACTTAAGGTAAAATGCTTAAAAACGAACTCTCAAAATCTTCAAGTCCATATCTGCTTCAGCACAAAAACAATCCTGTACATTGGCTGGAGTGGAGCGATGAAACGCTTCAACTGGCTAAAGATCAAAACAAGTGCTTACTCATCAGTGTGGGTTATTCGGCTTGCCATTGGTGTCATGTCATGGCGCATGAGTGTTTTGAAGATGATGAGGTGGCTGCTTTGATGAATAAGCATTTTATCAACATTAAAATAGATAGAGAAGAGCGACCAGATATCGATCAAATCTATATGGATGCAGCTCAAATTCTCACTGGTCGAGGCGGGTGGCCACTCAATGCGTTTGCTTTACCCGATGGCAGACCGTTTTATGCTGGCACCTATTTTCCTAGTTACAACTGGATAAAAGTCCTTCAAAATATTGCCCAAGCCTATAAAGAACAGCCTGAAACCCTAATCAATACAGCGAGCAGATTAACCGATAGTATTAAAAGTGTTGAGATTTTTGAAACTGAAGACACTCCAAAAAAATTATCAGAAATAGAATTGACTAATTCATACAAATCATGGTATGCGCATATTGATTTTGAAAAAGGCGGCGTTGATAAAGCCTCAAAATTTCCGATGCCTGTGGTTTGGGAAAGTTTATTAGAATATTATGCGGTTTATAAAGACACCCAAGCCATAAAAGCCATTGACATTACGCTTTCTGAAATGCTAAAAGGTGGTATTTACGATTGGGTTGGCGGTGGTTTTTCGCGCTACAGCGTTGACGAAAATTGGTTTGCACCACATTTTGAAAAAATGCTTTACGACAATGCGCAACTTGTTAGTCTTTACGCTGATACTTTTAAAATCACTCAAAACTCTAATTATAAAAAATGTATTAAAGAAACCATTAATTTTTTAAATTCAGATTTAAAACATGGAAATTTCGGCTACTATTCTGCACTTGATGCAGACTCTGAAGGTGAAGAAGGCTTGTTTTATACTTGGACATTTCAAGAATTGAAGCAGATTTTAAATGCAGAAGAATTTGAATTGAATTCAATATTTTTTGGATTAAAACCTCACGGGAATTGGGAAAATCAAAGAAATATCTTGGCTCAAAAGGTGTCACTAAAAACATTAGCAGATAAATTTCAAGTGAATGTAGAGCAAATACAAAAGGACTTAAAAAAGATTAAAGCTAAACTCAACGCTGAAAGGAATAAGCGTGAAAAACCGGGTTTAGATAACAAGTTAATAACGGCGCATAATGCTATGATGGTAAAAGGTTTTGTAAAAGCATACCAGGCTTTATCAAACGAAACCTATAAGGATTGGGCTGTAGAATTAATGCAAAACCTGATTGAGCATAGTATTAATGAAGACTATTCTGTGAACCGCTTAATGGACAAACCCAAACCACAAGGCTTTTTAGATGATTATGCTTTTCTGATAGAAGCTTTAATTTATTCTTATGAAATTAGTTTTGAAGTCAAATATTTAGAATTGGCTGAAAATTTAACCCAATATAGCTTAAACAACTTTTATGATGAGCACCAACAGCTTTTCTATTATACAGAAAAGTCCACACAGCTTATTGCCAGAAAAATTGAATTTAGCGACAATGTCATTCCATCCTCAAATGCTGTCATGGCTGAAAACCTTTGGCGATTAGGACATTTAGTTTCTAATGAAAACTATATTGAAAAGGCGAAAAAAATGTTGCTAAAAGTCAAACCGCTCTATAAAAAATTCAGCCTTTACTTTGCTCGCTGGCACAAACTTAATATAGCCATTTTAAAAGGACAAATTGAAGTCGCAGTTACAGGTCCAAAATCTACACAACATAGTAAAAAGCTTCAAAAATACTATTGGCCATATTGCAATTTTTGTGGAGGTTTAAATGAAAACTTATCCCAACTTCAGCATAAAGTCAATCCCAATCAAGACCAAATATTCATTTGTCAAAATAAAACCTGTTCAAATCCTTTAACAAATATTAAGGAAGGTATAGCGATGTTAAAAAAGCAGTATCAATAATTTTTTTTCAAAAATCAAGCACTCTCCTAAGCCCTTTAAAATACAACGAAAATAATTTACGAAAAATAGTAAATCACTAACAATCAATATTTTAAATAACTGCTTCACAATCAGTTGGATTAGCTAAATGTTGAAAACTTGTTGAAAACCTTAGCAGCACATCGAATATAAAACTGTATTTATTTTGGATATTTGTTGGTGCTGAAACAATCAAAATTTAACATTTAAAATTCACTAATCATGGCGCAAGTAGAACCTATTTTGCAAGAAAACAAAGACCGATTTGTAGTATTTCCTATCAAACACCACGATATTTGGGAATGGTATAAAAAATGTGAAGCAAGTTTTTGGACGGCAGAAGAAATCGATTTGCATCAAGATATTTCAGATTGGCAAAACAAACTCAACGCTGATGAGCAGTATTTTATTAAACATATTTTAGCTTTTTTTGCAGCATCTGACGGTATTGTCAATGAAAATTTAGCTGAAAATTTTGTTAATGAGGTGCAGTATACAGAAGCCAAATTTTTCTACGGCTTTCAAATCATGATGGAAAACATCCACTCAGAAACCTATTCTTTGTTGATTGATACTTACGTTAAAGATGAAGCTGAAAAGGATAAATTATTTAAAGCCATTGAAAATTTTCCTGCCATCAAGAAAAAAGCAGATTGGGCACTTAAATGGATTGAAAGCCCAAGTTTTGCAGAGCGTTTAATCGCCTTTGCAGCGGTAGAAGGAATTTTCTTTTCCGGAGCTTTTTGCTCTATTTTTTGGTTGAAAAAACGCGGATTAATGCCAGGCTTAACTTTCTCTAACGAATTGATCTCAAGAGATGAAGGTGTACATTGTGATTTTGCAGTGCATTTGCATAACAACCATTTAATCAATAAGGTACCAAAAGAACGCATCAAAGAAATTATTATAGATGCTTTAGACATAGAGCGTGAATTTATAACGGAATCATTGCCGGCAAGCTTAATCGGTATGAATTCCAAATTGATGACTCAGTATTTAGAATTTGTTACCGACCGTCTTTTGGTAGAAATGGAGTGTGAAAAAGTGTATAATGTGTCTAATCCATTTGATTTTATGGATATGATAAACCTTCAAGGTAAAACCAATTTCTTTGAAAAACGAGTTGGTGAATACCAAAAAGCTGGCGTGATGTCTAAAGACAAAGAAAAAGATAACAAAATTAGTTTTGACGAAGATTTTTAAAACTCGTTAAAACAATATACTTACAACTAACTATTTATTAATTAATTAAATCTGTATATCAGATTTAACTAAAATCATTTTTACCATGTATGTCATAAAAAGAAACGGACAAAAGGAGCCAGTAATGTTCGATAAAATTACAGCTCGTATCAAAAAACTATGCTACGGATTGAGCCCACTTGTTGAACCCACTAAAGTTGCCATGCGAGTTATTGAAGGCTTATACGACGGCGTAACAACTAGCGAATTGGATAACCTCGCCGCTGAGGTAGCTGCAACGATGACTACTACACATCCAGATTATGCTCAACTCGCTGCAAGAGTGTCTGTTTCTAATTTGCATAAAAACACCAAAAAGACCTTTAGCGAGGTTATGACCGATTTGTATGAATACGTCAATCCACATACAGGTAAAAAAGCACCATTACTTTCAGATGAGGTTTATCAAGTTGTTCAAGAGCATAAAGACACTCTCGATTCGCATATCATTTATAGCCGTGATTTCAACTATGACTATTTCGGGTTTAAAACTTTAGAACGCTCGTATCTTTTAAAACTTGATGGTAAAATAGCGGAACGTCCGCAACACATGCTAATGCGAGTTTCAATTGGTATTCATATTGATGATATTGAAGCGGCTTTAGAAACTTATGAGTTGATGTCTAAAAAATATTTTACACACGCCACGCCAACTTTATTTAACTCAGGAACACCAAAACCACAAATGTCTTCTTGCTTCCTCTTGACAACTAAAGAAGATAGTATTGATGGGATATACGACACGCTAAAACAAACCGCAAAAATTTCTCAGTCAGCAGGAGGTATAGGCTTATCTATTCACAACATTAGAGCGACAGGATCTTATATCGCTGGAACCAATGGAACCTCAAATGGAATTGTTCCTATGCTTCGTGTATTCAATGACACGGCAAGATACGTAGACCAAGGTGGTGGAAAACGAAAAGGCTCATTTGCTATTTATATTGAACCTTGGCACGCCGATATTATGAATTTCCTTGATTTAAAGAAAAATCACGGGGCGGAAGAAATGCGCGCCAGAGACTTATTTTACGCCATGTGGATTCCAGATTTGTTTATGAAACGTGTGGAAGAAAACGGCGAGTGGACTTTAATGTGTCCTAATGAATGTCCAAATCTTTTTGATAGTCATAGTGAAGAGTTCGAAGCTTTATACGAAAAATATGAAAAAGAAGGTCGTGGTCGTAAAACTATAAAAGCTCGTGAATTATGGGAAAAGATTTTAGAATCTCAAATTGAAACGGGTACACCTTATATGTTATACAAAGATGCTGCCAATAGAAAATCAAATCAAAAGAATTTGGGAACCATCCGTTCGTCAAACTTATGTACTGAAATTTTAGAATACACTAGTCCAGATGAAGTTGCTGTATGTAACCTGGCTTCAATTGCTCTACCAATGTTTGTGAAGGATGGCGAGTTTGACCATAAAGAACTCTATAAAATCACCAAACGCGTCATCAAAAACTTGAATAAGGTTATTGATAGAAACTACTATCCTGTCAAAGAAGCTGAAAACTCAAATATGCGCCACAGACCAGTCGGTTTGGGTATTCAAGGTTTAGCAGATGCTTTTATTTTGCTTAGACTGCCATTTACTAGTGATAAAGCTAAAAAACTCAACCAAGAGATATTTGAAACTTTATACTACGCCTCTGTTGAAGCTTCAATGGAATTGGCAAAAGTTGAAGGACCATATTCTACTTATGAAGGCTCGCCAATTAGTCAAGGTGAATTTCAATACAATTTATGGGGTTTAAAAGATGAAGATTTAAGTGGCCGTTGGAACTGGGATGAACTCAGGGCTCAGGTTAAAGAAAACGGTGTTAGAAACTCCTTACTCTTAGCGCCAATGCCAACCGCTTCAACCTCTCAGATTCTTGGAAATAACGAAGCTTTTGAGCCTTATACGTCTAATATTTATACCCGTAGAGTGCTTTCAGGTGAGTTTATCGTCGTGAATAAACACTTGCTCAAAGATTTAGTAGGTCGAGGTTTATGGACAGACGAAGTTAAAGATACCATCATGCGAGCCAATGGTTCAGTTCAAAATATTGATATTATTCCAGATGATATCAAAGAACTCTACAAAACGGTTTGGGAATTATCAATGAAAGATATTATTGATATGAGTCGTCAGCGTGGTTATTTCATTGACCAATCACAGTCACTTAATCTCTTTATGGAAGGTGCAACTTTAGCTAAATTAACTTCTATGCACTTTTACGCGTGGAAGAGCGGCTTAAAAACAGGTATGTATTACCTAAGAACTAAGTCAGCTGTTGATGCGATTAAGTTCACCTTAAGTAAAGAAAAGAAAACACAGGAGTTACCAAAAGATAAAGTCACTGAGAAAGTTGCAGAAGCTAATGCTGAAAAGCTAAAACAACACGAAGCTAAAAGCAAAAGTGTTGTTGCTCCAGATAATTCATCATTATCTCCTGAGGAGCTTAAAGCTTTAATTCAGCAATCCAAAGAATCAGAAGGAGACGACTGCTTAATGTGTGGCTCTTAAATTTTTATTATTCATTAAATAACCAAAAAGCCGATCTTTCAAAAGGTCGGTTTTTGCTTTTAGTAATTAAATTGTTTTAATTTTAGTATTTTTAAGGCAAATTATAATGATATGAAACCTCTTTTAACCCTTTTGATAATTTGCATTACCATGAGTGCTTGCCAAGACAATTTAAAATCCACTCCAACACCGGCAATTACCTATCCTCAAACCAAAACAGTTGATACTGTAGATAACTATTTTGGTACTGAAGTCAAAGATCCCTACCGTTGGTTAGAAGATGACCGCAGCGAAGAAACTGAAGCCTGGGTCAAAGCGCAAAATAAAGTCACACAATCTTTTCTTGAAGAAATTCCTTATCGAGATAAATTAAACAAACGCCTAACTGAAATATGGAATTATGAAAAAGTTGGCGCACCATTTTTTGAAGGCGATTATGTGTATTTTTATAAAAATGACGGACTACAAAACCAATCGGTGCTTTACCGTTACAAAAAAGGTGAAACAGAAGCCGAAGCTGAGGTGTTTTTAAACCCAAATACATTTAGCGAAGATGGTACAACTTCTCTTGCTGGTTTAAGTTTTTCTGAAGATGGAAAACTCTCAGCACACTCTATTTCTGAAGGCGGAAGTGACTGGCGAAAAGTTATTGTTAGAAATACAGAAACACAAGAAATTATTGAAGATACTATAGTTGACGTTAAGTTTAGTGGTATTTCCTGGAAGGCCAACGACGGGTTTTATTATTCAAGTTACGACAAACCAAAGGGTAGTGAATTGTCTTCTAAAACCGATCAGCATAAACTTTATTACCATAAGTTAGGTACAAAACAGGCTGAAGATCAATTAATTTTCGGTGGTACTGAAGAAGAAAAGCACCGCTATGTCTCAGGTAGAGTAACAGAAGATAATAAATTTTTGTCAATTTCGATGTCAATTTCAACCTCAGGAAATAAACTCGCATTTAAAAGTCTAGAAAATTTTAATCTCCCACTTTGTCCTGTGATTGGGGATTACGAAAGTGATGTCTATTTGTTATATAGTGATGACAAAGACATGTGGTTCTACACTAACCACAATGCCCCTAATGGTAAAATCGTAAAGGCCACCTATCCCCATTTAATACCAAAATACTGGAAAGAAATCATTCCTGAAACAGAACATGTTTTGAGCCCATCAACTGGTGGCGGTTATATTTTTGCTGAATATATGGTCGACGCTATTTCGCAAGTCAAACAATACGATAAAACAGGAAAACTTATTCGTGAAGTTGAACTACCAGGCATAGGAACTATCAGTGGATTTGGTGCAAAAGAAGAAGAAAAAGAATTGTACTATCGCTTTACCAATTACGTCACTCCAGGTTCAATTTACAAATACGATATTGAAAATGGTAAGTCTGAATTGTTTAGAAAATCCGCTATAGACTTTAATACAGAAAACTACGAAAGCAAACAAGTCTTTTACACATCAAAAGATGGAACAAAAATTCCAATGATTATTACCCATAAAAAAGGTTTAGAATTGAATGGTCAAAATCCAACGATTTTATACGGTTATGGCGGTTTCAATATTTCTTTAACCCCAAGTTTTAGTACAGCCAATACCATTTGGTTAGAACAAGGAGGCGTTTATGCTGTTGCCAACTTACGAGGTGGTGGAGAGTATGGCAAAGCCTGGCATAAAGCAGGTACAAAAATGAAAAAACAAAACGTATTTGATGATTTTATTGCTGCAGGAGAATATTTAATTAAAGAAAACTACACTTCTTCCGATTATCTGGCGATTCGTGGTGCTTCTAATGGCGGTTTGTTGGTTGGTGCTACAATGACTCAACGTCCTGATTTGATGAAAGTCGCTTTACCTGCTGTTGGTGTTTTAGATATGTTGCGGTATCATACATTTACGTCAGGTGCAGGATGGGCCTACGATTATGGCACTTCTGAAGACAGCAAGGACATGTTTGAATATCTTTATGGATATTCACCAGTTCACAATGTTGAGGAAGGCACAAAATATCCTGCAACTTTAATCACAACAGGTGACCATGACGATAGAGTTGTGCCAGCACATAGTTTTAAGTTTGCTGCCGAATTACAAGCCAAACAAGCTGGAGATAACCCCGTTTTAATTAGAATAGAAACCGATGCGGGACATGGTGCTGGTAAGCCAACCTCTATGGTGATCCAAGAGCAAGTCGATATTTTTGCGTTTACTTTGTATAATATGGGTTTTGAAAAACTCCCTAATTCAAAATAAATGGCTTTAAAAACCATAATTCTTTTAATTTCTTTATTTGCTAGTATGAGTGTTAATGCCCAACAAAATATTTATTCATTTTCTATAACCACTTCAATTGAAGATTGGCAAGTCATTAACGATGGAGTGATGGGTGGGCGGTCTGAAAGTTCTATTAGTTTAACTAAAGATGGACATGGACAATTTTCTGGTCATGTATCCTTAGCCAATAACGGCGGCTTTGCTTCGGTGAGACTACTCACAAATGTTGAGGTTAATCCAAATTCAGAATACATTTTTTTAAAAGTTAAAGGCGATAAAAAGAATTATCAGTTTAGATTGAAAGGCGATAAAAATCAATCTCAATCTTATGTTCAAGAGTTTCAAACTAATGGTGAATGGCAAACTATAAAGTTGAAATTAAGTGAATTTTCTCCTCAATTTCGAGGAAGAACTTTAGACCTTCCCAATTTCAACTTTTCTAAAATTGAGGAAATCCGTTTTTTAATAGCCAATAAAAAAGAAGAAGATTTTAAGTTACTTGTAAAATCTATTGATTTGAACTAATTTTAATTTAGTTTAAATCGTCAATATTTTGCCAATTGATAAGCTCGCCATCACTGGTTTTTATATGATTTACACCTGTATAAACAACAATGCTTTTTTTGAGTTTACTTTTAGCTAAAGATTTATAAAATTTTAAGTTATCAAAATAGCTTTGACTAAATGTTGATCCAGATTTTATTTCAAGTGCAGTGACATTATTTCCTTGGTCAATAATACAGTCAATTTCTTTTCCTTTATGGTCTCTCCAAAAATACAAAGAATGTTGTTTACCTTTGTTAGTGCTTTTTTTTATAAGTTCTGTAATCACAAAATTTTCAAATAGCCCACCTTTGAGATAATGTGTTTTTAATTGCTCAGCAGAGCCTATCTGTAATAAGCTGCACGCCAGACCTGTATCGTAAAAATACAGTTTGCTCTGTTTTGTCAGCCGTTTATTAAAATTGTTATGGTGAGGTTTCAGCCTGTAAATTACATAGCTCGTCTCTAATGCAGAAAGCCACTTTTTAGCTGTATTTGGGCTTATACCAGTATCGTTTGCTAATGAGCTCACATTAATAAGTTGCCCTATTCTGCCAGCACATAATTTTAGAAAGGTATTAAAACTATTCAAATCCATCACGTTTATAAGCTGTCGTATATCTCTTTCTAAATAGGTCTGAATGTAATAAGGATAAAAATCTACTGCAGGTATGTTTTTATCATAAATTCTTGGATAAAACCCTGTATAAATCAATTCCCATAAAGATTTATGAGTATAGTTTTTTATCTCTTGATAACTGAATGGAAGTAAGTTGAGTATAGCTGTTCGTCCTGCTAAAGATTGAGATACACTTTGCATAAGCAAGAAATTCTGTGAACCTGAAAGTATAAATTTACTATTGGGGTGTTCGTCAGAAATGACTTGCAAATAAGAAAAAAACTCAGGAACATTTTGAATTTCATCAAAAATAGCACCTTTTAAGTAGTTTTCTATAAATCCTTTTGGGTCATTTTCGGCAAAAGTTCTTATATCAGGTTGCTCTAAATTGACATAATCAAGGTGTTCTGTAATGCTTTTAATAAGTGTGGTTTTGCCTGACTGTCTTGGTCCAGTTACAGTTAAAATAGGATATTTTTCTAATAAATTTTTAGCTTTATGTGTTAGTATTCTTTGAAACATATTACAAATATAATTAAAAAGTAGTACAATTTTGCAATTTAATTGCAAAATTGTACTATATACTATTAAGGTTTTATTTTTCAACAATACATCTCTTCAGAAACCAAAATGTAAAATTTATATGTTAATTTTGATTTTAAAATAATTATATACTTATCCTTTCTGCATTATGGAAATATTTCTTCAACCTGAAATTTGGATATCCTTACTGACTTTAATTTTTATGGAAATAGTTTTGGGGATAGACAACATTATTTTTATTTCCATTATTTCTGGTAAATTACCAAAAGACCAACAACAAAAAAGCATGTATGTGGGTTTGACCTTGGCTTTGTTAATGCGAATTGCTTTGCTGTTCAGCATCACTTGGATCATCGGTTTAACTGAGCCTGTTTTAAGTATTTTCAATTTTGATTTAAGCTGGCGCGATATCATTTTAGCTGTGGGTGGTACATTTCTAATTATGAAAAGTATTTTTGAAATTCACCACAAAGTAGAAGGTGACGAAAAGGAAACCGCCGTCAAAAAAGTTAGTTCGTTTAGTAAAGCCATTGTGCAGATTGTGGCTTTAGATTTGGTGTTTTCTTTCGACTCTATTCTTACTGCTGTTGGGTTAACCGAAGAAATTATTTTGATGATTATTGCCGTTATCGTTTCCATTATTGTGATGATGATTTTTGCTAAAAAAATCAGCGATTTTGTCAACAAATATCCAACCATTCAGATATTGGCGCTGTCGTTTTTAATCTTGATCGGCTTTATGCTCTTTATTGAAGCTCTGCACTATCACGTGCCCAAAGGCTATATCTATTTTGCCGTATTCTTTTCGTTGATTATTGAAATGTTGAATATAAGGTTTAGGAAAAATCGGGAAAGTAAAAGTTGACAAGCTTTCAAGTTTAAAGTTTGAAGTTGAAAAGTTGTTCGTTCATTACCTAATTTCCACATTATCAGAGCAAGCATTTTCAAATCAACATATTTTCAAATTAACACATTGTTAAATTGGTTAATTGTTTTCAGCTAAATACAACCCCATTTTAATTTTCCAATACGGCATTTTTTCTTCAAAATATTCATAATAAGGTTTGAGTGCTTCTTCTTCTAAGTTTAATTCGTTTTTAGCCTTCAAAATGTTTTCAACTTCTGTTTTGTCGATATATTGCCACAGGTCAATTGGTTTGCCTGATCGATGTAGTTTGATCAAATGCCCATAAATTGTAGTTTCTGCATATTCTCTCTTTTGGGCTATTTCGGCGATGCTTAACCCTTCTTGGTGATATTGATAAGTAATGTTTTCGGTTGGGGTTTTTTTAGTTTTTCTTGTTTTCTTTTTGGGTTTAGACTCGTTTTGTTCTGTCAGGTAGGTTTTGATTAGGGCTAAAAACCGTTGGCCATATTTTTTGTTTTTAGCTTCACCGACACCACTTATTTGTAGAAAATCTTTGCCGTCTTTAGGTAATTGCTTTTCCATATCTTTTAAACTGGCATCGCTAAATACAATATAAGCTGGCACTTGCTCTTCTTGGGCAATTTGTTTTCGCAACTGCCGTAATTCATCAAATAATCCTGATGACTGTTGTTGAGGCAAACCTGTAATTTTTTGGGGTTTGGATTGAGTTTGTAATCTTGCCAGTTTCACTTTTCGGCCTTCAAACAGTATTTTTTTAGCCAGAGGGGTCAATAATAATCGGCCTTTTTCGTGAAAGCGTATTTCAAGAATTCCCTGATTTACCATTTGAATGATGTATTGCTGAAGGTCTAACCAAGATACATCTTTAGCTACGCCATAAGTTTTGATATTTTGATAGCCTTTATCATAAACCTGAGCATTTCTAGAGCCACGTAACACATCAACTAACATCGTTATGGGCTCTCTTTGTTTTAGACGATATACTGCTGAACATACTTTTTGGGCTAAAACAGTGCCATCAAAAAACTCTGGTGGTGTTTTACAGTTATCGCAGTGGCCACAATCTTCTGATTTTTGTTCTCCAAAATAATTTAATAAGGTAATACGCCGACAATTTAAGGCTTCTGCAAATTGCTGCATACGTTCAAGTTTAGCCAATTGCACCTCTTGATTGGCAGATTCATCAACAAATTTTCGAAGTTGAATAACATCGGCATAGCTGTAAAAAAGTAGCGTATGCGCCGGCAAACCATCACGACCACTTCGACCAATTTCTTGGTAGTAACTTTCAATATTTTTGGGCATATTGTAGTGAATAACCCAACGCACATTACTTTTATCAATGCCCATTCCAAAAGCAATAGTAGCTACAATAATTGGCGTACGATCGTTAACAAAACTGTCTTGAATTTTACTGCGTTCATCCGAATCTAAACCTGCGTGATAGGCTTGTGCATCATAACCGTAATTGACCAAGTTATCAGCTAAACTTTCTGTGCCTTTTCGGCTTAAACAATAAATAATGCCACTTTCATCAGTTTTGTTTTTTAAAAATTCTAATATCTGTGGTAAACGTTTGGTGCCTGGCCTGACTTCTAAATACAGGTTTGCACGGTCAAAAGATGCCAAATGTTTTTGAGCTGTTGTGATGTTCAGCTGATTTAAAATATCATCTTGTGTTGCTGAATCGGCAGTTGCTGTAAAAGCTGCAATTGGAATGTTAGGGTATTTCTCTTTTAGCTGACTTAAGTCCTTATAAGCTGGCCTAAAATCATGACCCCAAGCTGAAATACAATGGGCTTCATCTATGGCAAAAAGACCAATTTGAGATTCCTTGAGATGAGGTATTAATAGTTTTAAACTTTCGGGTGCGACATATAAAAGTTTAATATTTTGTTGATGCAAATCTTTAAGCACCTGATTTTGAACCTCAACAGGCTGCGAGCTGTTATAGTAATTTGCTGAAATTCCGTTGGCTCTCAGTGCATCTACTTGATCTTTCATCAAAGCAATAAGCGGTGAAACCACAATTGCAGTGCCGTCAAGCATCAATGCGGGCAATTGAAAACACAAAGATTTACCACCACCTGTTGGCATAATAGCAAGAACATCTTTTTTGTCAAGTAAATCCTGAACAATAGCCTCTTGGTTGGGTCGAAAACTATCGTAACCGAAGTATTTTTTGAGTAAACTTAAAGGCTTAGCCATTTTTTGCATTTTGTAAAATTAATAAGTTTTGGCGATTTTAATGTACTATTTTACAAAGCTAAGGCAAAAATGTCGCTAACTTGTCGGTTTAAAACCGCAAGACTTATGAGCAAAATAATGCTAATTTTGGATAAATAAAAACATCCTCTAATTTATGAAAAACATAGGACAAAAAATTAAAAGCATTCGTAAACAAAAAGGATTTTCACAAGAAGAACTTGCCGACCGAGCAAAAGTTAATTTAAGAACCATACAACGCATAGAAAATGTTGAAAGCGAACCACGAGGTAAAACCCTTCAATTAATTTGTAAAGTTCTTGAAGTGAATATTGAAGATATTTTAGATTATGGCAAACAAACCGACCGTAATTTCTTAGTCATTTTTCATTTGTCTGTTTTGAGTTGTCTTGTTATTCCCATAGGGAATATTATTCTTCCTCTTATTTTATGGATGAATAAAAAAGATAAAATTATAGGCCTTCACAGCATTGGAGCTAATCTATTAAACTTTCAAATTGTTTGGACTGTTGTTTCGTTTTCATCAATCATAACATTTGCTCTATTCAAAATCATGCACTATGGGAATTATGAATATTTCTTTTTTATATTTATAGGGCTTTATGTTGTAAACATAGTTTTACCTATAATTTTTGCAGTCAAAGCCAATAAAGGACAAACCCAAATATATTATCCTAAATTGATAAAGTTTGTGAGGTAGATTGATTAGTAAAAAGTAATTATCTCAAATACAATTCTAAATTAAAAAAAAACCTCACAGGTCTTTGAGACCTGTGAGGTTTAAATTTGATTTATCCTACTTGTTGTTTTATAAACTTTTAATACCTGTAATACTCAGGCTTAAATGGTCCTTTAACTTCAACACCAATATAATCGGCTTGGTCTTGCTTGAGTTTTGTCAACTCGGCACCAACACGACTTAAGTGTAATTCGGCTACCTTTTCGTCTAAATGTTTTGGCAACATATAGACTTCGTTTTTGTATTGATCTTCGTTTTCCCATAACTCCATTTGAGCTAAAGTTTGATTGGTAAATGAGTTACTCATCACAAAACTTGGATGACCTGTAGCACAACCTAAATTGACTAATCGACCTTCTGCTAAAAGAATAATGTCTTTGCCATCTATGGTATATTTGTCAACTTGAGGTTTGATTTCTACTTTTGGTCCATCGCTATTTTGTTTTAGCCAAGCCACATCAATTTCGTTATCAAAATGCCCTATGTTGCAGACGATAGTTTTGTCTTTCATGGCCTTAAAGTGCTCGCCTCTCACAATGTCTTTGTTTCCTGTGGTGGTGATCACGATATCTGCTTTGTGTAAAACAGTTTCTAATCGCTTTACTTCAAAGCCATCCATAGCGGCTTGTAAAGCACAAATAGGGTCAATTTCTGTTACAGTTACAATAGAACCTGCGCCTCTAAATGAAGCCGCTGTGCCTTTACCAACATCGCCATAACCACAAACCACGACTTGCTTTCCAGCCAACATAGTGTCCGTTGCACGTCTTATAGCATCTACCGCAGACTCACGACAACCGTATTTATTGTCAAATTTAGATTTGGTTACACTGTCATTCACATTGATAGCAGGGATTGGTAAAGTTCCGTTTTTCATGCGTTCATACAAACGGTGAACACCTGTTGTGGTTTCTTCAGAAAGTCCTTTAATGCCTTCGGTTAATTCAGGAAATTGATCTAAAACCATATTAGTTAAATCGCCGCCATCATCCAAAATTAAATTTAAAGGTTGGCGCTCTTCACCAAAAAATAAGGTTTGCTCAATACACCAATTAAATTCTTCTTCGGTCATGCCTTTCCAGGCATAAACTGCAATACCTGCGTCGGCCATAGCTGCAGCGGCATGATCTTGCGTAGAAAAAATATTACAAGAGCTCCAAGTCACTTCCGCACCAAGTTCCACTAAGGTTTCAATTAGAACCGCTGTTTGAATAGTCATGTGAAGACAGCCGGCAATTCTAGCACCTTTTAAAGGTTTTTTAGCACCGTATTCTTCTCTTAGTGACATTAAGCCTGGCATTTCGGCTTCAGCTAATTCGATTTCACGGCGACCCCATTCGGCCAATGAAATATCTTTAACTTTATAAGGAACATAATTAGTCGTTTTTGTACTCATCTTGTATATTTGTTTGAATTTTTGGCAAAATTAAACATAATCTTTATAACACTATGCCCGTTTACAAAACAATAACAATAGATGAAACTTCAAAACTTCAGATTTGGAAAGTTGATGAGACTTTAGAAGAATTGTCCCAAGATATTGAACTTTCAGCATATTGCCAGCAACGCTTTGACGCTATGAAATCTGAAATGCACCAACGGGCGTTTATGAGTATTAGGCATTTACTCAATAATTTTGGGTATTCTGATTTTGATTTAGAATATGATGACAATGGTAAACCGCATCTTAATGATGGTAGGCATATTTCTATTTCTCATTCCTATCATTTTACCGCAGTCATTGTAAGCGACAGAAAGGTTGGTGTTGACATAGAAAAACAACGCGAAAAGATTAAACGCATCGCTCCAAAATTTACACCAATTGAAGAATATCGTTCCTTAGGTCAGCAAGATTTAATCAAAAAACTCACCATAGTTTGGGGTGCAAAAGAGGCTTTATATAAACTGTTTGGAAAGCAAGGCTTGTTATTTCTACACGATATATACGTGGTAGATTTTGATTTTAAAGCTTCGACCACAGATGCAGAAGTGACTTATCAAGGAGTTAAGAAAAAATACTACTTGAAGTTTTTTGAAATTGAAGGTTTTATATGTGTTTATGCAATTGAGCCTAAAAAGGAGTTTTAAAATCTTTAAAGCTTTGAAGATTTTTATCTTTTTCAGATAAAATGAGTTTGTCTTTATCAAACTGCCAATCAATGTTTAAATTTTTATCATCCCAAATAATACCTGTATCATACTCAGGAGCATAAATATTATCTATTTTGTAGGAAAAAATGGCAGTTTCACTGAGTACTAAAAATCCATGGGCAAAGCCACGAGGCATGAAAAATTGCTTTTTATTTTCTGCGGTTAACAACACACTTTGATGTTTTCCGAAGCTTGGAGAGTTTTTTCTAAGATCGACAGCAACATCTAAAACCTCACCCTGGACAACTCTTACTAATTTTGCTTGTGCATATGGTGGTGATTGAAAATGCAAACCTCTCAGCACACCTTTTTGAGATTTTGACTCGTTATCTTGAACGAAATTGATATTTTGACCTATAAGTTGTGTGAATTTTTCGTGATTATAACTTTCGAAGAAGTAGCCTCTTTTATCTTCAAAAACTTTAGGTTGGATGACATAACAGCCCTCTAAACACGTTTTTTCTAAAGTCATAATTAATTGTTTTTGAGCAACCAACTGCTCGATTGGATTTTATCGCCAAGACCATCTAGAAGTTTCACTCCTAATTTATTGCAAATCTCAGCCTCAGGAATACTTTGATTGTCTTGATCGCCACCATTGGCAAAAATAAAGTTGTATTGATTGCCGAAGTCTTCTACGATTTTTTCAATACTTGCTTTCACAGTTCGGTCTTCATCTACAGATAAAAAGGCTTTGTCGACCGGTTTGATATTGCTTACAATTGTCATGCGCTCTTCTTCATCTTGAAAAGCTTTACTGCCTTTGAGTTCTCGCTGATGATCATTATTGACAATGACAAACAAGCGATCTGCATGAGCTTTAGCATTATGAAAATACTCTAAATGTCCTTTATGAATGGGATTAAAGTAACCAGAGACTATGATTGCAGTTTTTTTCATGTTTTTTAATTTACAATAGATTTTAAATAGTCGTAGTAATTGCCTTTAAGATTTTCAATATTATTCTGTACTTCTTCTTTTTTTATCCAGGCTTTACTTAAACCAATTTCTTCAAGGCATGCTATTTTTAAACCTGTTCTTTTTTCTACAGCCTTAACAAATTCTGTCGCTTCGGTGAGTGCTTCATGTGTTCCTGTGTCTAACCAAGCAAAGCCTCGACTTAAGATTTGCATTTTTAAGTTGTTTTCTTTTAAATAGTGTTGGTTGACAGAGGTTATTTCAAGTTCACCACGATTGGATGGCTTTACATTTTTGGCAACTTTAATAACAGAATTAGGGTAGAAATAAAGGCCAACAACGGCGTAGTTAGATTTTGGAATACTTGGTTTTTCCTCTATACTGACCACATTTTTTTCTTGATCAAATTCTGCGACACCGTATCGCTCTGGATCATTGACATAATTTCCAAAAATGACGGCTTTTTGATCGTCTTCAACAGTTGTAACAGCATTGGTCAATAGGTTTTGCAAACCGGCACCGTGAAAGATATTGTCGCCTAAAACTAAACATACATCTTCATTACCAATAAAATCTTCACCAATAATAAAAGCCTGAGCCAAACCATCTGGCGAAGGTTGTTCTGCATAATTTAAATTGATACCATATTTAGATCCATCACCGAGTAATCTTTTAAAACTAGGCAGATCTGTAGGTGTTGAAATAACCAATATATCTTTGATTCCTGCTAACATTAGTACAGATAGCGGATAGTATATCATCGGTTTGTCATATATGGGTAGAAGTTGCTTTGAGGTTGCTAAAGTCAATGGATGTAATCTCGTACCTGAACCGCCAGCTAGAATTATTCCTTTCATGATAATGGAAAGTTTATAGGTTTAATATTTACAAAGTTAACATTCTTAAAGACTACTTATATTGTTCGTCATAATACTTTTGATAATCTCCGCTTGTGACATTTTTTAACCAATTTTCATTGTTGAGGTACCAGTCTATGGTTTGAGATAAACCTTCTTCAAAGGTTACAGAAGGTTTCCAGCCTAAGTTTTTGTTGATTTTACTTGCATCAATGGCATATCTTAAATCATGACCAGGTCTATCTTTTACAAAGGTGATGAGGTTTTCACTTTCGCCTTGTTTACGTCCTAGTTTAGAATCCATTTGTTGGCACAAAACTTTGACAAGGTCAATATTTTTCCATTCATTAAATCCGCCAATATTATATGTTTCGCCAAGATTTCCTTTATTAAAAATCAGGTCAATCGCATCAGCATGATCAATCACGAAAAGCCAATCTCTTGTATAGTTGCCATCACCATAAACGGGTAAAGGCTTGTTATTGATTATATTATTAATAAAAAGCGGAATTAATTTTTCTGGAAATTGGTTTGGGCCATAGTTATTAGAACAATTACTAATGACATAAGGTAGCCCATAAGTTTCACCAAAAGCTCTCACAAAATGATCTGAGCTGGCCTTTGAGGCTGAGTATGGCGAATTAGGGTCGTATGCGGTTTCTTCTGTGAACAAGCCAGTAGAGCCGAGAGTTCCATAAACCTCGTCGGTACTGATATGATAAAATAAATGATTTTTATCGCTGTTTTTCCATAGGTGATGAGCAGCATGGAGTAGGTTTAAAGTTCCCATAACATTGGTTTCCACAAAAGCAAAGGGGTTTGTAATTGAACGATCGACATGCGATTCTGCTGCAAGGTGGATTACTGAGTCAAATTGATGTTTTTCAAAAAGTATTTTTATTTGCTCCCGATTGCAGATGTCAGCTTTTAAAAATGTATAGTTCTTAGCATCTTCAATATCCTTAAGGTTTTCTAAATTACCAGCGTAGGTAAGTGCATCGAGATTATATATATGATCCTTAGGATATTTATTGACAAAAAGCCTTACCACATGACTGCCTATAAATCCAGCGCCACCAGTTATGAGTATATTTCTTGATTTTGACATTTCTTTATTTAATAAAATTTAATAGTGTTTCCAATACCAGTTAACAGCTTCTTTTAATCCCTCTTTGAATTCATGAGTGGGTTTATAACCAAGCCTTTTTTCTGCTTTTTCTATTGAAGCAAGAGAATGGGGAACATCACCTTTTCGGTTAGGGCCATGTTTGATCTCTATATCTGCAATTTTAGAATCAAACGCAGACAAATACGTTTTGAGCAAATGAGCCATTTCTAATATTGTAGTTCGATCACCAACAGCGGTATTGTAAACTTGATTAAGTGCGTCATTATTGTCAGTAGTAATAGCCAAAATATTCATCTGAATAACGTTATCAATGTAAGTGAAATCTCTAGAAAAAGTGCCATCGCCATTTATAACTGGGCTTTGGTGCTTCATAAGTTGTATCACAAACTTCGGTATGACAGCGGCATAAGCGCCATTGGGGTCTTGTTTTCTTCCAAAGACATTGAAATACCTTAAACCAATGCTGTCCAAATTATATATTAGCTTAAAGTTTTCGGCATATAATTCATTGACATATTTAGTTATGGCGTAAGGTGATAAAGGTTTACCAATATTTTGCTCAACTTTTGGAAGCGATTTTGAATCGCCATAAGTTGAAGAACTTGCAGCGTAAACAAAGCGCTGTACACCTTGATCTTTTGAGGCTACAAGCATATTTAAAAAACCACTAATGTTAGCATTGTTGGTTCGAATAGGATCTTCTATAGAACGCGGTACAGAGCCTAATGCAGCTTGATGGAGTACAAAGTCAACGCCTTGACATGCTATTTGGCAATCTTTTAAACTGCAGATATCAGCTTCTAAAAATTCAAAATTTTTATGCCCCTTTAAATTTTGAATATTACTAAGGTGACCCGTTGCAAAATTGTCTAAGCCTTTAACTGTAATATCATGATTTAATAGAAACTCACATAGATTAGAACCGATAAACCCGGCAACACCAGTAATCAGTATTGTTTTTCCTTTAAGTTTTTCTATTTTTTCTTTTATCATTTTAGTAAATCAGATTTAAAGTTTTGCATCACTTTTGTTTCCTAAAACCCCTTTGACGTCATACACTACAGCATTAGGATTTTTAAGCTTTTCGAAATCTAAATTTTTGAACTTGTCATGAGCAACACAAAGCACAATGGCATCAAATTTTTCTTGAGGAAGTTCATTGTAAGACTTAAGTTGATACTCATGTTGAACCTCCTTTGTATTAGCCCATGGATCGTAAATACTTACTTGGGTTTCATAATCTTTGAGCTGTTTAATTACGTCTACAACTTTGGTATTACGAACATCTGGACAGTTTTCTTTAAAAGTGATACCTAAAACTAATACTTTAGCATTTTTTACTTTTAAATCATGTTTAAGCATAAGTTTAATCACTTGGCTAGCAACATATTCTCCCATTGAGTCGTTAAGTCGTCTTCCTGCTAAAATGATTTCGGGGTGATATCCAATTTCTTGTGCTTTTTGTGCTAAATAATAGGGGTCAACACCAATACAGTGTCCGCCTACTAAGCCAGGCTTAAAAGGTAAAAAATTCCATTTTGTTCCAGCCGCCTCAAGAACAGCATTGGTATCGATATTCATAAGGTTGAATATTTTAGCCAGTTCATTGACAAAAGCAATATTGATATCCCGTTGTGAATTTTCTATAACTTTAGCCGCCTCAGCGACTTTTATAGTTGGCGCTAGATGTGTGCCCGCTGTTATAACTTCTTTGTATAAATTATCAACTTTTCTACCTATATCAGGCGTCGAGCCAGAAGTGACTTTTAAGATTTTTTCTACAGTATGTTTTTTATCACCTGGATTTATTCTTTCTGGAGAATACCCCACAAAAAAATCTTCGTTGTATTTTAAACCTGAATGCTTTTCTAAAACCGGTACACACTCTTCTTCGGTTGCTCCTGGGTAAACAGTACTTTCATAAATGACAATGTCATCTTTTTTAAGAACTTGTGCAACACTTTCGGAAGCTTTAATAAGAGGTGTTAAAATAGGACGATTATTTTTGTCAACGGGTGTAGGGACTGTAACGATATAAATATTACAAGATTTAATGTCTGAAAGTGATGTTGTACAAAACAAGCCTGTTCCTTCTTTATCTATATCTTTTTTTTGAATTAAAACACGCTGTAAGATATCATCCTCAACTTCTAAAGTGTCGTCGTGTCCTGAGTTAAGCTGATCGACTCTTGATGGGTTGATATCAAAACCTACAACTTTGTATTTTGTAGCAAAAAGACGTGCTAAGGGAAGTCCAACATAGCCTAAGCCAATGATGGCAATTTTATCGTTTTTCATGAAACTTTAGTTAAAGTTCAAAAATATTATTTTTTATGATGAGTATGGCAAAAAAGCATAATTGTTTGAATATTATTTAAAAATAAATTTTATGTAGATTATAAAGAAGGTGTCACTCCCTCAAGGAATTACCTGAGAAAACTTGGCATGATATATTCAATCATTTTAGGCTAAAACCTTGGCCTGTGTGATTAACCCCGTCCCGCATCTTCGGGACGGGACTCTAACCAACTGGGCTAGATTTCCGTTGGGAATAAAATCAGGTTGTGTAAGCTTAACAATCAGATTTCTGCTTTTTGATGAATTTTTCAATTTTTTCAGCTTCACCACGAGTTTTGCCAGCTTCAAAAACTGCTTTTAATATTTTTTTATCAGTATTGTAATAATAAACAGTTCTAATTAGGGGGAGCTTACATATTACCCCTTTGATTTAGAACCAGCTTTTCGTTTCTCTTCCCATTTTTTTCGTTGGTTAAATTTATTTATTGCCTTCTCGATATTTTTACGTCCCAAAAACCTTTTACACATATTTTTATTAATATCTATTCCAAAATATCCAGATGGACTATTAAATATAAAATTAGGCTCACCAAATAATGCGTCAACATAAGACAACTTCCATTTTCCAATCATAATTGAGCTACTTTTTTTATTTTCTTTACTCTTCGTTATCCACAAGGCTAAATTCTCTAAGTCTTTGTAGGTTGCTTTAAACTCAACTTTATGATATTGCGAAACGTGAGTCCTATAGCTAGTTATTTCTTTCTCTCTAACCTTCCATAAGACAAAAAGACTATCACTACTTATTTCACGAATAAACGCATCAATATTCCTACTCTTACCTAAATCAATTAACTCTTTTTTAGATTTTTCAAAAGTAATTTGAGAATTTCCTAATAAAGGATTTAGCATTAAGCATAAAATAATTATAATTTTCATAGCGTTCAAAATAAAAAACATTAAAATTAAATATAAAATTTTAGAATTAGTGATATAAAAACGCTTATGTATTCCTAAAAATATGATGCTTATTTGCGTATTGTGTTACAATAGCAAATAAAAAAAGCCTTACATCTCTGTAAGGCTCTAATTATCAAGCTCCTCCTCAAGGACTCGAACCTTGGACCCTCTGATTAACAGTCAGATGCTCTAACCAACTGAGCTAAGGAGGAATTTTGCGAGTGCAAATATAATTTAAATTTTAAATACTAAAAACAAATTTTTCAATTTTTCAAAAATATATATCAAATTATTCTTTAAAAACAAAGCGATAAATATCGTTACCATTAGCAAAAAGCACCAAGGCAATTAGTAAGAAAAACCCTACAATTTGTGCGTATTCTAAAACTTTTTCATTAGGCTTTCTACCACTGACCATTTCGTAAAGTAAAAATACAACATGTCCGCCATCTAATGCAGGAATGGGTAAAATATTCATAAACGCTAAAATGATTGAAATTAAAGCCGTGGTCATCCAAAAGGATTGCCAATCCCAGGCGGGTGGAAATAAACTTCCAATTGCCCCAAAACCACCGACTTGCGTTGCACCTTTTTTGGTGAAAACATATTTGAACTGTGCTATATAATCTCTTAATGTCCAATAGCCATAACTGACTCCAGAAGTAATACTTTCACCTAAAGAAAAACTTTCATGCTCAAAACGATCAGCCAATGAATTTTGAACAGCAATACCTATTTTCTTGTCTTCATTTAAAATAATTTCAGAAGTCACTTTATCTAAATCTGAATTGATATAAGTCAACTGAATGGTGTCTGATTTAGCTTCAGCCACGGCATTTGTAAAATCGTCCCAATATGGCGTTGTTTTTCCATCAACTGCTAAAAGTTTATCTCCTTTCTGCAATCCTGCCTTTTGGCCAGGTTGATTGGGCAAAACAGAATCTATTATGGGTTCTAACTTAAGACTAAAAGGATACATCACCCCTTTTTGAAATAATTGGCTACCCATATCCTCAGGTAAGTTAATAGTTTCTGTATTTCCATCTGGATGCTCAACTTTTATGGTGCTAACATCCCTTAGCATCAAATACTTATTGACCTCAGGCTGATTTTTTAACGGTTCGCCATCAATACTCAAAATAACATCTCCATCTTGAAAGCCGTATTCGTATAATACTTCATTAACTGCTAAACCATTATCTAAATTTTCCTTGGGAATATAATCTGTGCCCCAAACAAAAAGCACCATAATATAAATAAGAATTCCCACAATAATATTTACAGTAACACCACCTAACATAATAATAAGTCGTTGCCAAGCCGGTTTACTTCTAAATTCCCAAGGTTGTGGTGGTTTGGACATTTGCTCTTTATCCATACTTTCATCTATCATTCCGGCAATTTTCACATAACCACCCAACGGTAACCAACCTATGCCGTAAACCGTTTCACCTATTTTCTTTTTAAACAAAGAAAACTTGACATCAAAAAAGAGGTAAAATTTTTCAACTTTAGTTTTAAATAGTTTTGCTGGTATAAAGTGGCCTAATTCGTGCAAGACGACTAGGATTGATAAACTTAAAATAAGCTGAGCAGCTTTTATCCAAAAGGTTTCCATAAAAAATTTTGTATCAAAAAGTTGACAAAAATAGACTTTTATAATTGCATAAAAAAATATGCCTTTTTTTAATTTTCACCTTAACAAAATATTGATAGTTTTAATGTCTATAACTCTCTTTGTCATTGGTTATCTTTGCAAAAAATAAGAATGCTTAAATTTTTTTCAAGATATAAGTTTATTGCTGTGGTGATGTTTATCCTATCAATTATCATCATCACAATTATTTACAACCTATACAAACCTGAGCCTCGATTAAAAGTCTATCAGCCTAATGAATTTACAAAAGAGCTTGTAGATTCTTCTCTACAACGGGTCAGAAAATTTCACCATATCAGTGATTTCAAGCTTATCAACCAATATGGCGATACAATTTCGCAAGACAATTTCAAAGACAAAATTTACATTACAGACTTCTTTTTCACCACCTGTCAAACCATTTGCCCTATTATGACAAAACATATGGAGCAAATTCAAGCCGCCTTTAAGAATGATGATGAAGTAATGCTGCTTTCTCATTCTGTAACGCCTCAAATTGATGATGTTGAACGTCTAAAAAAATACGCTGAAGCGCACAACGCCATCAAAGGCAAATGGCATCTCGTTACTGGTCTAAAAAAAGACATATATAAGCTAGCACGCCAATCTTACTTCACGACAAAAACCACTGGCGACGGTGGAAAATACGATATGATTCACACCGAAAACTTCGTGTTGATTGATAAAGAAAAGCGCATTCGCGGCATATACGATGGCACCAACCCCGAAGAAATTGAACAAGCCATAAAAGACATCAAAATCTTAAAACAAGAATATGCTAAATAATTTCACATTAAAATGTATTTTACTTTGGGCGTTTCTCCCGCCTTATGCGGGAGTCGGGCTTTCCGTTCCAATATTTTGTTCGTGCCTCACAAAATGATTTCCACTGCCCTGTCTGCCTGGGGTAGAAATCACTAACGCGGGGTTGAAGAAATATGTTGAACTTTTACTAATTAAAAACACACAGGAAACAACATTTATTTTTGACCATATATAATATTTTAACATTTAAAACTTGTATTTTACTAAAAATATAGTTAATATTTGTTAACAAATTATTTATTATGATACACAACAACACAACAACTACAAATTTAAGTTTTGTGCTACACTAATACTTCTAATAATGATTGATTTAGGAGTTTATGCACAAACCACATTGCCTGAAGTTCAGTATTATTATGTAGAAGAAAAAATGCCTGATTTACTTCAACCCACTTCACAAAACAGATTAGCAGACCATTCTCTAGACCTTACTTTTTCAAGAACTTCTTTACAGTCTTTTTTTGATACAAAAACTGTTTATGTTTATAAAAAAGCTTTTCCAGGAGCCATTAATCCTCGTTTGCAAAATAAGTATTTAATTGATGATCAAGATAACGCCATTATAAAACTCACTCATATTACAAATGGCACATTTTATAATTATATCTTAGATAATTCTATAGATACTGTAGATTTAGACCTTACAAACTTAAGCTCCGGACAATATATCGTCAATTTGATTTCTGGAGGACAAGTTTTAGATACGCAAAATTTAATTAAAAATTAAAGACCATGAAAACGTTAATAAATTTTATAACACTTTTGATAGTGTGCTGTTCTTATGCTCAAGACCCCCAGTTGTTTCAATATAATTGGCGTTTAGAGTCTATAGTTACCGATACAGATTCTTTTATACCTGATTCTAATCCAAATCCAAACACAGGCACATTTAATCATATTATTTTTTTTGATCAAAATAATGGTGTTCCTTATTATTTCCAATTTGGTATTTATGGCAGTGTATTTGGTGATGATTTAATTTTTTCTGGTAACCAAAGTTTTGTGATTTCTAATGTAACTCTATCGCTTGGCGAAAGTTCTCAAGCATCGTTATTTCTGGTTGATCATTTTTTGTTTGAAGATCAGCTGAATGACCTTTTATATAACCCATATACTTACGACTTTAGATATGAAAATGGATTTATCTTCTTAGATATTACAAATAGTGCAGGCAATGTAGTTACCTTTTTTGATAATTTTTTAAGTCAGGAGGAGTTTTTAAGACAAAATGTAAAAATATATCCTAACCCTGTTGTAAATGATCTGTTTATTGAAAGTAATCAAACAAATATTCAAGAGCTTCTTATTAATGATTTAAGCGGAAGAATTGTTTTAAAACAAGACGGTTTAGAAAATAATCAACTTGATGTAAGCAAATTAAGACAAGGAATTTACATTTTAAAAATTAAAACTTCTAACGGTCATATAAATAAAAAGATAGTAAAAAAATAAAAAAACCTCAAAGACTCGATAAACACCAATCTTTGAGGTCAATATTAATTTTTAAAACAAAATTACCCCGCCACAGAAGCCGATAAGTATTCTCTGTTCATTCTGGCAATGTTTTCAAGGGAAATGCCTTTAGGACATTCAATTTCGCATGCACCAGTATTAGTGCAATTGCCAAAACCTTCTTTATCCATTTGGTCTACCATGTGCATCACACGCTCAGACGCTTCAACTTCACCCTGTGGCAATAAGGCAAACTGAGATACTTTAGCAGAGGTAAATAACATCGCAGAAGCATTTTTGCAAGCAGCTACACAAGCCCCGCAACCAATACAAGTTGCGGCATCAAAAGACATGTCTGCTTTTTCTTTTTCGATAGGTGTGCTATTGGCATCTATGGTATTTCCAGAAGTATTAACAGAAATAAATCCGCCAGCTTGTTGAATTCGATCAAAAGCAGAACGGTCAACAATTAAATCTTTTACTATCGGAAAAGCTCTTGCTCTAAAGGGTTCAATCACAATAGTGTCTCCATCTTTAAAACTTCGCATATGGAGTTGACAAGTCGTTACTCTGTTGCCTGGTCCGTGTGGTTCGCCGTTGATTTGAAGGGAGCAGGTTCCGCAGATGCCTTCTCTACAATCGTGATCAAATTCTACAGGTTCTTTGCCTTCTCTAACTAAACCATCATTTAAAACGTCAAGCATTTCTAAGAATGACATATCACCTTCAACCTTATCAACATTATAGGTCTCAAAACGACCTTTTGTATTTGAGTTTTCTTGTCTCCAAATTTTTAATGTCAGTTTCATTTCAATACAATTTTTTGGTTATTTATAACTTCTCGTTTTGAGTTCAATATTGTCGTAAATTAATTGTTCTTTATGTAGAACAGCATCTTTTGGCTCACCTTTATATTCCCAAGCGGCTACATATCTGAAATTTTCGTCATCTCTTAAAGCTTCACCTTCAGGTGTTTGATATTCATCTCTAAAGTGACCACCGCAAGATTCATTTCTATGGAGAGCATCTTTAGCAAACAATTCTCCTAATTCTAAGAAATCAGCTACACGTGCAGCTTTTTCCAGTTCAGCATTTTTGGCGTCAACTTTTCCAGGTACTCTTACATTGCTATAAAATTCTTCTCTCAATTCTGCAATTTCTTTAATAGCCGATTTTAAATCTTTTTCATTTCTCGCCATACCACATTTGTTCCACATTATTTTTCCAAGTTTTTTGTGGAAATCATCAACGGGTGTATCGCCTTTAACATCAATGAATTTTTGAAGTTGGTCTTTGATAGCATTTTCAGCTTCGTCAAAGGCTTTGTGGTCTGTAGGAATTTCACCTGTTTGAATATCATCAGATAAATAATCGCCAATGGTATAAGGCAAGACAAAGTATCCATCGGCCAAACCTTGCATTAAGGCAGATGCGCCAAGACGGTTAGCGCCGTGATCAGAGAAATTGGCTTCTCCAGTGGCATAACAACCAGGAATAGTAGTCATTAGATTATAATCTACCCAAAGTCCACCCATAGTGTAATGCACTGCGGGATAAATCATCATAGGTGTTTGATATGGATTTTCATCGATGATTTTTTCATACATTTCAAATAAGTTACCATACTTATTTTCAATGGCTTCATCGCCGAATTTCTTGATTTGCTCTTTTGTGGGGTTTTCAATACCTGAACTAAAGGCTTTTTCTTTACCATAACGTTCAATAGCGGCAGCAAAATCCAAATATACAGCTTCGCCTGTTTTATTAACGCCATAACCAGCATCGCAACGTTCTTTGGCTGCTCTTGAGGCGACATCACGTGGCACTAAGTTCCCGAAAGCCGGATAGCGTCTTTCAAGATAATAATCTCTATCTTCTTCTGGAATTTCAGTAGGTTTAAGTTTCCCTGCTCTTATGGCTTCAGCATCTTCTTTTTTTGCAGGCACCCAAATTCGACCGTCATTTCTTAAAGACTCAGACATTAATGTCAATTTAGATTGCAATTCGCCAGAAACGGGAATACAAGTGGGGTGAATTTGTGTGAAACACGGATTGGCAAAAAAGGCCCCTTTTTTATGTGCACGCCAAGCAGCAGTCACATTACTTCCCATAGCATTGGTCGATAAAAAGAAAACATTGCCATAACCACCAGAAGCTAAGACTACAGCATGAGCAGAATGTCTTTCTATTTCACCACTAATCATATCTCGGGCAATAATTCCTCTTGCTTTGCCATCAATCAAGACCACATCCATCATTTCGTGACGTGTATAAGATTTTATTTTTCCACGGTTAATTTGTCTATTCATTGCTGAATACGCACCGAGTAAAAGTTGTTGGCCAGTTTGTCCTTTAGCGTAAAAAGTTCTGGATACCAAAACCCCACCAAAAGAGCGGTTATCAAGTAATCCGCCGTATTCTCTAGCAAATGGCACACCTTGCGCAACACATTGGTCAATGATATTCCCAGAAACTTCGGCGAGACGATAAACATTAGCTTCGCGTGAACGGTAATCACCACCTTTTACGGTGTCATAGAATAGTCTGTAATCAGAATCGCCGTCACCTTGATAGTTTTTTGAAGCATTGATTCCACCTTGAGCTGCAATGGAGTGGGCTCTTCTTGGCGAGTCTTGAAAGCAAAATGTTTTAACGTTGTAACCCAATTCGGCCAACGTGGCTGCTGCCGAAGCGCCTGCAAGACCAGTGCCTATCATAATAATATCAATATTTCTCTTGTTCGCAGGATTGACTAGATTAATATTGTTTTTATGTTTAGTCCACTTTTGTGCTAATGGACCTTCAGGTATTTTGGCATCTAAAGTTGTCATAATCTTATATTATAAATGTGATACATAATGAAATATAGCAATAAAAGCAAAGCCCAAAGGAATAACAATTGCAAAAGCTTTGGTAAAAGTTTTTAAGGCTTTAGAATATTTATTGTTGAATCCTACCGATTGAAAAGCTGATGAAAATCCATGTAAAAGGTGAAAAATCAAAAATACAAAGGCTAAAACATACAGACCAGTTCTATAAGGGTCGTTAGCAAATTTTTCTACTGTTTCCTCATAATATCTAAACTCTCCGTTGTGCATGCCAGACATATCGCCTTCGATATATTTGGTTGTAATCTCTGGTATCCAGAAATCATAAAAGTGAAGTCCTAAGAATAATAATATTACAATTCCTGATATCAACATGTTTCTAGAAAACCAACTTGAATTAGCAGACCCTTTAAATAATGAATAACCAACATCACCTCTGGCTTTTCTGTTCTGAATTTCTAAAATAAAACCCATTACAAAATGAAAAATAACCCCGAAAATAAGAATGGGCTGTAAAACACCTTGCACTAAAATATTGGTTCCCATAAAATGAGACCATTCATTGAATGTATCAGGACTAATTACTGATGTGATATTTATAGTAAAATGTTGTGCTAAGAAAACCACTAAAAATAGACCTGATAAAGCCATAGCAACTTTTCTGGCAATTGAAGACTTGATAATTCCTCCCATTATAAAATTTTTTAATTTGTCCTCAAAAATAAGTTTAAAACCACTATTTGCCAACTTTAGAGCTGTTTTTAAATTTAATTTAGAATTGATTTAAACGTTTATGCTTTTCAAGGAGAATTAGTTTTAAAATTTTGTTATTCTTTTGTTTCCAGACTTTTATAGTTATACATTATGAAAAAAGAATTATGGCAAATTTAAACGTAACACAAAAATTAATAGAATCTCACCTTATAGAAGGCGAATTGAAGGTTGGACATGAAATTGGTTTAAAAATAGATCATGCCTTATTGCAAGATGCTACAGGCACTTTGGTTCAACTTGAGCTTGAAGCCATGAATTTAGATCGAGCTAAAACTGAAGTTGCGGTTCAATATGTAGATCACAATCTTTTACAAACCGATTTTAAAAATGCAGATGACCATAGGTTTTTAAAATCAGCTGCCCAAAGATTTGGGTTATGGTTTAGCCGTCCTGGAAATGGAGTTAGTCATCCAGTTCATATGGAGAGATTTGGCAAACCTGGCAAAACCATGGTTGGCTCAGATTCGCATACTTGTGCCGCAGGATCATTGGGCATGTTAGCAATCGGAACTGGCGGACTTGATGTTGCTGCCGCCATTGCGGGAAAACCTTATTATGTAAAAATGCCCGAAGTCATGGGCGTAAAACTGACAGGCAAATTGCCAGATTGGGTGAGTGCAAAAGATGTGATTTTAGAAATGCTTCGCCGTCATGATGTGAAAGGCGGTGTAGGCAAAATCATTGAATATTACGGCGATGGATTAAAAGAATTGAGTGCTATGGACAGACACGTTATCGCCAATATGGGTGCTGAACTTGGCGCTACAACGACAGTTTTTCCTAGTGATGAAGAAACCAAAAAGTTTTTAAAATCTCAAGAAAGGGAAGACGACTGGAGTGAATTAAAAGCTGATGAAGGTTGCGAATACCAATATCATGAAGAAATTGTTTTAGATGACTTAGCACCTCTCATTGCTTTACCGACAAGTCCTGGCAACGTTGTTCCTGTTGAAGAAGTTGCAGGAAAATCCATTAGTCAAGTTGTTATTGGTTCATCGGCCAATCCAGGATTACGCGATTTTTGGATAGCAGGAAAAATTGTAGAAGGCAAAAGTGTAAGTCCAGAAGTGAGTTTTGACATCAATCCAACTTCTCGCCAAGTCATGCAAAATATGATTGAAAATAGAACTTTTGCAAACCTAATAACGGCAGGTGCTCGTTATCACCAATCGGGTTGTATGGGTTGTATAGGTATGGGTCAAGCGCCAGCAAGCGGAACGATCAGTTTACGAACTATGCCAAGAAACTTCCCAGACAGAAGCGGAACAAAAGATGACCAAGTGCATTTGTGCAGTCCAGAAACCGCAGCCGCATCGGCTTTAACTGGAAAAATTACCGACCCAAGAACTTTGGAAAAAACACATGGAATGTCTTATCCAAAATTTGAATACCCAACACACGAATTGATCAATCGCGAAATGCTTGTTGCACCGATAGATGATAATCAATCTGTTGAACTTGAAAAAGGTGAAAACATTAAAAGTTTACCTGAAATTCCAAAATTAAAAGACAGTTACCGCGTTCCTGTTTTACTTAAAATGGGTGATAATATTTCTACTGATGAAATTCTAAAAGCGGGTGCAGAAGTTTTGCCGTTTAGAAGTAATCTACCTGAAATTAGCAAGTATTCTTTTACGGTAATAGATGATACGTTTTACGACCGTGCTTTAGAGTCTAAAGACAGTCATGGCGGTCATGTTGTTGTAGCCAGCGAAAATTATGCACAAGGTTCGAGTAGAGAACATGCCGCTTTAGCGCCAAAATATTTAGGTCAAGTAGCCGTTTTAGCCAAAAATTATGCTCGAATCGCGTGGCAGAATATGATAAATTTTGGCATTTTACCTCTTGAATTTATAGACGAGTCTGATTATGATAAGATTGAGCAAGGTGATGAAATATCACTTGATAATATGATTGAGCAAGTTAGAAATGGCAGTGAAATTAATATTAAACTGATTAAAGCTTCTGGTGAGGAAAAACAAATCAAGGTTAAACACACCATGAGCGAAAGACAAATTCAGGTTTTGCTTAAAGGAGGTATTATTAATGACTTTAAAGAAAAATTGAATTAGTTAAACAGGTTATTTTAGTTTCATAAGAAAATAATGATTTGGCTTTCGTTAACCTATTCCCAAATATTTATTTTTAAAATTCCTATTATATGGTTTTGAATATATTTGCTTTTATGAGAAATATATGTTTTGTCATATTCTGTTTTCCTTTGATTTTATCTGCACAAAATCAGATAGAAAAAGCTATTGCTAATTTTGATAGTCAAAATTACTCGAAAGCTGAAGTTCAGTTTAAAGCAATCATCAATCAAAATCCTAATAATTTTAAAGCTTATGAATATTTGGGTGACACTTATGCCGCTAAACAAGAATGGGATAAGGCTATAAAGGTTTTTGAATATCTGTTAGAAAAACAACCCAAAAATGCCGATTACAATTATAAATACGGCGGTTCGATAGGCATGAAAGCCAAAAGCTCTAATAAATTAACCGCTTTATTTTTACTCGATGATGTCAAGAAATACCTGAAGCAAGCCGCTAATTTGGATGTTAAGCACATTGATGTGCGTTGGGCATTGCTCGAATTGTATTTAGAATTGCCAGGCGTTATAGGAGGCAGCATAGACACCGCTAAAAATTACGCTGAGCAGCTTCAAAATATCAGCCCTGTTGATGGTGCATTAGCCTACGGTAGAATTGCTGATTATCAAGATGATTTTAATTCTGCTGAAAAACACTTCAAACAAGCCGTTGAAATAGGTGGTTCAAAAACGTGTTATTCAAAATTGATTGATCTTTATGTGAAATACCAAAAACCTGACAATGCTCTTCATATGGCAAAAGAGGCTATTCAAAAGTTAAATGCTAAGGATTTTAATTTTAAATATACTGAAATTGCTTTAAACTTTAATACAAAAATTGATAATGCTGTAAAATATATAGATGCATTTATTCAAAATCACAATTCATCTCAACATTCTCTCGATGAAGCCTTAATTCTAAAAGCTAAACTACATCATAAACTTGGTCAAGTTGATGAAGCTAAATTTTGTTTAACTCAAGCTTTAGCTCATAATCCAGATTCTATTCAAGCAAAAACAGAATTGAAGCGCATACAGCAACTCTAATTCTTTATATTTGTTGTTTTAATTTACAACAACTATGCATATTCATTTTATAGCCATTGGCGGCAGTGCCATGCACAATTTAGCCATTGCCTTAAAACTTAAAGGCGAAACCATAACGGGAAGCGATGATGAGATTTTTGAACCGTCCTATTCAAGACTAAAGCAACATGATATTTTACCTGAAAAAATGGGATGGCACCCAGAACAAATTTCTAATAATATCGACTTAGTTATTCTCGGCATGCATGCTAAACCCGATAATCCTGAATTGTTGAAGGCTCAAGAGTTAGGACTAAAAATCTATTCCTATCCAGAGTATTTATTTGAACATTCTAAAAAGAAAACCCGTGTCGTCATTGCAGGCTCTCATGGTAAAACCACAATCACATCTATGATTTTGCACGTGTTAAATTATCACGACAAACCCACGGATTTTATGGTTGGTGCCCAACTTGATGGTTTTGATAATATGGTGCATTTAACCGAAGAAAACGATTTTATATTACTTGAAGGCGATGAGTATTTGTCTTCTGCTATCGACCCCAAACCTAAATTTCTATGGTATCAACCCAATATAGCTTTGATTAGCGGGATTGCTTGGGATCATGTCAACGTTTTTCCTGATTTTGATGTTTACAAAAAACAATTTGAAGATTTTGTAGAATCTATGACCAATGGCAGCACTTTGGTGTATAATGAAGGTGACGAGCTCTTAAAAAAAATTGCTTTAAACACGACAAAACCCACCCGTAAACATGCTTATCACATTCCAGAACATCAAATAGAAGATGGCATAACTTATCTTGAAACCAATGAAGGCCCGATGCCAATCGAGGTTTTTGGCGAGCACAACTTACAAAACATTGCAGGTGCCAAGTGGATTTGCCAACATATGGGCGTTGATGAAGATGATTTTTACGAAGCCATTGCCAGTTTTAAAGGCGCATCTAAACGCTTAGAAGAAGTTATAAAAACCCCGAGATGTCAAGTTTTTAAAGATTACGCACACAGCCCTTCAAAAGTAGAAGCAACAACTAAGGCCGTTAAAGCACAATTTCCAGATAAAACTTTATTGGTGTGTTTTGAGCTACACACCTACAGTAGTTTGACGGCTTCATTTTTAAAAGAATACCACAAAACTTTAGACAAAGCAGACGAGGTTGCGATTTTTTATTCTAAAAAAGCTTTGGAAATCAAACAAATGCCAGAATTGACAAAAGAACAAATTCAAGATGCCTTTAACCGAGACGACTTAAGCGTCTATACTAATGCTGAAGATTTTAAAGCATTCCTTAAGGCCAAACATTTTGATAATCACATTTTATTATTAATGAGTAGCGGCAATTACGGCGGATTAGATTTTAATGAATTGAAAGAGTGGGTTTGATATTTTTCACGCAAACCTGTCTTTCGGCAGACAGGGATGCAAAACCGCTAAGATTTTGAGTAATGCGCAAAGAGAAAAAATGAAAACTTGCAACTGTCAATTGCTGACTTCTCACTGAAAACTGCCAACTGAAAACTGATAACTACGGACTGTTCACTGAAAACTGCTCACTGTTCACTGAAAGATGTTAATTCAACATCGTCCAAAGTCTATCTTTTAAATCTTGCAAGCCTTGTTGAGCTACAGAAGAAATAAACAAATAAGGGATATCTTTAAACGATTGTTTCAATTCTGTATCTAATTCTTGTTGTAATTCATTATCGAGCATATCACTTTTTGAGATGGCCACTAAACGGTCTTTATCTATCAATTCAGGGTTGTAGCGTTTTAATTCATCGAGTAAAATATCGTATTCTTTTTTGATGTCTTTAGCGTCGGCTGGAATAAGGAAAAGCAATGTGGAATTGCGCTCAATATGTCTTAAAAACCGATGTCCGAGACCTTTTCCTTCAGCGGCACCTTCAATAATTCCCGGTATATCAGCAATCACAAAAGTTTTGAATTCTCTGTATTTTACAATGCCCAAATTGGGTTTTAATGTGGTAAATTCATAATCAGCTATTTTGGGCTTTGCTGCAGTAATGACTGAAAGTAAAGTCGATTTGCCCGCATTTGGAAATCCAACCAAACCTACATCCGCTAAGACTTTGAGTTCTAAAGTAATGTCTTTTTCTTCACCTTCCATGCCAGTTTGAGCGTAACGAGGCGTTTGATTAGTCGAACTTTTATAATAAGAATTTCCTAAACCACCTTTACCGCCTTTAGCGGCTATGTATTCCTGCCCATCTTCTGTCAACTCTTTAATGACTTTTTGAGTTTCGGTATCACGAATCACGGTTCCAAGTGGAACTTCAATATATTGGTCTTCACCATCAGCGCCAGTGCTGGTTTGTTTACCACCGTTTCCGCCGTGTTCAGCGCGAATGTGGCGCTTAAATTTAAGGTGAAAAAGCGTCCAAAGGTTTTTGTTGGCCTTAACAATGACATGACCGCCACGACCGCCATTACCGCCGTCAGGGCCACCTTTAGGAATATATTTTTCTCGACGCAAGTGCGCAGAACCTCTGCCTCCATTTCCAGAATTGAGGTGAATTTTTACATAATCTACAAAATTGCCTTCGGTCATAGTCTTTAAATATATTGCAAATATCCGAAAATATTAATCAAAAATGGACATAAAGGTTTGCGCCTGATTTAATTTCTGCTGAGAATGCTTATTTTTACCCCATGAAATTTTTGGTGTATATTTTAGTTTTCACATTGTTATGGTCATGCAAACAAAACAACTTTAAAAAAATAGATGCCAACGATATTGCTGAAAAAGAGCTAAAAACAATAAATTTTAAAGAAGTTGACCGCTTTCCACTGTTTAAAACTTGTGATGAAACGGCTTCTCGTAAAGTTCAACAAGCTTGTTTTGAGCAACATTTACATCAATGGATTAAACCTTATTTAGATACTTTAGACATTAATCTTCTTCAAAGTGATACGCTACATCTTTTTTTAAAAATTAATAAAACAGGAAAAATCCATCTAGATTCACTCCAGGGTAAAATGGGTTTAACCAAAACCTTTCAACGTATTTTTGAAAACGCCCCTCAAATTTACCCTGCTCAAAAACGAGGTATCCCAGTAAATGTCAAATTAGAATTACCCATTATTTTAAAAGTGAATTAAACTTGATAGCTACGCCCTTTCCAATTAAATTTTCCTCCTAAGGACAAAACCGCGAAATACACGCTAACAAAAGGATAAATCAACAATAAAAATAAATAATCTCGAGCACATAAGCTTGTTTTAAAAAATTGATTTCCTGTTTTTAAAACTGTAAAATCTGCAATTAATTTTAAAATCCACAATAACCAAAATCCAGTTTTAAAACTTTCAAAGATTAAAGCAAAACCTAAACTTAAAACTAAAATCAAATTGGTTAAAAACACCAAAATCCCTAAACCTATCAAAGTTTTGTTTTGGTAATGTTTAGCTTTTGATGCCCAACGTATGCGTTGTTGGGTTAAATCCTTAAAACTCTGCTGAGCTTTTGTCCAAACGACAGCGTCAGGATGAACTATTGCTTTTATGGTTTTCCCTGCTTGATCAAAGGCTTGAAGTGTAAAAATATCATCACCGCTGATCTGTTGTTGATGCGTATCAAAAGCATTTAAGGCTTTAAGTGTTTTAAGCTTGTAAGCCAAATTTGCCGCATTGCAAATTAAAGGCGTTTTGGTTTTAAAACTGCCTAAACCAATTACTTGTAAACTCATCAAATCCAAAACTTGAAACTTTTGCCAAAATGAGGTTTCTTCTATAATTCGGACTGGTCCAGCGATTAAATCGGCCTTTGTTTGTTGTATGCAATGTTCAAAATGTAAGAGCCAATGTTCTGGCAACAAACAGTCTGCATCTGTCGTAATAACATAGCCTGATTTAATCTGTTCTAAAGCCGTGAGTATGGCACTTTTTTTGGGCGATGTCGCTAAGTTTTTATTCTTTAAAATTTGAATATTTCTCAAGCCTAATTTTTCGATTTGTTCTAAACAAACAGCATTAGATTCGTCTTCAGAATAGTCGTCAATAAGGTAAATTTGAAATAAATGTTGCGGATAGTTCAATTCACTTAAACACTTTAAAAGTAGTGGTAAGTTTTCAGCTTCATTTCTAAAGGGAATTAAAATCGAAAAATGGGTGTGGGTTTCCATTGAATCTAAATCGTAAGTTTTAAACGTTTTGAATTTATAGGCGTAAAACAGCATAACCGCCATATAAATCAAAATCACAATTAAGCAGGAAAAAATCATGTTTTAGATTTTAAATAAGCTGGCTGCCAAGTCCATAGCCAAAGAAAACCAAATACTGCAGGCAAGATGACGTTGCCAAACCACATTAAAAACACAGTGATTAAAACGGCCGAAACAGGCAATCCAAAAAGCGACATCAACACCACGGCAACACTTCCTTTGACCACAGCATCACCTATGGCTAAAACAGGAACAATTGAAGTTAAAATGTAAACTGAACTAATTAAACTCAAACCCAACACATAATCAACATTAGCGTCAAAACACCACAACAATACCAAAAATTGATGTGCAAAAACCACATATCGAAAACCACTCCACAAGAAGGCTGTTGAGATTTTCTCTAATTTTATAGTTTTAAACTGAAGCCAAATCGACCAAAGTTGGTGTCTTATCACTTTAAAACTTAATGCAAATCCTATCAAAAGAAATGATAATACAATCAACCATGACCATTTCAACTGAAGGATTTCAAAACTATCGAATGCGCTGTAAATTAGCAATAATCCAAAACTACCAAACAATAAAGTCATGATTAACTGACTCAAATGCCCAAGTCCAGTCAGAGCGATGATTTTTGAAGATTGCGCTTTAGCATAAAACAAACATTTTCCGCCGTATTCGCCCCATTTGTTTGGTGTAAAAAGCGATAGACTGTGACCAATTAAGCTTTGTTTTAAAGCTTCAACAAATGAAATATGTCCGACTAATTTTTGCCATTTTTTAACCTCACCAAACCAGTTTAGTATTGAGCCAAAAATTAAAATTAAGATTGCCCAAATTATGCTTTGTGGCTGAGATTCCCAATGTCCATACAATAAGCCAAATTCAGTTTTTGAAGACTGTATCGACCAAACTACAAACGCCAAACCTATGAGCATTACAACATATTTTAAGCCCAAAATCAATTTCTGTTGCATTTTGTCTTGTATCTTTGGCATACGCAAATAAAACTAAAAATAGCCACGAATGCACGAATATACTCATAAACATTTGTGTTAAAGTGGCGATAATAAATAAAACATTTTGCCCACAGAACAAATCATATTAGGGATTGACCCAGGAACAACCATTATGGGTTTTGGCGTAATAAAAACTTACGACAAAAAAATGGAATTACTTCAACTCAACGAGCTCAACCTTAAAAAATACAGCGACCATTACACCAAACTGCGATTTATTTTTGAGCGCAGTATTGAATTGATTGAAACCTTTCATCCAGACCATATTGCTATTGAAGCCCCATTTTTTGGCAAAAACGTGCAATCTATGCTCAAGCTAGGACGCGCGCAAGGCACGGCTATGGCCGCAGGATTATCTCGCCAAATTCCCATCACCGAATATTCGCCTAAAAAAATCAAAATGGCCATCACGGGCAATGGTAACTCCAGCAAAGAACAAGTCGCTGGAATGTTACAGAATTTACTCAAAATCAAAACTTTACCTAAAAACTTAGACTCTACCGATGGACTCGCAGCTGCCGTCTGTCATTTTTATAACCAAGGTAAAATTCAAGGCTCAAAATCCTATTCAGGTTGGTCGGCGTTTGTAAAAAATAATGAAAAACGGATTTCTTAATTGATATATAATTTGGCGGTTGCTTGCGTGACTGAGGTCACACAAGCCGGGCTTTCGGCAGTCGCTTTTCCACGCTTATTGGCGTGGCAAGAGCTCCAACAATTGCCTCAATCCCTAACCGAGCGCATTCCACTTTAAAAAAAATCTTAGCGGCTTTGCGCCTTAGCGAGAAACATAAACCCTAAATTTGCATTTAAAATTTTTAATTTAACATTTAGAATTTCAAACTTGGCTAGCATTTACATTCATATTCCATTTTGCAAACAAGCCTGCCATTATTGTGATTTTCATTTTTCAACATCACTCAAGTATAAAGACCAACTCATCAAAGCTATTGGTCAAGAATTAATACTGAGACAAGAAGAACTCAATCAACCTGTTGAAAATATATATTTTGGTGGTGGCACGCCGAGTTTACTCTCAGCACAAGATTTAGACTTTATTTTTAATACGATTTACAAACATTTTAAAGTCGTAAAAAATCCAGAAATCACTCTTGAAGCCAATCCCGATGATATTACTCAAGCACTTTTAAAAACTTTAAAACAACAAGGCATTAACCGATTGAGTTTGGGTGTGCAATCTTTTTTTGAGCAAGACCTTAAACTGATGAATCGCGCTCATAATGCGATTGAAGCTAAAACAAGTATCAAATTGGTAAAAGACTTTTTTGATAATTATTCGATAGATTTAATTTACGGTATGCCCGATATGGATGTGTCCAGATGGAAAACCAACCTCCAAACCGCTCTCGATTTTGATGTACCACATTTGTCTTGTTATGCTTTAACGGTCGAGCCTAACACCGCTTTAAAACGTTTTATTGAAAAAGAGATTGTTCCTCCCGTTGATGACGAGCAAGCTGCAGCACACTTTGACGAACTTTATCAAATTTTGACTTCATGTGGATATCAGCACTACGAATTTTCAAATTTTGGCAAGCCAGGTTATTTTTCTCAAAATAATTTAGCCTATTGGACGGGCAAAGCTTATCTCGGAATTGGTCCTTCAGCGCATAGTTATAACGGTAAAAATATACGCCAATGGAACATCAAAAACAACATCAAATACATCAAAGCACTTCAAAGAGACGAACTGCCTATCACTTCAGAACACTTGAGCAAAACCGATAGATACAATGAATACATCATGACCAGATTGCGCACCCAACCGGGTGTTGATTTAGATGAAATTCAATCAGTATTTGGACAAAACTATTTGGACTACTTAATGCTACAAGCTCAGTTTCATCTTAAAGAGTTTAATTTAGAAGTTTTAGAAAACAAACTCAAAATTACACCTAAAGCTAAATTTCTTTCTGATGGCATTGCTGCAGATTTATTTAAAATTGAATTTGATAATTCTTGATAATATAGAGTGTTTAAACAACGATTTTTTTAATATCATTTATTTTTCAGCATATAATTCATAAATCTCTAATAATTGTATATTTGAGCCATGTCTCAAGTAAAACTAATCGAATGCCCAAGAGATGCCATGCAAGGCATCAAACCTTTTATACCAACACAAGATAAAGTCAAGTATATTCAAAGTCTTTTGTCTTGTGGATTTGACACAATAGACTTTGGGAGTTTTGTCTCGCCAAAAGCTATTCCACAGATGAAAGATACAGCTGAGGTCTTAAAACATCTTGACTTATCTGAAACGCAGTCTAAACTTTTGGCTATTGTAGCTAATTTGAGAGGGGCAAAAGATGCCTGTGAATTTGAAGAAATTGATTATTTAGGCTATCCATTTTCGATTTCAGAAAATTTTCAAATGCGTAATACGCACAAAACCATAGCAGAATCTATTGACATTTTAAAGTCTATCATTAACTTAGCTCATAAACACGACAAAGAAGTTGTGGCTTACCTTTCTATGGGGTTTGGCAATCCTTATGGCGACCCATGGAACGCGGATATTGTAGGCGAATGGACGGAAAAATTATCAGGTTTAGGCGTTAAAATTCTTTCATTGTCTGATACTATTGGCAGTTCAAATAAAACCATAATTAAAACACTGTTTTCAGACCTCATTCCAAAATATCCTAATATAGAATTTGGAGCCCATTTGCATACGACACCTACGACTTGGCATGAAAAAGTTGATGCAGCCTATCAGTCTGGTTGCAGGAGATTTGACGGAGCCATTCAAGGTTTTGGAGGATGTCCGATGGCTAAAGACGACTTAACTGGTAATATGCCAACAGAAAAACTCTTATCGTATTTTAACACCCATAAAGCGAGTCACGGCGTAAAAATGACCCGTTTTGAAACCGCTTACAATAAAGCTCTTGAAGTTTTTAGTGGGATTTAGTTTTTATTGTAGCTAAAATGGTTAAGGATTTAAGAAAAATTCGACATATTAAATTATAAGTGTTAAATTTCGACTTGTTTTAAAAAGTATTTTATGAATAAATTTATCTTACCCTTACGTTTTGGAATCGCTATTAGTGGTTCACTTATTGGTTACTTTTTATTGTTATCCTTATTTGGTTTGCACACCAATCCTTTTTTCAGTCTATTTAATGCTGTTATTACGGGTTTTGGTATATTTGAAGCTATCCGTTTTAGGCGATTAGAACATGGACCAAATTATACATATTCTACTGGCTTTACCTGTGGTTTAGTTTCTGGCTTTGTGGCTACTATTATCTTTTCTATTTTTATGGCTGTTTATGCTACAGAAGTCAACCCCAACTTTATTAATAATTTGCTCACCAGCTGGGATAATCATTTTGAAGTTACGGTTGGTACCTTTATATTTGTCGTTGCTTTAATGGGTTTTGCTACAGCAGTAGTGACGACACTTACTGTAATGCAATTATTTAAAAACCCAAAAAAATAAGTTTGGATATCTTAAAAACTTACTTTACATTTGCAATCCTTAAAAAATTGAACAAAATCATTAAGCTATGTATGCAATTGTAGAGATAGCAGGGCAGCAATTTAAAGTTGCAAAAGACCAAAAAGTGTTTGTTCATCGTTTACATGACGAAGAAGGTGCAAAGGTTAACTTTGACAATGTTCTTCTTTTGGACAACGATGGCCAGATTCAAGTTGGCGCCCCAGCTATAGACGGTGCTCAAGTCAGCGCCAAAATTTTAAGACACCTCAAAGGTGACAAAGTCATTGTCTTTAAAAAGAAAAGACGAAAAGGCTACAAAAAGAAAAATGGACACCGACAATATTTGTCTGAAATCCAAATTGAAAGTATTGTCGCTTCAGGTGCAAAAAAAGCAGAGAAAAAAACAGAAGCTAAAGCTGAAGTTAAAAAAGAAGAGCCTAAAAAGGAAACTTCAAAAAAAGATGATTCTTCTGCTAAACTTTCTGATATGACCGTAGCAGAGTTGAAAGCTCATGCTAAAGACATAGGACTTGAAGGTTACTCAAGTCTTAAAAAAGCTGAATTAATAGAAGCAATAGAAAACTTTAAATCATAAAACCATGGCACATAAGAAAGGCGTTGGAAGTTCCAAGAACGGAAGAGAGTCAGAATCGAAACGACTCGGTGTAAAAATATTTGGTGGTCAACCTGCAGTAGCTGGCAACATTATTGTTAGACAGCGCGGCACGGCTCACAGACCAGGAGAAAATGTTTACGCCAGTAAAGACCATACCTTACATGCTAAAGTTGATGGCATTGTAAAGTTTCAAAAATCTAAAGGTGATAAATCTTATGTTTCGATAGAGCCTTTTGAGGCATAGAAACAAAGTTTTTAAATAATAAAAAAAGGATATTCAATTTTGAATATCCTTTTTTATGTTTACACTTATTAAATGCTGATTAATTTACCGTAATTAAACTGCCTTTATAAAATCCACTTATTTGACGACCTAAATTATCTACTCCAGAAAATTCTATTTCGTATTCAGGCCCATTGCTTATCACCTGTAAACTGCCCTCAACCAAAAACGGAGGTTCATCTACTTCAGTTTCTGAGCTAATATCAATATTTTCTAATATAGCAGCGTATTCAAAGCTTTGTCCTGTGATTTCAGAAAAATCTACCAAAGGATATTCGCCTTCTAATAAATCTTGATTCGAGTCCGTAAAAAGCTCAAAATTAATTAAATTAACTATATTATTTTCTGGCACTGGTTGACCATTTACTATTACAATATTAGTATCAACTAAGGTAATATCAAAATTAGTGAGATTATTAAAAGAGCCAAAGTTTTCTATAGCTCCAGCTCTAAGCTCATACTCGGTGCCTCCAATTTTTAAAAAGTTATTGGTTTCTGCTGCAACATTGGCATCATCATCGCTTGAGCACGAAATGCTGACTAAAGCTATAACGAAACACATTAAAAGTAAATCAATTTTTTTCATAATTGTTTTAATTTAGATGCAATTTTACAATAAAACTTAATATTATGATAGCTTAATTTATAATATTTCTTTAGTCAGATTAAGATTGTGTAATTTTGCATTTTTCAAACCGTTTTAATATAACTTCTACTTTATATGAAAGATTTTAAACGCTATACCATTACAGCGGCTTTACCTTATACTAATGGTCCTATTCATATCGGACATTTGGCTGGTGTTTATATTCCAGCTGATATTTATGCGCGCTATTTAAGACTAAAAAATAAAGACGTGCTCTTTGTCTGTGGTAGTGATGAACACGGTGTGCCGATTACTATTAAAGCCAAAAAGGAAGGCGTTTCACCACAAGATATCGTTGACCGTTATCACAATATGATTAAAACGTCTTTTGAGAAATTTGGTATTGCCTTTGATTACTACGGCAGAACAACGTCTGAGACACATCAAAAAACAGCTTCTGATTTTTTTAAGACTTTATACGATAATGATAAATTTATAGAGCAAACCACCGAACAGCTTTACGACCAAGAAGCTCAACAATTTCTCGCTGATAGATTTGTAACCGGTACTTGCCCTAAATGTGGTCACGACGAAGCTTATGGCGATCAGTGTGAAAAATGTGGCACTTCACTAAATGCCACAGATTTGATTAACCCAAAATCGGCAATTACAGGAAATAAACCCACGTTAAAAACAACCAAACACTGGTTTCTCCCACTTGACCAATACGATGACTTTTTAAAAGAATGGATTATAAAAGAGCATAAATATGATTGGAAACCCAATGTTTATGGCCAATGCAAATCTTGGATAGATGAAGGCTTGCGTCCAAGAGCCGTAACTCGTGATTTAGATTGGGGTATTTCTGTGCCATTGAAAGATGCCGAAGGTAAAGTGCTATATGTATGGTTTGATGCACCAATCGGTTATATTTCAGCGACTAAAGAATGGGCTGAACAAGTTGGTAAAAACTGGAAAGACTATTGGAAAAGTGATGATACCAAGCTGCTTCACTTTATCGGAAAAGATAATATTGTCTTCCATTGTATCATCTTCCCCTGTATGCTTAAAGCCGAAGGTAGTTTTAATTTACCTGATAATGTACCCGCTAATGAATTTCTGAATCTTGAAGGACAAAAACTATCCACTTCAAAAAATTGGGCGGTTTGGTTGCACGAATATTTAGAAGATTTTCCAAATCAACAAGATGTCTTACGATATGTTTTAACAGCAAATGCGCCTGAAACTAAAGACAACGACTTTACATGGGCTGATTTTCAAGCCCGAAACAATAACGAACTCGTGGCTATTTACGGTAACTTTATCAATCGAGTTGCGGTTTTGACCCATAAATATTACGGTGGAAAAGTGCCACAAGCAGATGATTTACAAGATATAGATCAAAAAACACTTCAAGAACTAAAAAGCTTTCCAGAAAAAATAGGTCAATCTATAGAAAAATACCGTTTTAGAGAAGCGCAGCAAAAACTGATGGAATTGGCTCGATTAGGTAATAAATATCTAGCCGATGAAGAGCCTTGGAAGCAATTTAAAACCAATCCTGAACGAACTCAGAATATCATGTTTGTTGCTCTGCAAATCTCAACAGCTTTGGCTGTGTTGAGTGAACCCTTTTTGCCGCATACTTCTAAGACATTGAGTGATATTTTAAGACTAAAAACATTGGTTGTAAAACTCAATTGGTCAAATATTGCTAAGCACGATGTTTTGCTCCCAACTGATCATTATATTGAAAAAGCAGGATTGTTATTTTCTAAAATTGAAGACGAACAGATTCAAAAACAACTCAATAAATTGAAGCAAAGCAAAATTGATAATGAAAGCAGCTCTCAAGATCTAACGCCTCAAAAGGAACAAATCACTTTTGACGATTTCAGCAAGTTGGACATCAGAACAGGAAAAATTATCAAAGCTGAAAAAATGCCAAAAACCAAAAAATTGATGACCTTAAAAGTGGATATCGGTTTAGAACAAAGAACCATTGTTTCTGGTATTGCTGAGTATTTTAAAGCTGAAGAAATCATTGGCAAGCAAGTCAGTGTTGTCATTAATCTAAAACCCATCAAGCTAAGAGGAACATTGAGTGAAGGGATGATTTTAATGACAGAAAATGAAAAAGGCAAATTGGTATTTGTCAACTCTGACGTTGAAACTCCTACTGGAAAAACAATCGCTTAGCAAGCATTAAAAATATTTGCTTTTTTAAAACCGCCATCCGAAGTGGACACCACCTCGTGGTATAACACTTTCTCTAAGTTCATCAGGCTCACTTGAAAACCCAAGATTTCTACCTATTCCAAAACCTAAATCAATCATAAAACCAGAATTACTAACCCATTTCCAACCTATAGACACACCTAAAGCAGTTTCAAAGTAAGTATTATCTCCTCTTTCACTAATGGGTCTTGGGCCTATAAAATCATCATTTTCATATGTATAAGCTTTCAAGAAACCTTCAGCATAAAAGCCTTTTGCGCCATAATCTTCTTTACTAAAGAAGTATTGTCTGTAAAATGGTGTAATTGAAAGTTTTTCTAGTTCTTCAGTTTCAACTTCATCACTATCAAGTGCTATAAATATATCTGCACCTAAACCTGAATATCGTCCTAAAATATATTCATATCTTGGTTGTAGAGCAGGTAAAGCCAATGCAGCAGTAACATCAAGAGATAGTTCGTGTCTTTTCTCAGCAGAAAAAGCATCTAATCTTTTTTCAGAATCTGAGGGTTCAAGTTTGTCCTGTCCAGAAGCATTAAAACCAAGACACAAAAGGGCAAGGAGATAAAAAAATGGTTTCATAATTGGTTAGTTTATATTAAGACAACAATTATAGTAAAATTCCTATTTTGTAAATGTTAAATTTTTGAACTAAGATTTTTTCTTTAATGGGCCAGCTACTTAGATCTAAAAATTTAATTGAAACTACTAATTTCATTTTCAATTTTATTCTTGCAATGTTCAAAAAGCTCATCAAATTTTAGTGAGCTTGCTTTAATGGGTTGGTGTACTTTGAATCGAATATTTATACCGACGGGTAACGGAAACATTCCGTGTTGCTGAAGTTTCCAAGAATTGTCAATGCTTACCGGTACGACAGTTGCGTCGGGACAACTTTCGACAAGTGTTCTTAAACCATTTTCAGAAAAACGCTTGAGTTGACCGTCCCGACTGCGTGTTCCTTCTGGAAAAATAACACCTGAGCGTTTGTTTTTGCTGAGGTATTGCCCAAAAGCCTTAATCGCTTCTACAGCACTTTCACTATTTTTTCTGTCAATTAAAACTGAGCCTCCGTGACGTAAATTATAAGATACCGATGGAATGCCTTTGCCGAGCTCTTTTTTGCTGATAAATTTAGGGTGAATTTTTCTCAAATACCAAATCAATGGTGGTATATCATACATGCTTTGGTGATTGGCCACGACAATATGCGGAATACCTTTTTTCAATTGATAAGGATTATCAAAATAAATGCGTGTTCCAAGTAAATTTAAACAACGCATTATAAAAAAGTTAAGCCAATCCACACTAATTTTATGCGCTCGATACCCAAAACCGCGATGTGCAATAAATTGAAGTCCATGAAAAATAACCAAAACCAAACCAAAAACCAAATAGAAAATAACGGAAAGTGGATAGGAAAGGATTTTTTTCATGATTTACCTTTGTGATTTATAGTGTCTATAGTCATTTAGAGACAAATAATATCTATAAATTTATCTCATTTTAGAAATAGTTTTTGTATCTAAAACTAGATTAAATCCTTTTTTATTTAAACCTCTTATAAGTTTTTTATCACCTGTCCAAAGCGGTGATTTTAATTGTAAACTTAATGCGATAAAAGGTGCATCAAATTCATCAACATCATGGACTAAATTTAGAGATTTTTCCCAAATTTTACTTGAAATATTTTCAATATCAATTAATTTAACTTTTTTTATAATAACCCCTTGAATAAAATCTAATTCGTGTTCTTCAAGCTTAGAAATCTGTAAAAGCTTGCCTCGGTGTTTCTTTAATTCTTCTAAAATAAAGGTAGGTGCATAAAAATCAAAGCTTTGGAAAGAATTTAAAAGTAAATCTGAAATTCTACCGTTAGGATTTAAAACACCACTAAAAATAATATTGGTATCTACAACAATAATCACTTGATAAAGTATGCTTTATGTTCAAGCCACCAACTTTGTTTTGATTTTTTGGAAAGTTTATCAATTTGTTCTTGTGAGGCTTTGCTTTTTGAAGCAATTTCTCTAAACTTTATATAATCTAAAATTCGTTGTAAGCCAACTAAGTCAGTATCAGAAGGTATTTTAATTAATATTTCGCTATCTGTTCTTTCTATTTTCATATTCAAATATAATTATTTTATGCGAATTTTTTGGATACCTGCAAATTACATAGCAAAAAAATCCTTTGTCAAAAAGCTGGCAAAGGATTTATATTTTACAATGCTACGATTAATTAAAACTTATAGCCTATTGTCATCTACGATTCACTAACAATGCTCATCAAAAGCCGCTTTAAGGTTGTCTGCAATCATTTCTGCGGGACGACCTTCGATATGGTGACGCTCAAGCATATGAACCAATTCGCCGTCTTTAAACAAAGCAATTGATGGTGAACTTGGTGGGAATGGTATCATATGAGCTCTGGCTTTGTCTGTAGCTTCGGTATCAACACCTGCAAAGACAGTATATAAATTATCTGGTGTTTTAGTGTGTTCAGCGGCTAATCTTGCGCCAGGTCTGGCATTTGCCGCAGCACAACCACATACGGAATTGACTAAAACTAAAGCCGTGCCGTCTTGAGTTAATGCGCTATCTACATCTTGTGCTGACAACAACTCTTTAAAGCCTACAGTTGTTAACTCATCTTTCATGGGTTTTACTAATTCTGGTGGATACATAGTTTCAATTTTTACTGCAAATATACAAATTATTCAATGTGGGAATTGGGAATTTATAGAAGTAACAAAATATTAGGATTCGATAGCACATCCTAACTTTCTCTTTGGGAAAGAATATTTATTATGAAAAAAGCCCCTTCGGGGTTTGGGGCTTAACTTAGCCTTTCCAAGAATCCCGTAAACCGACGGTTTTATTAAACACTAATCCTGAAGGTAGAGAAGTTTTATCCACACAAAAATACCCAATACGCTGAAATTGATAATGTTCTAAAACCTTAGCGTCTTTTAAACTCGGCTCTAAATAGCCTGTAATGACTTCGTGAGAATTGGGGTTGATGTGCTCAAGAAAATCAACGTCTTTGTCTTGTGTTGGGTTTTCAACCATAAACAAGCGGTCGTATAAGTTTATTTTTGCGGTAACAGCATGTTTTATCGACACCCAATGTAGCGTGCCTTTCACTTTTCGTTTTGAGGCTTCTGTGCCGCTGCCACTTCTGGAATCTTCATCGTAGGTACAATGCACTTCGGTAATGTTGCCGTTGTCGTCTTTCACACAACTTTCAGCTTTGATAATATAAGCGTTTTTTAAACGGACTTCTTTACCGAGTTTTAATCTAAAAAATTTTCTATTGGCTTCTTCTCTAAAGTCTTCTTTTTCAATATATAACTCTCTTGAAAATGGCAATTTACGCTGTCCAGCAGATTCATCTTCAGGGTTATTTTCGGCGTCGAGCCATTCTTCTTTGTCTTCAGGATAATTGGTAATGACCACTTTTAATGGGTCTAAAACGCCCATCACACGCGGTGCTTTTTTGTTGAGATCTTCGCGAACACAAAACTCAAGGTGGGATAAACTCACGGTGTTTTCACGTTTACCGATTCCAATTGATTCTGCAAAATTAACGATAGAATCTGGCGTATAACCACGACGTCTCATACCAGATATAGTTGGCATTCTTGGGTCGTCCCAAGATTTTACAAGCCCTTTTTCTATCAGTTGCAAGAGCTTGCGCTTACTCACTACGGTATGACTTAAATTTCGCCTTGCAAATTCACGTTGTTTGGGTTTGAGTTTGTCAGCAGCTTTCACTTTTTTGGCGAACCAGTTGTAGAGTTCACGATGCGGTTGAAACTCCAGTGTACAAAACGAATGTGAAACTTGTTCGATATAATCTGATTGGCCGTGTGCCCAATCGTACATCGGATATATTTTCCAATCAGAACCTGTCCGATGATGAGGTTTGTGTAAACACCTATACATAATGGGGTCGCGCATCAGCATATTTTTGGCGCCCATGCTGATTTTTGCACGTAAGACGTCGCGACCTTCTGGCGTTTCTCCGTTTTTCATAGCTTCAAAAAGCTTCAGATTTTCTTCAACTGAACGGTTTCTGTAAGGGCTGTCAGTGCCTGAGGTGGTTGGTGTGCCTTTTTGTTCGGCAATAGCTTCAGAAGTTTGACTGTCGACGTATGCATCGCCATTTTTAATCATTTCAACTGCCCAATCATAGAGTTGCTGAAAATAATCAGAAGCATAACATTCTTTAGACCATTTAAACCCTAACCATTCTACATCACGCTTGATAGCGTCGACGTATTCACTTTCTTCTTTAGTGGGATTGGTGTCGTCAAATCTTAAGTTAACAGGAGCGTTGTATTTAAGTCCTAAACCAAAATTAAGACAAATCGATGAAGCATGACCAATGTGTAAATAGCCATTAGGTTCGGGCGGAAAACGGAATTGCAACTGTTCTTTAGTATAGTTGTTTTTCAAATCCTCTTCGATGATTTGTTCTATAAAATTCAGTGATTTTTGTGGCGCTGACATAAGTTGATTTTAGAGTGCGAAAATACTTAATTATTATAAGAATTTAGCCAGTATAAATTCAAAATTGTTGCCATTAAAATATGAGGAAATTGTCTGAATATCTTTATCTTAACATATAATGTGACCTTTAAGATTTAGTATCACATTTAGAACTCACAGGTCTGCGAGACCTGTGAGGTCTTGTTTAAAAAGGTGATTAGCATATAAAATCTATACGTGTTTTAACCATAATTTATAATCTAAGCAACGAAAACCATACGATATAAGCATTTAAGACAAAAAAGAAAAAAGCAGGAAGAATAACAAACAAACCGTCTTTGACCCTAATTCTTACGAGAATACCCAAAAACATCATAAGCGTAAGACCGATAGCTGATATATTCAGCAATAATGTAATCTCTAAAAAATGACCTACTAAAAGCCCAATGGCGCCTAAAATTTCAAAAACAACTGTTAGTAATGCATATTTTTCTAATCCAAACCTTACAAACTCATTTTTCATTTTTGTTCCTTTGAAATAAGCTAAGGAATATCCCAAAAATGAGATTGCAGATAATAAAACGCAAAATGTAAATGACGACATTTATATAATTTCAGCTGAGCTAAGCGCAATAAAAACACTTAACACTAAAAGTATAAGTGATGGTAGTTTTTGTTTCATTGGGTTTCCTGCAGACCAATGGAAGTATTGCGCTGCTGCCATAAAAAAGGCCATGCCAACAGCAGCATAAAACACCAATTCTGGATACCAAATCCCAACAACCAGTAAAGTTGAAATTACTGTTTTAGCAAAACCTACAAAGCTTCTAACTTTCAAGCTTAACCCAAATTGTTCAAATTCTTTTTTAACGTTATGCATTCTTAGTATCCAAACAAAAGCTACCGAAATTGCCACGGCGATTTGTGCTAAAATTGTGATTGTATCTAACATAATGTATAATTTTTCTTAATATAAAGAATATTTTGCATAGAGTTTGCTAGAAATGAATCAATTATTAATTTTTTATGAAATCCTTAAATGATATTAGTTTTCAGACTTTAATTGTTTACCCGTTTTTGCTTTAGGCTTAGGGATAGTAGCGACATCCTTTTTGAGGTTTGTTTTTAGTGAAGTTGGGTTTTGTGGGTGCCGCCATAAGTGGCAACCTCAAAAGCCTTACTGAAACTTTACAAATCCCAAAAAGATATAGCGGATAGCCTGTCTGCCGGCAGGCAGGCCCGTTAAAAGCCCCTAATAAATATTTAAAACTATGATTATCAATATTTTAAAATTTATGGCATAACCTTTGTAAACTAGAATATATAACCCTTAAAACTTAAAGTTATGAAACAATTTATTTTTTTACTCGCAGGGTTTGTGTTTTTCAGTATGTCTGGATGGGCAAATCATTCAAATTCTCAATTTGATTTAAATCAATGGAATTATGGACAAGGACAGGCATTTATATTTATGGAAAACGGTGTTGAGTTTTCTGTGTTTAAAGATGGTCAATTTGATTTTTTTATTCCTGATTATGGACCAAATGTAAGTGTTGGATTTTCAACTTCAAATGTAAGTTTTAGCTTTAATACGGGTTATAATTATAATCCTTATGTGCAATATGATAGTTATGGTGCGGTTATTCAAATTCAAAATACCCCAATTTATTACGACCGTTATGGACGCGTCAACCAAATAGGAAATATTTGGATTGACTACAATTATTATGGTTTAGTTTCTCAAATTGGAGGAATGCACATCTATTACAGAAACAACGTGTATTGGAGACAGCGTGGTTACATCAATCACTATAACCGTAGATATGTATGGCGACATCGACACCAATATTATGCCATACCTGCAGCTCAATATTGCGTGGTAAGTCCAAGACCTTATAGACAATATTATAGTCCAGTGAGGTATGTCTATTATAGACCATATCAAAATAATGTGAGACATTTTAATTTGAATAGACAAAATCCTAGGCTTAGAAAAACAACTAACAGGTCAAACCAAAGATATGCGCAGTCGCCACGAAATAGATCAGAAAGACAAATACGATCTAATGTACAGAGAAGAAACCGAGAAGTCTCAAGAATGCGAAATAGCAGACTTGCAAATACTGATAGAAGTAACCTGCGTAGAGATGTAAGCATAGGAAGGAATTCAAGAAACCTTTCAGAGGCAAATACTAGAAATAGTAGAGCAAACTCCATGAGTATTTTCAGATCTGATCGTGTTGAACGAAATAATGATAACAGTAGAAAAAACAGCTCTGCTAAAAGTTCGCTACCTAATTCTAGAAATGACAGAAGAGTTGCTCAAAATTCTAGACGAACTGAGCAGGCGCGTAATAAAAACAGAACACCTAACAAGGTTTCAAGAAGAACGTCTGCTAGAAACGACAAAGTAAGCAGACAAACTTCTTCAAGACAGCCATCGTTTAACAGAAGTCGTTCGGTGTCTAACAAAAAGATAGTGAGAGCCAATAAGAACAACCAAAGAACTTCTGCCCAAAGCTCTAGAAGTAGACGATAATTATATTTGATTTTTGGTTTATTAAACCCCTTTTGAAAATTTCAAAAGGGGTTTTGTTATACATCAAATGAATAATGTATTTTAGCTTCATAAAATGCATTTATGTTAGATTGGGAACAGCTATTATCGCTCAAACGTCTAGGCGATACCACAAAACGCTTACGCAAAGAACAGGACGATACGCGATTGGGTTTTGAAGTGGATTACGACCGTATAATATTTTCGTCGGCTTTCAGAAGTTTACAGGATAAGACTCAGGTCATTCCCTTATCAAAAACGGACTTCGTCCACACCCGATTAACTCATAGTTTAGAAGTCTCGGTAGTTGGTCGCTCATTAGGTCGTCAGGCTGGTAAAGCCATTATTCAAAAATATCCACATTTAGAAAAAACCTTGGGTTATCAATTTAGTGATTTTGGAGCAATTGTCGCCGCTGCAGCTTTAGCACACGATATTGGCAATCCGCCTTTTGGACATTCGGGGGAAAAAGCCATCGGGGCATTTTTTGAGCGTGGCAAAGGACAGCGTTTTAAGCCTGAAATTTCAGACTGGGCGTATCAGGATTTGGTTAAGTTTGAAGGTAACGCTAATGGTTTTAAACTATTAACCGAGACTAAACACGGTAGTTTTGGAGGCTTACGATTGTCTTATGCCACTTTAGGAGCATTTACCAAATATCCAAGAGCTTCATTTCCTTTAGAAACTTCAAAACACGTTTCTCGAAAAAAATACGGTGTTTTTAAAGCAGAAAAACCTTTATTTGATGAAGTGGCTGATGAACTAGGGTTGCAATATGTTAAAAACACATCCTATTTTAGACATCCTTTGGCGTATTTGGTAGAAGCAGCCGACGATATTTGTTATACTATTATCGATTTTGAAGATGGTATCAATCTCGGGTTAATTCCCGAAGAATATGCTTTAGAATATTTGTCTAAATTGATTAATACACGGATTGACAAAGACAAATATTATAAGTTATCTACGACTAAAAATCGGGTGAGTTATTTAAGGTCTTTAGCTATTGGGCGATTGATTGAGGATGCGGTTGAAGCTTTTATCCAAAACGAAGAGAAGATAAGATGTGGAGAATTGGACAAGCCATTAATAGAACTTTCACCTTACAAAGCACAAATTGAAGATATTATTCAAATAAGTATAAAAAACATTTATCAAAGCCAAGAAGTACTTGAGAAAGAAACGGTAGGTTTTCGCGTTATTAGCGAGATTTTAGAACATTTTAGTCAAGCCATTGAAAATAGTAAAAACGATAAAGCGAACCATTTTGATAAAGTTATTATCAAAGCCTTTTTAAAAGATTTTGAATTTGAAAACTTAGACACTGAATCTTGGTTGATTGAACTCAGTAGTCGAATTGCTTCTTTGAGTGATAGCAAAGCTTTAGAAATTTATAAAACACTTTCGGGACAAAACTTATGATTGCTCAATCTCATATACTTCAGCAAATTCAACAAAATGTAAACCTTCAAAAGAAAGTTTTTGCCGTTCTTATTGATCCTGATAAAGTAAAATCAGAGGAGGTAGCTTCAACATTAAATCGACTTCCAGAAGACACTGATTTTATTTTAGTTGGGGGTAGCTGTGTTGAAAATCTCAAAACGGATGTGGTGGTTAAAGCTATAAAAGCTTTAATTGATTTACCTGTAATTTTATTTCCTGGTAATGTTAACCAAATCACATCAAAAGCTGACGCTATTTTATTTTTGAGCTTGATGTCAGGTGATAACCCAGAATATTTGATTCATCAACAAGTGAAATCGATTAAGTTTTTAAAGCAATCAACCCTTGAAATTATGCCTACTGGATATATTTTAATAGATGGTGGAAAAACTACAGCAGTGGAAAAAATAAGCAAAACACAGGCTATTCCTCAAACCGAAATCAATCAAATTGTAAATATTGCTCTAGCCGCACAATATTCAGGAAAACAACTTATTTACTTAGAAGCGGGTAGTGGCGCAAGATTTCCTGTTAAACCCGAAATTATAAAAGCGGTTAAACAGCAAATTGATTTACCACTTATCGTTGGTGGCGGCATTAAAACTGAAAAACAACGTCAAATGGTCTACGAAGCTGGTGCAGATATCGTGGTTATGGGAACAGTATTTGAAGAAATTTGACTTTTAATTCATAAATTATCATAATATTATGTGATTTAATTCATATAATATTATGTTTTTATATGAATTATTCTTACATTTGGATATACACATCTTTAATTTTTAGATAAAAAAATGATAAGCCGCACTATTACAGAAAACATCAAGACCAAATTAAACCGAGGTAAGGCAATCATTATAGTTGGCCCGAGACAAGTAGGTAAAACGACACTCATAAAAGGCTTGATTAAACATGATGACTATTTATTTTTTGATGGTGATGACCCTGCAACGAGAACCTTGTTAGATACGCCAAATACAGACCAAATTAGAATGCTGCTTGAAAATAAAAAGACTGTTTTTATCGATGAAGCTCAAAGAATAAATAATATAGGATTGACTGTAAAAATTATTATAGATCAACTTCAAGAGGTTCAAGTTTGGATAAGTGGTTCGTCTTCTTTTTTTATTTTTGACGAATTTAATGAGTCGCTTACAGGAAGAAAATGGGAATACAAACTTTTTCCAATAAGTTGGGAAGAATTCGAAAATCACGTCGGTTTTTTATCTGCAGAAAAGCAACTTGAAGACAGGCTTATTTATGGGATGTATCCTGACGTTATTAACAATCAAGGCGAAGAAATTCAAATCCTTAAGGATTTAGTAAATAGTTATTTATACAAAGATATTTTGGCATATGGAGGTATAAAAAAACCTGAAGTTTTAGATAAATTGGTTAAAGCCTTAGCGCTTCAGGTTGGAAATGAAGTTAACTTCAACGAAATCAGCCAACTAGTAGGCATAGACCGAAATACTGTTGAAAAATATATCTCTATTTTAGAAAAAGGATATGTAATCTTTAAATTGCCTAGTTTGAGTAGAAACCTGAGAAATGAAATAAAAAAAGGAAAGAAAATTTACTTTTATGATAATGGTATTAGAAATGCGATAATTGGCAGCATGAACAAGATTCAATTAAGAACTGATGTTGGTGCTTTATGGGAAAACTTTCTTGTCGCTGAGAGAATTAAACAAATTGAATACAAAAAAAGATTGGTAAACTCTTATTTTTGGCGAACTACACAACAGCAGGAAATCGATTATATAGAGGAAATTAATCAAAAACTTCAAGCTTTCGAATTCAAATGGAATCCAAATAGAAAAGCTAAAATTTCAAAAACTTTTATAAACAATTATAATACCGATATGTTTGTGGTAAACAGAAATAATTTTAGAGAATTTATAATTTTAGATAGTAAATAAATTACTATTCATAAATTATTATAATATTATGTGATTTAATTCATATAATATTATGTTTTTATATGATTTACTACTTTCTCTTTTCAAAAAAGAATTTCTTCATCAGATGTGAGGCTTTCTGCTCCAAAATTCCTTTGACGACTTTAGTTTTAGGGTGAAGTTGAGTTTGCATAACATCAAAGCCACGCTTATAATCACTGGCTGCATAAACTAATTTTTTTAATTGACTCCAATACAAGGCACCGGCACACATTTGGCAGGGTTCAAGGGTTACATATAAAATACATTGATTTAAATATTTCCCGCCGAGGTAATTTGCAGCAGAAGTGATGGCTTGCATTTCCGCATGGGCAGTGACATCATTTAAAGTTTCGGTAAGATTATGTGCTCTGGCAATAATACTTTGGTTGATTACAACTACAGACCCCACAGGAATTTCTCCTTTTCCATAAGCAATTTGAGCTTGGTCTAAAGCTTTTTGCATAAAGTAAGTATCGTCAAATTCTGTTTTCATAGTCTAAAAATACAAAATCAAGCCATATCTTTGTTTAAATGAAAGAAGAGTATTTAAAAAATATCAACTCACCTGAAGATTTACGTCAACTTTCTCATGACAAACTAAATGATGTTGCCGTAGAGTTAAGACAATTTATTATTGATATTGTTTCAGAATATGGAGGCCATCTCGGTGCCAGTTTGGGAACTGTAGAATTAACTATAGCATTACACTACGTTTTTAATACACCCGATGACCAATTAATTTGGGATGTTGGACACCAAGCTTATGGGCATAAAATATTAACGGGTCGACGCGATACATTCCACACCAATCGGCAATTAGGAGGTTTGTCTGGTTTTCCGTCTCGAGATGAAAGTCCTTACGATGCATTTGGGGTTGGCCATAGTTCAACATCAATATCTGCAGCTTTGGGTATGGCTATGGCGTCGCAATTAGAGGGTAATTCTCGTGAACATATCGCTGTGATTGGTGACGCGTCTATTGCCTCTGGAATGGCTTTTGAAGGGCTAAATCACGCTGGTGTAACTTCTGCAAATCTTCTTGTTATTCTCAATGACAATGCCATAGGAATAGACCCAAGCGTTGGGGCGCTTAAAAATTATTTAACCAAAGCTAAAATTGGGTATAAACCAAAGCAATCTAATATTATTGAGGCTTTAAATTTTACTTATGTCGGTCCGATTGATGGGCACGATATACCAACATTAATCGAAGCTTTTGAAAACCTAAAAAAAATTAAAGGTCCTCGATTTCTTCATGTAATGACTAAAAAAGGCAAAGGCCTAAAATCAGCAGAAACCGAACAGGTAAAATATCATGCGCCTGGAAGATTTGATAAAATAACCGGAAAAACTTTTCGTAAACCTACAGGTGAAAACAGAATAAAATATCAAGATGTTTTTGGTAAAACGCTCCTGCATTTAGCAAAGCAAGATGAGAAAATCATAGGTGTAACACCAGCTATGCCAACAGGGAGTTCTTTGAAGTATATGATGGATGCTTTTCCAGACCGCGCCTTTGATGTGGGTATTGCAGAACAACACGCGATAACCTTTAGTGCCGGTATGGCCACAAGAGGCTTTAAAGTTTTTTGCACAATTTATTCAACTTTTCTTCAAAGGGCTTTTGACCAAGTAATTCACGATGTCGCCTTGCAAAATCTACCAGTTGTCTTTTGTGTAGATAGAGCCGGCGTAGTTGGTCACGACGGTGCTACACATCATGGCGTTTTTGATATTGGTTTTTTAAAAGGCATCCCTAACTTGGTCATCGCTTCACCTTCTTGTGCAGAAGACTTAAAAAACTTACTTTATACGGCTAGTTTGGATTTAAAACATCCATTAGTGATAAGATATCCAAGAGGTAAAAGTGATGTAGAACATTTGGATATGAAATTTAAAAGTATCTCAATAGGTCAGGCGAATTGTCTGCAAGAGGGAGAAAAGCTAACAATTCTATCTTTAGGTAAAATGCGCAGTATTGCTGAAAAGGCTATAAAACAATCGAAGAAAAATGTTGGATTATACGATATGCGATTTGTAAAACCTTTAGATACAGTTGCTTTGGACAATATAGCAAAAAATTACAAAAAAGTTATTACCCTTGAAGATGGTGTATTAAATGGTGGTTTCGGAGAATCGGTTCGGATGTACTTGGCTAAACATCATTCAGAAATAGAGGTCAAAACTCTGGGCTTGCCAGACAAATTTATCCCACATGGCAACACCGATGAATTATTTGATAAATTCGGTTTAGGCGTTGATGATATATTGAAAGTTATTGAATCCTAAACTTAGCGAGAGTTAAACAGTTTTAAATTTATAGAAATCAATCCAAAATCTAAAATTTTATAGCTCTTAACATCTCACGCTTTCCAGGTGGCCCAGCAATTTTTTCAACCTTGAAGCCAATGTCTTCTAAATCTCGTCTAACGCTTCCTTTACAAGAATAGGTCACCCAAACCCCGTGTTTTGATAACATGTCATAACAATTTTGTAAAATAGGCTTTACCCATAGCTCGGGTTGAACTCGCGAACCAAAGGCGTCAAAGAATATGACGTCATATTTGTCCTTACTGGTAAAGCTTTGAAAATCTGCTAGTATTTTTTTGAGTTGAAAACTATCATTAATTTTTAAAGGACTTTCCCATTCAGTTTCGTGTAATTTGTTGAAGTCTATTTGTTTTGTTTTTAAAATTTTGTCAAAGTTAAAATCACTAATTTCTTGTTGACTTAACGGAAATTTTTCAACACTGTGGTAAGTGATTTTAACTTGATTTTCTTTGGCATAAATTGCAGTCAAATAGGCATTAAGTCCGGTGCCAAAACCAAACTCCAAAACGCTTAAACTTGAACTTTGATGGCGTTTACATCTAAAATCTAAGCCTGATTTAATGTAAACGTGTTGGGCTTCTTGTATAGCGCCGTGCTTAGAGTGATAACTCTCATTCCACTCCGGAAAATGAATAGTTTTTGAACCATCTGCAGTAGTAATAATTTGTTTCTTCAAATTGGAGTTATCAGGTTATATTATATTTCATTATTAAACACAAAAAAACGAGAAACCAGAAACGAGAAACTTTTCAACTAAAAACTATTGCAAATAAACCCCATCAGCTTCAAAGCTGTAAATCAATTCAGGCTCAGTAATAGCAGCAATTTCTTCTTCAGATTTACCTGCATCTTTGGCGTAATGTTTTAAATCTTCTACGCTAGTTTTTTGAACAAAAGCTTTACCGTGAACCACAGCGGTTTGATTGTCTATGTCTTTTGGTACGAAAAACTCGTAATTTTTAAATTTTACTAAGCTTTCTTGACCTTCTGGTAATTCTAAACGCATCCAGCAGCCTTTCTTTTTACAAACAGAATTAACTTTTGATGTAAAAGTAAGCTTTAAAGTGTCACCAACTTTCATTTCGTTGTAGGTGTTCAATGCTTTTTTTGCTTCAATCGGGTTAGAAATGTCAAATTTTTCACCAAAAAACTTTTGCTCTGAAGTCTCAGTAACTTCTTGGTTTTGGTCTTCAACTTCTTGATTAGTTTGTTTTTGAGTGTCTTTACAAGAAACAAAAATTAAAAAAAACATGCATATTATTGAATATTTCATAATTTAAAAGTATTTTAAGGGCTAATTATAGGATAAATTTAATATTTAAGCAAAACCAAAACTGCTTGAAAACAATTATATTTGCGAATACAAAAATAAACAAATGGATACAAAAGCTGCACTATTAGACATCAAAAAAGTTTCACAGTCAAAAATTCACGAAGTTGATTTTAACAATTTACCCTTTGGTAAAGTATATTCTGACCATATGATGTATTGTGACTTTGTTGATGGTGAATGGCAGCGCCCACAAGTTGTACCATACGGTCCAATGGAATTTGATCCATCGACTAAAGTTTTTCACTATGGTCAAGCGGTTTTTGAAGGCATGAAAGCGTTTAAAGACGATAATGATCAAGTGTGGCTATTTAGACCAGAGCGAAATTTTGAACGTATCAATAAGTCGTCTAAACGCTTGGCAATTCCTGAATTTCCAAAAGATTACTTTTTTGAAAGCTTAAAAACCTTGTTACACCTTGATCATGATTGGATTAAAAAGGGACAGGGAAATTCTTTATACATCAGACCATTTGTTATTGCTACAGAAAAAGGCGTGGCAGCAGCACCATCTACGTCTTATAGATTTATGATTATCACATGTCCTGCTCAAGCTTACTACAATAAGCCCGTAAAAGTTTTGTTTTCTGAAAAATACAGTCGTGCAGCCAGCGGTGGTGTTGGTTTTGCAAAAGCAGCAGGAAACTACGGAGCTCAATTTTACCCAACTAATTTAGCTAGAGAAAAAGGCTATGAACAAGTTATTTGGACAGACGCCGATAAACACGAGTATTTAGAAGAAGCTGGAACTATGAATATTTTCTTTAGAATAAATGATAAATTGGTTACTGCTCCTACCAATGAAAGAATCTTGAAAGGAGTGACTAGAGATAGCATCATTCAACTCGCTGAAGACAATGGCATTGAGGTAGAAGTTGGTCCTGTAGAAGTTAAACGCATTGTTGAGGCCGCTGAAAAAGGTGAATTAAAAGAAATATTTGGCGCTGGAACTGCTGCAACGATTGCTCAAGTGACAGGCTTTGAATACCAAGACAAGTATCATGAACTTCCCGAAGTTGAAAAGCCTTACAATGTTTTCTTTAAATCTAAGTTACAAGATATTCAATACAACCGCACTGAAGACCCGCATAACTGGCGATTTGCTATTGATTAAAAATTAATTTTAAAAAAAGCATTAGGGGTAAATTCTAAACTCTGATTTTCAATTTGCTCAACTTCTAAAATATCGTTGTTTAAGCGAAAAAATTGATTTGTGGTATTGTTTGTGTTGAAAAGGTTTAGAATAGCCAAACCTATTTCAGCTTTAAATTTTGGCCATAAAAACGTATAGCTTCCTGTAAAATTGACTTGTGTATATTCCGTAATATTGTCTGAGTTGGGATCTAAAAAATTAATATCAGGATTTGTGTCAGGGTTTGAAATTGGTGCGTTTTGATTAATAGGTGTAGTTGGTCTTCCTGTAAAAAACCGTCCACTTAAGCTCAATTTCAATTTTGATGTAGTATAACTTAAACCTGTTTCAGTTTGATGCGAAGTTTCAAAATTATTAGGAAAAACTGAAGGCGAAAAATTGTCAAATTCATATTCACTATCATTATAGGTGTAGTTGAGCCATAGCCTAAAATTTTGAAATTGCTTTTGTACTAAAAACTCGGCACCATAGGTTTGATAGTCGCCAGAAAGCTTTAAAAACTCTAATTGATTTTGAAAATTTTGACTGGCTGAAGTAATGCTTTCTATTTTTTTATAAAACACATTTCCTGTGAGCAACCAAGACTTTTTCTTAAACACTTGACCAATTTCAACTTGTCTTAAACGTTGGATAGGAATATCGTTTTCATCAGCTAAAACCCAACGCCGTTTTTCAACTCCAAAAAAATCGTTTTGTAAATCAATCACTTGTGCTGTAACTTGGTGTTTTTGCTCTGCCATCAATATCACATCAAAACTCGGACTGATAGCATAAGACATATTGAGATGGGGCTCAAATTTAAATTCTGAAAATTTATCGTAGTAATTAGCACGTAAGCCTAAGGTTGTTTTGAGTTTATGATTAAAATTTGAAGCTTTAAACTCAGCTATACCAGCGTGAGTTTGCAAAACTGATTTTTGCCGAATTTCAACTTCTGGTATATTGACGATATTATCATTTCTAATCCCGATTTCATTAAACTGATAACCTAAGCTGAATTTGTATCGCTTAGAAAGTTCAAAATCACTTCTTAGCTTTACGCCAAAATCTATAACTTCATTGGTTTGATTGAGCAATTGATTGTTTAAGGCTGAAGCATTTTGACCTTCAAGCTTATAATATGAGAGATAAGCCAGAGAAGACAAAGATACGTTTTCAGATAGGTTTTTGTCAAGTTGTGTTGACACCACATAGGACTCTTGTGTAAGATTGTTCTCTTTTTGGTCTTGGGTGTTGATATTTTCTTCGGTAAACAAGAGTTCATTTGAAATGGCCATGGCATTAATTTGCCATGTTGTGTTGTCGTTAAAAGCTGTTTGAAACTGCAGATTGGCATCGTAATACTGTAAATCTACATCAGATGACAACCTTAAATTTTCATTTGTGTTTATGCTTGAAACTTCGGTGTTTTGAAAAATTTTATCAAAATAATTATCAAACGTAGGTGTGTCTATTACGTCAGATAGTGCATAACGACCTGCCACCCTAAGTTGCGATTGATCAGACAAAGCGAGATCAGCTTTTCCGGCTGTTTCTAAAAAGTTAGCGAAAATTTCAAATTCAGAATGGTCAAGGGGTTTTGCCGTTGACGAGATATCTACCACGGAAGATAATCCTTCGGTATAAAAGGCGGAACTGCCATTTTTATAGATATCCACTTGATGTGCAATTGATGGATTTAAAGCGGATATCATCCCAAAAAAATGTCCAGTTTGATAGAGTCGAGCACCGTTCCAAAGAAATAAATTTTGATCGTGTGTGCCGCCTCGCACATTGATGTTGGAAATCCGCTCGTCTAAACTCACTATACCTGGCAAAAACTGCATAGTTTGTAAAACATCAGGTTGAGTTAAGCCCGCTAAGATTTCAAATTCTTTAGGATTTAGACTTATAGATAAATCTGAGTTGAGATTGAGCCCTTTGGTTAAATAGCCAACAAGCTTAATTTCATCTAAATTAATTTGACGCGTTAATATTATAATTTTACAGTCATTAGGTTCAAGACTTTTAACTTCAATTTCTTTTACAGCATAACCCTCTTTGAATAGTTTTAAAGTTTTTGTGTTTGGTTTGCCGGCAAAAAAGACGGTTCCATTTTGATAGGTTTTAATGATGTTGTCTTGAGATTCTACATAAACATTATTCAAGGTTTGATTAAGGTCTTCAGATAAAATTTTTATGCAATAAAATTGGTTTAAGCGTTTAACAACAATATTTGTATCATCAACCCATTCAAAGGCAACAGGGAGTTGTATAGAAACTTGATAGAGTATTTTTTTTAAGGTTTGACTGGTGTCAAATGAAGTTATTTCTAAAGTCCTGAGCTCTTGCTGTATATAGTTAAACCGCACAGATTTTTGATTCTCTATACGGTTGAGGTATTCTAGCAGTGGTATTTGGTTTTGGGCTCTTGATAAAACAGGTATCAACAACACCAAAATATAAAAGCAAAGTTTAATGTCCTTCATCACCAACAAAAATAAAATTATTTTCGTTGATAGACTTGTATTGCAATTGATATGTTTTGGAAATGATGTCTAAAGTTTTATCAATATTACTTTTAGGCAGTTTGCCTGTAAAGTTTTTATCCGTTTTAATTTGTTTAGAATTAATTTCTACACCATAGTAGCGTTCAACATCCTTAATCAAAGTATCAAAATTTGAATTTATGATTTGGTAATATCCAGATGTTGAGGGTAATTCTTTTAATTGAATGCTGTCTTTAATTGTAAATTCACCACCACTTAAAACTATAAACTCATTAGGAGTAATCACTTCAGAAACATTGTTCTGTGAAACTTCAACGCGACCTTCGTAACAAACAACGTGGAGTTCATCATTAAAAGATTTAACGTTAAATTTAGTACCAAGTACTTTTACTTTTCCGTGATGCGTGTTTACAGTAAAGGTTTTGCCTTTTGCCACTTCAAAAAAAGCTTCACCTTGAAGGGTGACTTCACGGTCTAAAAACCAAAAATATTGATTATAACTCAGGCTTGAGCCGGGTTGCAAAAGCACTTCCGATTGGTCTGGCAATTGAATGCTTTGGGTTTGTGCTGTTAAGGTTTTATGAGAACTGACTGTAAACTCTTTTAAAAGCACGAGCAGACCTATAGCTAAAACTAAAATGGCCGCTATTTTAAAAACAAACGGTTTAATGGTTGATTTTTTAGAGCCTTGAACTTTTTTAATGTTCTCAAAAACTTTAGTTTTATCAAGTGTTGGTGCCTCAATCTGAGCGGAATAATGCTTGATGTTTTCATAAACTTCACGATCAGCGACATCATCTGGAAAATCAGATTGTCCATCTATCCATTGGGCTAAAGTATTTGTAGTTTTCATCGTCATAATCTTTTATATTTGTTCAATATGTTGTCTGAGTTGAGTTAGTGCTTGGCTCATTCGTTTTTCTATGGCTTTTACACTGACATTTTCAATTTCTGCAATATCCTTATACGTTTTACCATCTATTCTGTGTAATAAAAAAGTGCTGCGTTGTTTAGGTTTTAATTCGCTTATAGCTTGTTGCAATTTTTGTTTAAATTCTTCTTCTTCTAACTTATAGGCGGGGTCTTGTCGGTCTTCCTTTTTTTGGGGTTGCTCTTTGGCATATTTTAAAACCACTTTTTGGTGTTTTATCGCATTAAGCGAAATATTATTAGCAACCGTAAACAAATAGGATTTGGCTTTTTCTACAGGCACCGTTTTACAATTTTCCCATAACTTGATAAATGCTTCTTGCACAGCTTCTTCAGCTGCAACTTGATTGCCGTATTTGTAAAAGAAAAACCGATTGATGTCATCAGCATATTTTTCAAATACCGAAGCGTAAATTTTGTCCTGACAGACGTTATCCAAAGATTTTACAGCCATATATTGAGATTATTGTTTAATGATCTTATGGGTTTGGCTTTTACCATTTTCTGTGTTGAGCTTTACAAAATAAACGCCGCTTTGGTATTCAGAAAAGTTTATACTTGATAGGTTTTCGACTTTATTTGTATTCCAAATCATTTTGCCAAACACATCATAAATTTGAATGTTTTTAAGTTCAGCATTATGATTAGAACTTATAAATAATTCTTGTTGCACAGGATTGGGGTAAAGCTTAATGTTTTCGGTTTGGAAATCATCTTGAGATAGCGTAGTTGAAAACTGTGCCAGATTCCATTGGTTGTCAGTCATTAAGTAAACTTCGTTGTTTGCACTAACAGCTAGAGCTCGAATATCATTCGAAGCATTATAAGTGGCATGCCATTCATTATTTGAATTGATATTATACCCATGTAATGTTCCTGAGGCAGGGCTACCAGCATTTGTGGTTGAATTTACACCAACATAGTAACTGCCATTACTAGGATGAACTTCTAAATCTCTTACTCTAGATAAATTTTGTGCTAAAGTGTAAGCTGTATTTTGAGCTACAGAACCATCAGAAGTATTAACCACACTAGTATGTAATGTTGAATCATTTCCTAAATCAGACCAAGTTGCCGATGCAAAAACCAGTTGATTGGCATTAATGAATTCAAGTCCTTTAGAGACAACTTGTTCACCTAAACTGTAAGTTTGGGTATAAACGATATTACCATTGCTATCAATTTTAGAAACAATAGGATTAGGCGGAAAACTATCCGCTAAAATGTAAGTTTCATTTGTTGAAGCATCTACACTTATATCTTTTAAAGTATCTATGCTATCATCTAAAGTAACAGACCAGAGCATGTTTCCGCTGGCATCCCAAGCTGTTAATTTGGTATCGAAAGTAGTGACATTGGCCACGGCAACAAAGTTATTGCCCATATCCATAACACCCATTTCAATACTATTTCCTGTGCCTACAACATCTCGAACATCTGTAAAAAGCGTTGTGCCGTCAGGTGCTAATTTGATTAAAATTGTACCAAATTCTGTGTCATTATTAGTGTCGGTAATCAAACCAGTTCCATTCACAAAAATATTATCATTACTATCTATACCAACAAAGGCACCGCGCCCGTGATCGTCAAAAGTTTTATTAAAAACCAGTTGACCCGTTGGACTAAATTTCCATATTTTATTGGAGCGAGTTACAATACAGGGTGGTAGAGGGCAAGTTGTATTATCGGTATGAAAGCGAAATCCAACTACAATAATGTTATCTTGGCTATCGGTAATGACTTCAAGCGGTCTGGCTTGCTCTAAAACACCCGAAGTCTGCTGTTGGATAGCAGCTTCAAAACTTTCAAAAAGTAAGGTTCCGTTTGCATCATATTTTTTAACAAAAACCCCTGCTGAATTTGTATTCATTGGGCCAGCACCTACTGTGATTACATTCCCTTGGCTATCTACTGTGGTAGCTTTGCCGAGAGCATTATCAATATCGAGTTTTTCCCAATTGATGTTCTGAGCTGTAATTAAAGAAAAGCTCAATAATGAAAAAAGAAGTGTAAAAATTTTCATAATTAAAAAGTTTAAGAATTCATTTACATAACAATTATAAATAAAAACACCCTACTTTTTAGGGTAAATCTATTTTGAAATGTTCTGTATATGAGAAATATCATTAAATTTGAATTTAATATGATGAAAAACTACCTTTTATTTTTTTTTCTACTCATGCTTATCGCTTGCCAAAGCGAAGAAGATACTCAAATTGTTAATAATAATAACGGCTTGAGTGCTAACTCAGCTTTGACTAATAATTTAAAACGTTTAACCCAAAACCCGACTGCATTTGATAATTTTATTGACAACTCCAGCAAAATCAGAGTTGATTTTCCGTTTGAAGTTACAGTCAATACTACAACCAATGTGAGTTTACAAAATACGGCAGATTATCAAAATTTAATTAACGTGCTTGAAGCCACGCCTATTGAAGATGAAATTGAATTAAATTTTCCAGCATCGGTTTCAACAGTCAATTATAATTCACAAACTATCAATTCAGAAAGTGAACTTTCTCAATTTTTACAAAACTTAAATGCTTCAGAAGAAGTCAATTGCGTTGAATTAGTTTATCCCATTTCACTTCAATTTTTTGATCTTTCTAATACATTTATAGATACACAAACGATAAACAATCGTGCTCAATTATTTAACTTTTTAGAAGACTTAAGTCAAAATGGGTTTTTCTATCAGTTTGAATACCCCATTGAAGCCGATATTGAAGGGACAACTCAGTTTATCAATTCCAATGCTGAGTTTAATATAACATTCAATGGCCTATCTTCTAGCTGTTTTGAGCCTTTACTATTTAATAATGTAGCCGATGATGATCCAGGCGATGGAGATCCAGATGATTTGAATACGTTCATTGACTTTATTACTAGTGGAGATTTTATAGTTTCCTCACTCCTCAATGATGGGATTACCAACACCAGTTTTGATGGTGATGTTTTTAGATTTAACTTAGATAATACAATTTCTGTAGATGATGGCGGCAGTGGAATTTTTCAACAAGTAGGGCAATGGACAGCTACAGTAGATGATGGTGATGGTGTTATTGAATTTGACTTGGTTTTTGACAATCCAGATTTTGATGATTTGGATGAAGATTGGGATGTTGTAAGTTTTAATACATTAACTCTTGCTTTAATTAATAATAGTTCTGATGGTGAAACTAATGAATTAGTTTTAGTTAAGCTCTAAACGTTAAAACCAGAATAACAACAAACAAACTTTTAATCAGAAGTATTTTGATCTGGAATAGCTTTATAACGCCAATCACACAAAAGATTGGTTAATTCAGTCTAGTATGGGTAATCAATGCTTATGAATTGAAATAAAAAAAGCTCGTCAATGAAGGCGAGCTTTTTTTGGGCTAATTCGGTTAAACAATAATTTTTGTTGTTTTAAACTTTTTTCGTTTTAAGTTTATGGTCAACCACCATCAATTTTAATTTTTCCTGTTATGCTCAGAGTTTTTGTTTTGCCCTTTGCACTTAACAGAAAACAAATAATTAAATGTTTCATATCAAAGTATTTATAAATTTAAAACCATCTAATTCCATTAAATAGAGTGTAAAATCTAATTAGGGTTGCGTGAAAATAAAATATAATTTGGAATATAAAGGCTTTTGAACCCCCTAAAATATTATACTTTTGAATAAAAAACTATGGATATTTCCGTTGAATTGACGTTTTCACCACTTCAAGATGACTTTGAACCTCCAATCATCAATTTGATTACAGCATTAAGAAATAGCGGATTACATATTAAAGAGAATCCACTAAGCACACAAGTTTATGGTGAATATCAAGAAGTCATGAAAATCTTAAATACTGAAATCAATACGGCTTTAGAGGCTGTCAATCACGGTGTATTGTATATGAAAATTGTAAAATCCAATCGAAAAGACTATGAACCTGATTTTTGAATGGTTTTTTCAACAATACGAAAACACGCCTCAACACTTAGTTGTACTTGAAATTATTGGTAGCTTATTTGGCTTAATGAGTGTTTGGTTTTCAAAGCGAGACAACATTTTAGTATTTCCAACAGGCATTATCAGCACAGCTATTTTTGTTTATATTTTATCGATATATGGGTTACTTGGCGATATGATGATTAATGCTTATTATTTTATTATGAGTATTTACGGTTGGTATGTTTGGACACAAAAAGTCGATGGAAACTACTTTATTCCTATTACTAAATTGCAGACAAAACGAGAATATCAAATCTCTGTATTCATTTTTGTTGCCACGCTGATATTTGTTACTGTTGTTTATAGCGTTTTTGATAAATGGAATTCTTGGACGGCCTATGTTGATACCTTTACAACAGCAGTTTTCTTTTTGGGGATGTGGCTAATGGCCAAGAAAAAACTTGAAAATTGGCAACTGTGGATTTTAGGTGATATCATTTCAATACCTTTGTATCTATATAAAGGCTTAGTGTTTTCTGCATTTCAATATGCTATTTTTACAATTATAGCCATCTACGGTTACAACGCATGGAAAAAACAGCTCAACAAACCCAAAGCCAACTTATTAAAGTAGTGTTTTACGGCCCAGAATCCACTGGTAAAACTACGCTTGCTAAAACTTTAGCTGAACAATACCATACACAGTGGGTGCCAGAATTTGCTAGAGATTATCTTCAAGATAAATACAACAAAACAGGTAAAGCCTGCGAAGCCTCTGATATTATGCCTATAGCTGAAGGACAAAAGGCTTTAGAAAATCAAAGAGCCAAAATATCACAACAATATTTATTTTGTGATACTAACCTTTTAGAAACTTATGTTTATGCCCGAGTGTATTTTCCTGACAAAGATTTTTCAAGATTAAAATCTATGGCTTTGAGCCACGATTATGATTATTACTTTTTAACAGACATTGATACACCTTGGGAAGCTGACGACTTAAGAGATAAACCCAATGAAAGACAAGAAATGTTTGAGGTTTTTAAAAACTATTTAACTAAATACGAAAAAAAATTTTATATTTTAAGAGGCAATTTGAATGAGCGAATATCAAAAGTCAACACAATACTACAAACCAATAATTATGCAACTTCCTCAAAAAGATAAAACCCTTATTGAAACCAAAGGGATTTCAGAGACTCAACTATCAGATCAACTTGAAACTTTTCAAAATGGTATTCCATTTGTGAAAATTTTAGATTATGCTCATCTCGGAAAAGGGATTAAACAATTGAGTGATCAAGATAAAAATGAGTACTATCAATTTTATGAAAACTCAAATATAAAAGTGATCAAGTTTATTCCTGCAAGTGGTGCAGCATCACGAATGTTTCGACTTTTGCATCAATTTCTAGACGAAGTTGAAATCAATGAGAAAAAAATTCAAGCTTTATTGAAAACTGAAGAATTTCTACCTCTTAACCCTTTAATACATCAAATCGATAGGCTGGCATTTTATGAGCAAGCAAAACAACTATCAAAGCAGTCTAGTCAAAATTTTGAAAATTATTCGCAAGCCGAGCAGGCGGTGCTGATTTTAAAAACCGCTCTATCTGAAAAAGGCCTAAATCTTGATGCTTTACCTAAAGGCTTAATTCCTTTTCACAATTATGGTGATAAAATTTTTACGCCTTTTGAAGAACATCTTGAAGAAGCTAAATCTTATACGATTAAAAATAATAATGCACAACTCCACTTCACCATTTCGGAAGAACATGAGAATAATTTTATAGCTACATTAAAGCAGTATTTAAAATCTCATAATAAAGAAAATATTGATTTTGAAGTTAATTTTTCATATCAAAAACCTTCAACAGATACAGTAGCTGTTAACCTTGATAATACACCTTATAGAGATGAAAATGGTCAATTGTTTTTTAGACCTGGCGGTCACGGCGCACTAATTCATAATTTAAATGAAATAAATGCAGATTTAATTTTTATAAAAAATATAGATAACGTCTCCAAAAAACAAACTGACAAAAGAATTACAACAGAGTACAAAAAAGTTTTAGCTGGAGTTTTATTAAAATTACAAAATAAAATATTTGGATACCAAAAGGCTTTAGAGCAAAACCCAACAACTGAATTAATTGAAGAAGTTCAGGTATTTGCTCAAGACAATCTAAATATAAAATCACCTTCTCATAAAGCTTGTGAACTTTTAAATGAATTACACCGACCAATTAGAGTCTGCGGTATGGTAAAAAATGACGGTGACCCAGGTGGTGGCCCATTTTGGGTTGAAGGTGATAATGCTGAACAATCACTTCAAATTGTTGAAACTTCACAAGTTGACCCAAATGATGAAAAACAACAACAAATTTTAAAAGAAGCTACACATTTTAATCCTGTCGATATTGTTTGTGGGGTAAAAGATTATAAAGGTCAAAAATTTGATCTTAAGGAATTTGTTAACGCTAAACGCGGTTTTATTTGTCAAAAATCTATAGAAGGGCAAGATATTAAAGCCTTAGAACTACCAGGTTTATGGAATGGAGGTATGGCCCATTGGCACAGTATTTTTGTCGAAGTTCCTTTGTCAACTTTTAATCCTGTAAAAACAGTGGTTGATTTACTAAAACCTGCACATCAAGACCATTGATTATGGATTTTGAGAAAATTCTTACTGAAGTAGAGTTTACGACGGCTTTAAGTAGTGGGGCAGGTGGTCAGCATGTTAATAAAACTGAGACCAAGGTTAATCTTACTTGGTCAGTAGAGTCTAGTCAAGGTATTGACGATAAACAAAAGCATAGAATTTTAAAGCGTTTACAACATAAAATTAATAAGAAAGGTAACTTGCAGTTGAGCTGTTCAGACACCAGAAGTCAATATCAAAATAAAAAAATATTAATTCAAAAGTTTGAACAAGCACTTAAAGTAGCTTTACTAAAACCAAAAAAAAGAAAAGTTACCAAGCCCACAAAACGTTCTAAACTTAAAAGGCTTGAAAATAAAACTAAACAGGCTCAAAAGAAGGCATTAAGACAGAAGCCTGATTTTTAACAAATCTTATGACTATGATTTTGTATTAAATCTACACTATCAAAAAGTAAACTTATTTTTATCAATTGGTAGGTAATGATATGATTGTAAGAAATAATTTTTATATTTGGAGCTTCAACTAACAATAAATGAAATTCTTCAAAATAATCATCTTAATTGTTTTTATGTGCCTCTTTGTTAGGCAAGCAGAGGCTCAAACTTTTTACGAGCATGAGGTGAGTTTAAGTGCAGGCTTATTTCAATTAAGAAGTGACTATGGAATAAGTAATGATTCAGAAACAAATTTTGGTAATCAAGGTGTTGCGTTTTCCTTAAACTACTATTACAATACAGCAGCCAGAAGATCGGCTTCTTATTTTCAACAGCATTTTAAATATAGGCTTAATTTAAGTTATTCAACTGTTAATTTAGAACATTTCGGACCTGATGCCGATGATCCTCGATTAGCTTCTATGGAAGGTAGCTATGATAACTTTTCAATTGGAAATGGTTTTGAATATTACCCCTTAGGTATTAAAATTAGAAGAATTTATTCCTCTAACTTTTTAGATAATTTTTCTCCTTATGGAGGGATGGCTTTTGGAGTAAACTTTGTTACACCTGATGCCACTTCCTCACTCCCTGGAGGTTTAGGTAATCCGGATAATGTATTTCCAACTTTTTTGTCTGAAAGTTCAAGTAATGGCATAGACCTTGAAAATTTAGTCTCACTCAGCTTAAATTTTCAATTAGGAGCTCGTTACAAAATAAATGACAAAAGCGACATCTTTCTAGAAAGCAGCTGGATGTTTTTTGACTCAGACTTCGTTGATGGACTAAGTCCTGTTGGACCTCAGAATAAAAATGACGATTGGTCTTGGGGAATAAATGTGGGTTACACTTACATTTTTTTCTAAGATGGTATTGCTTCAATAAGTTTTTGAGTATACCCTTTTTTTGGATTTAAATACACTTCATCAGCCTCTCCGCTTTCAACAATTTCGCCGTTTTTCATCACAAGTATTCTATCAGAAAATTGTCTTACTACCGATAAATCATGAGAGATAAAAATATAGGTAAGATTAAATTGTTCTTTTAAATCTTCAAGCAGATTCAACACTTGGGCTTGAACAGAGATGTCTAAAGCAGAAACAGATTCGTCACAAATAATAATTTTTGGTTTTAAAGCCAGACAGCGCGCAATGCCTACTCTTTGCCGTTGACCACCACTAAATTCGTGTGGATAACGATAATAGTGACTCTCTGACAAACCCACTGCTTCTAACAAGGATTCAACTTCCTCTTTTAGCTGCTTTCTATTCTTTATAATTTTATGGACTTTCATCGGTTCAGCAATAGCTTCGCCAATGGTCATCCTCGGATTTAAGGATGAATATGGGTCCTGAAAAATAATTTGAATATCTTTCTTTATTGGCTTTAAGGCCTTTGCTGAAAGTTGCGTTAAATCTAAGTTGTCATACCATATTTCGCCATCATCAACCTTTAACAGCCCCGTAATTAAATGACCTAAGGTGGTTTTGCCACAGCCTGACTCACCTACTATGCCAAGTTTTTCGCCTTGATAAATGTCAAAGCTTACATTATTTATAGCCTTAAAATAGGCGTCTTTTTCAAAAAATGAGGATTGTATTTTAAAGCTTTTTACTAAATTATTAACCTTAATGACGGGCTTAGAGCGATAAAGGGCTTCATGTCGATTTTGACGTTCAGATTTGCTTTCAAAGTTTTCCTCGAAATGGTTTTCTGAAAAATCTTTTATCGTTGGTAGCTTTTTGAGTCGTTTTCCAGCTTGAGGTCTTGCCGATAAAAGCGCTTTAGTATATTTTTTTTGTGGATTATTAAAAATCTGCTCTGCAGTTGCTTGTTCAATAATTTCACCTTGATACATCACTATAATATCATCGGCAATATTTTTTACGAGTGCTAAATCATGAGAAATAAAAATGATGCTCATTTTAGTTTCCTCTTGTAAGCTCTTTAATAAATCTATAATATCTTTTTGAACACTCACATCAAGTGCGGTTGTCGGTTCATCGGCGATGAGCAGCTTTGGTTCACAAGCAATAGCCATAGCAATCATGACCCGTTGCTTTTGGCCTCCACTAATCTGATGAGGGTATTTTTCAAAGGATGTTTTTGGCTCTGGAAGTTTTACTTTTTTAAATAAGCTTATCACTTTTGATTTTGCAGCTTTAGGATTACAGATTTTATGGTTGATTAAAACTTCAGCGACTTGTTTTCCACAAGTCATTGATGGGTTTAAAGAACTCATAGGTTCTTGAAAAATCATTGAAATTTCACGACCTCTTAATTTTCTTAAGTGTTTTTTATCTGCAGAGTTCAAAGGTTTACCATCAAAAAAAAGTTTTTTGTAGGCCAATTGAGCGTTTTTAGGTAAAATGCCAAGAATGGATAAAACGGATAATGATTTGCCTGACCCAGATTCACCAACAATACCTAATATTTTTGATGGCTTAAGTTGTAAGGAAAAGTTGTTGACAACTGTATTGTTATTAAAACTGATTTTTAAATTTTGAATATCTAATAACATACAATTTAAATATAGGTAACTTGTTCAGGCTTTAAAAGGGGTTTGCCTGCAAGTTTTAAAACCACTTGAGCTACAGCAATAACGTCTTTTTCGCAATACTTTACAATGCGTTCTAAATTTTTTTCTTCGTAATAAACAGACCTAACTTGACTGCCATCAATATCATCTTTCGGGGAATCTATACCTAAAATTTCAGTAAGTAATTTTAATGAGGTAAAGTGTTTGTAATCGCCAAATTTCCATAGTTCTAATGTGTCTAAATGTGGCACCTCCCATGGCTTTTTGCCCATAAGATTTAAAATTTTGGGTAAAGGCTTGCCTTGAATCAATAAACGTCTTGCAATGTAGGGAATATCAAACTCCTTTATATTATGTCCGCACAGTAAACGATTAGAGGTGTTGTAATGCTTGTGGAGTAGGTTTGAAAAATCTTTTAATATTACATTTTCATCGTCATTATAATAACTTTTGATTCTGAATTCGGGTTCATTTTTTTCGGTATTAAATATACCTACTGAAATGCAAATAATTTTTCCAAATTCTGCCCAAATCCCAGCGTTTTTATAATATTCAGCAGCAGATATTTCTTCGTCATCTATAGCTTCATAACGTCTTTTATAAGCTGATTTTTGGTCCCAAAGTTTTTGTTTTGCAGGACTTAAGTCTTCAAAATTGTCGTGTTCGGGAACGGTTTCAATGTCGAGAAATAAAACTTGATTAAGTTTGAGGTGATCAAGCATAATATTTATTTTGTCAATAAAAATAGAGATAATTTGCTGAATAATAAGCTATGAAAGATTTTTTTTAATCAAAAAATAAATTACTTTTGCAAACCAAATTTAATAATCGGGTCGAGAACCCAAAATTTAAACATTATGCCTTTAAAAATCAGATTACAGAGACACGGTAGAAAAGCAAGACCATTTTTTTGGATAGTAGCCGCAGATTCTCGTTCAAAAAGAGATGGTAAATTCATTGAAAAACTTGGAATTTACAATCCAACAACCAATCCTGCAACCCTAGAGTTAGACTTCGACAATTCTCTGAAGCACTTACTTAACGGAGCACAACCAACAGATACAGCAAGACGTATCCTTTCTTATAAAGGCGTCCTGTATAAAAAACATTTATTAGGTGGCGTTGCCAAAGGTGCTTTAACTGAAGAAGAAGCTGAAAAGAAATTTGAAGCTTGGATGAAAGACAAAGAAGGCAAAATCATGGACAAAGCTTCTAAAATTGAAAAGTCAAAAGCAGATGCCAAAGCAGAAGCCTTAGCTAAAGAAAAAGAAGTTAGTGACAAAAGAGCTGCTGATGCCGCACCTGAAGAAGAAGTTGCTGAAGAAGAGCCAAAAGCTGAGGAAGAAGTAGCTGAGACTCCAGAAACTGAAGTTAAAGAAGAGGCCAAAACAGAAGCACCTTCTGAAACTGAGGACAAAAAAGAAGACACTAAAAAAGAAACTTCTGAGTCAGACAACAAAGAAGAAGTTAAGGAGGAAACTAAAGAGAAGCCAAAGTCATCTGATAAAGAAGACGAAAAAAAAGAAGCTTAATATAAAGCCTGATGGATAAAAATGAACATTTTTATCTTGGGACAATTTCTCGAAAATTTAGCTTTAAAGGTGAAGTTGTTTTACAGATTAATCCTGAATTACAAACTTACCCTAACCATATCAAATCCGTTTTTGTTGAATTTCAGCAGAAACGGATTCCTTATTTTATAGAGTTTACCAAAGCCCATAAAAAGAGTAGTCTGCGAGTAAAGTTTGAAGATGTTTCTACAGAACAAGAGGCTGAACAATTGGTAAAACACGATGTTTATATTTTAAAATCTGAAATTGATTTTGATGAAGAATTTTCTTTAAAAGACCTCATTAGCTTTACTGCTTATGATGAGAATGACGAACGCATTGGTAAAATCATAAATCTTAATACCTCTACACCTCAAGCTTTTTTTGAAATTGAATTTAACGAAAAACAAATTCTTATTCCCGCTAATGAGGATTGGATTGTAGAAATTGACGAAGATCAAAAGGAAATCTTTTTTGAACTACCTGATGGGCTTTTGGATTTGAATGTTTAATCCTTCAACGTCTCCTCAAACAACTTCAAAATCCGCTTATATTCATCAGTCCAACTTTCGGGTTCTGTGAAGCCGTGACCTTCAACGGGATAAATCGCGAGTTCCCAATTATCTTTGCCCAGCTCAATTAAACGTTGTGATAATCGCACAATATCTTGAAATTGCACATTGGTATCCATCACGCCATGTGCCATAAGCAAATGACCTTTCAGACCTTCTGCAAAATAAATGGGCGACGAACGGCGATAAGCTTTAGGGTCTTGTTCTGGCGTGTTTAAAATATTTGAGGTATAATCATGATTGTAATGCGCCCAATCGGTTACAGAACGCAGAGCCGCTCCAGTTTTAAATGTGTCAGCTTCATTAAATAACGCCATCAAAGTGATGAATCCGCCATAACTACCACCGTAAATGCCGATTTTATCGGGATGAGTGCCGTGTTGTTCTTTCAAATAATCAGCACCATCAACTTGATCGGATAAATCTTTTCCGCCCATATGGCGGTAAATAGCGGTTCGCCAATCTCTGCCGTAGCCAGCGCTTCCACGATAATCGATATCTAAAACAGTATAGCCTAAATCGGTCAATAAATTGTGAAACATATATTCTCTAAAGTAACTCGACCACCATTTATGGGCGTTTTGTAAATAACCCGCACCGTGAACAAAAATCACTGCGGCATTATTTCTGTTGGCATTGTCAGGTTGATACAATCTTGCAGGCACCATTGTGCCATCTTCAGCTTTGAATTCTATAAACTCAGGCTCTTGCCATGCATAAGACTTAAAAGCTTCAGATTGACCATCAGTGATTTGCTCTGGCTCAGCTTTGACTTTTGTTTTTTTAATAAATAATTCTTGAGGTTGATTCGCTTTTGAAAAGACATCAGCCATATATTTTTCGTCGGGTGATAATGTCACTTGATGCCGACCTATGCCTTTAGTCAACCGCGTCATTTGCCCACCTTGAAGTGGCATTTTAAAAAAGTGTCTTTGTCCTAAATCGCCCTTTGAAGCAGTGAAATACCAATGCTTTTCATCTTTTGAAATTTCAGGATTAAAAACTTCGTAGTTGCCAGAAGTTAAAGCTGTTTTAGTTTTAGAATCGATATTTAAAGTATAAAGATGAGAAAATCCTGTCTCCTCAGATTGAAAGTAGATATGTTTATTATCCGGCAACCAGCCTAAAACGCCTGAAGGGCCATAATTACCAATTCCTGGACCACCAATCCAAGCTTCATCGTTTTGATGGTCTAAGCTTGTAAGCTTACCTGTGTTTAAATCAACTTGACAAATCCAGCGGTCTTTATTGTCTTGAGAACGCACTTCAACCACAGCCAGATTTCCATTTGGCGAAAACACCAGTCTTGAAAAATCTACAGGCCTCGGTTCGTCTTCATTAATTTCGCCGTATTCTTCTAAATATTTAGGTTGGTTTTTAATGCCTGGCAAATCTGTGGCTTCAACAACGTAAGCTGTATCATTCTTAAGATTGTAAATAACTAAACTCGATTGACGACTTTCTTTTCCCACCTTTGGTCTGGCATCGACCATTGTGGTATAACCGCTATCATCAACATAATCTGCAGCTTTGGTTGTCGTGGTTGGATGACTTTGACTCAAATTAAACGCTACAGCATTTAGACTTGCTGAAATTTGAAACCCGTAAGCGTATTTTTTATCCGTGTAAAACGTGTAAGTGTCTTTATTTTGAGCATCATAATAGGCTTTTTGCAAAGAATCTTGCTCTTTTTTTTTGGCTATATATTTGATTAAGCTTGTATTCTCCTTTTCTATCCAAGATTCCTCATTTGATTGTTCTTCGGGTTTTTTACCTTTTTCAATTTGGGTTACTTGGCGGAGTTTGACGTTTTCTATATCAAATATAAATGCGTTATTTCCAATAACTAAGCCTATTTTATTTTCATTTAAAAACTCAGCATCGCGAATATTTCTATCTAAATCTAAAAGCAATTTTGGCTTATCAAATTTTGGCTCATAAATCATTAGGTTGCCATTGTCTAAACTTAAATATTGAGATGACTTATCGTGTTTTGAAATAAAATTGCGTTCCGATTTAAGCAATAACTTTTTATTGGCTTTTTGAATAAGATTTGGCTTTTTAATGTTGACCACATAAACCGAATCCGAAGGATTTTTTTCAGGATTGTAATCGAAAAAAACATGTTCGCTATTGATATCCCAGTGTACATCACTTGGGAATGTGCCCATCCACTTAGGGTCTTGCATAATTTTTTCAACACTTAATTTCTGAGCGTTTATGTTATAAAAAAGTATTATCGCAAAAACTGAGAAGTAAAATTTTAAATGCCTATTCATAATTAAAAATATTTATCTAATTCTTCTTCAGAAGCACTGATGATTTCTGAATCTATCAGGCGATAGGTTAAAGTTTTCCAGTTTTCATCTTTTTTAAAAATACCTTTTAAAATGGGAATTGCTTTTTCTTTTTCATCAGCATTCCATAGGGAAATAGCTTTCCAATAGGTGACTTCAATATTTCCTTTCAACAATTCTTCAGCTTTAGAATAAGCGTCGAGTGCCGCTTCAATATCATTGTCTTCTATAGCCAGATCGCCTTTGTTCATCCAATCATAACCGCGTTTGACTTTAAGTAAACGCTCTAATTCTTTGATTGGGGTTTTATGATCATCAACACGTAAGTCAACCAATTTATCTTCCCAAGGATGTTCAACTTTCTCAGGACCAACGACTAAAAGTGCTGCAGATTGTTTGCCGCGAATGTCGCCACCTGCTTTTTGAGCGGCTTTTAAGACTTCAACCAGTCGTTCTGCCAAAGGTAAATCATCATATTTCATAAATGCATATTGCATAGCGGGAACAACTTTGTCATTGAGCATCATATTGGCTTGAACAGAAAAATTGTCGTGAGCAATATGCGCTGCAGATTCTACACACTTTTCTCCAGTATGTGCCGCGGTATTGCCGTTTTGGTCGACAAAAGCCACTTGACGAAAAGCTTCACCTTCATCCATTCTGACCAGTTTTCCCAAGGCTTCTTCAGCAGTTAAACCTTCCTCCATCAGCTTGAGCCCGTTTGCACCATAAGATGGGTTGACAAAAGACTGCGTGGCTACGGCACCAACGCCAGATTTTGCCCAAGCGACTACTGTGCCAACCGAAAACCAGTGACTTTGAACGGCAACACCCATTTCGCCAGTTTTTTCATCTTTAGCTACTACGGAAAATGTGTGAGCAAATTGGTCTTTGTAGGCTTGTTTCTGAGCGTAAAGAGAGTTTATGATCAGGCATAAACTCAAACAGAATAAAAGTTTCATATTATATAATTTAATTTAAAATTAATTCAAGATAATAATATTTTTATATTAATCAAGTTCTACTAATTTATTGATTTGATTTAAAAGAAAGTAATTGTGTACATTTTTAAGACACAAAAGCCAGCTATAAGTTAAAAACCTAAATTGTAATTCTCTATATTTGCAACACAAGATATGAATTTATGCCTTACAAACGAATACTCTTAAAACTCTCTGGCGAAGCTTTGATGGGAAATCGCCAATATGGTATTGATCCTGATAGATTAGCAGACTATGCTAAAGAAATAAAAAGTGCAGTCGATAAAGGAATTGAAGTGGCTATAGTCATTGGCGGGGGAAATATTTTTAGAGGAATAGCTGGTGCCAGCAAAGGTATGGATCGCGTTCAAGGCGACCACATGGGTATGTTGGCCACGGTAATTAACGGTTTAGCTTTACAAAGTGCTTGTGAAGATCATGGCATACAAACACGCTTACAATCCGCTATAAAAATTAACGAAGTCGCTGAACCATTTATAAGAAGAAAAGCCATGCGTCATTTAGAAAAAGGCCGTGTGGTTATTTTTGGCGGTGGCACAGGAAATCCTTATTTTACAACAGATTCAGCTGCCGTTTTAAGAGCCATAGAAATAGAAGCTGATGTCATCTTAAAAGGCACACGCGTTGATGGAATTTATTCAGCTGATCCAGAAAAAAATCGAGATGCCACCAAATTTGACTTTATCAGTTTTGACGATGTGCTTAGAAAAGGCTTAAAAGTAATGGACACCACAGCCTTTACATTAAGTCAAGAAAACGAATTACCCATTATTGTTTTTGATATGAATAAGCCAGGAAACTTACTTAAAGTTGTATCTGGCGAAAACATAGGAACCAAAGTTAATTTATAGTTCAGACTACAAAATATATAATTATGAACGAAGACCTCAGTATAGTTTTAGATAGTACCAAAGAAGATATGGAAAAAGCCATATCTCACTTAAAAAAACAGTTGCAAAACATTAGAGCTGGAAAAGCCAATCCCACAATGTTGACATCAGTTATGGTAGAATATTATGGCACGATGACACCGCTCAATCAAGTGAGTAACATTAATACGCCAGATGCGCGAACCTTGTCTATTCAACCTTTTGAAAAATCTCTCATTCAAGAAATTGAAAAAGGAATTATGAATGCCAATTTGGGTTTTAACCCAATGAATAATGGAGACAATGTGATTATTAACGTGCCACCGTTAACAGAAGAACGTAGAAAACAATTGTCTAAACAAGCTAAAGCTGAAGCTGAAGAAGCTAAAATTGGCGTGAGAAATGACCGTAGAAATGCCCTGCACGAATTGAAAGGTATTGATTTATCTGAAGACGAAATGAAAGATGCTGAAAGTGAAGTCCAAAAAATTACGGATAACTATATCGAAAAAATTGATCAAATCTTTGAAGCCAAAGAAAAAGAAATAATGACGGTATAAAAATCGTCTAAATCATATTTGCTCTTGTATGTTAGGTTGCTGTTTGTGCTATTGTTGCAATGCTGTTTGCTGTCTAAGCTCATAGCACAACAAGCTGTTTCTACTAATTTAATCAATCAAAATTCTGAACCTGTTGCTTTTGCTGTTGCTATCACTTCTGATACAGTGGTATTTTCAAATGTATATGGACACTTACAATTTAAAAAACAACCAAATCAGTTAAAAATTTATGCTTTAGGTTATAAGCCTGTAACCTTAGAAGACTTTCAATTACAAGTGACTTTACAAGAATCAGAAGTTAATCAAAACAATGCTGATCAAATCATTGCTAAAGTTTTTAAAAATGCCAATACCAATGACCCTTTTACAAGCTTTAATAAACTTGGGTTTAAGCGTTATAATAGAACTTTAATTCAAAGAGATAGTATTCAAAATTCAGTTTCTAATGAGAATTTATTTTCTGAACGAACTTCTGAATTTTTAGTTCAAAACCAACAAATAAAAGAACGTATTGTAGCTCAAAACAACCAAGGTTTTGACAAACCAGTACTAAAAATGCTAAGTCACAGAATGCACGATATCAATTGGTATGACAAAGATTATGTCATTTTTGAAATTGATTATGCCTCGCCTTTGCATCCCGATAATATCAAGGCTTACCAATACGAATTGATTCATAAAAGCAATGAATTTTATTACATTAAATTCAGCCCAAAACTTAACAATGCTGATCGGCTTTTGCAAGGTGTGATGCAAATTGATAACAACTACGCTTTATCAAAAATATACGCCAATAAAGACGACGAAATAAAATTAGATTTACATCAAAACTTTGAAAAAAACTCGACTCAAAACCTTTGGTTAACCCAAGAAATTTTGGTTGAAATGACACCAGGTGAAGGCGGTAAACCTGTTAGCCTTTTCGGTACCAATGTTGATATTGGAACCCTTCAAAGCCAAAGTATTGCTGAAGTTGATCAAAACAATAAACTTTCTTCAAAATCTATCTTTTATAGTTACAGTTTCGAACCTGAAGAACTGGATACGGAGAATTATGATATTCTTGTGGAAGACAATGCCCACACGCGCAACACAGCATATTGGGAATCAAAAAGGAAACTCCCTTTAACTTCTCAAGATAGTCTGTTTTTTAAAGGTACTGCTCAAACCCTAAAGCGTCAAAAAACCATTTCCAGAATTAAAAAACTTGAAAATGTTAATGATGGTTTTTTCCCTATTTTTAAATGGAAAACCGATCTTAAAACTTTGATTAAGGTCAATAATTTTGAAGGATTACGACTTGGTATTGGCGGTTTGACCAACGAAGAATTTTCAGACCAATTTAGAGTTGGCGGCTACATTGCCTACGGAACAAAAGATAAACAAGTAAAATTTGGTGTCAATACAGGGTTTTTGCTTGATAGAGATACCAATACCTGGTTAAATGCTGAATATACCGACGATGTGAGAGAAGTGGGAAGCAATATTTATCTGACTGATGAGCGTGTGTATTCGTTGTTTGAGCCACGATTAGTCAATATTATTTTCTTTTACAAGGAAAAAACGACGTCTTTGAGTCTTCAAAGACGACTGACACCAAATCTTTTATCTGAATTTAAAATTGCACACGATAGAATATTTCAAACTGAAAATTACGCTTTTCTCAATGGTGATATTGCCTTACAATCTTATGACTTGACCCGAGCATTAGTAAGCTTAAGATGGTCGCCGCGAAGTCGATTTTTAAAATTTGACAACAACTTTATTAATGTTAAAGAACAATATCCTGTTATTTCTGGACAAGTTGAACAATATTTTGGCAGCACTTTTGGTGGCGATTTAACTTTTACTAAACTTAATTTAAAAGGTCAATACATTTACAACCACTTAAATAATAGTCACACAGAATTTATATTGGAAGGGAATTATGCATTTGGCGATGTGCCACTAACGCATTCTTTTCACGCCTATCCTAATGCACCCAATGATGAGAAAATTTTAGGACGGTTTTCAGTAGCCGGTGTAAAAAGTTTTGAAACGATGTTTTTTAGTGAATTTTTTAGCACACGCTTAGCCAGCTTACACATTAAACACACTTTAGCACCATTTAAAATATCCAATACATTTAGACCTGAAATGGTTTTAATTTCCAGACACGCCATAGGCGATTTTAGTGATCAAGAGAAACATCTAAACGTAGATTTTAATACTTTAAATCAAGGTTACTCAGAAGCTGGAGTAGAACTCAATAAAATATTTTGGGGCTTTGGTTTAAGCTTTGCTTACCGATATGGCGCTTACCACTTACCAAATTTTGATGATAACATCGCCTTTAAATTTACATTTAATTTACAGCTTTAATCTGTGTCTTAGCTCAATAATGTTTTTGGTTTTATACCTTTGCCTTTTTTAAGCTTTTCAGCAGATGCAAAAACTTTTTAGTTTTGGGTTTTGGAATACCATAGCAGGGACAATTCTTCGCAATAGAATTGTGTTTATTACTTTGATAATTGGCGTGTCTGCTTTTTTGATTTCTCAGTGGAAATACATAGGTTTTTCCTTTACTGAAGCCAATCTTTTACCTGACAAGCATCCTATGAACTTAGAGTACCAATCTTTTTTAGAAAAGTTTGGTGACGAAGGCAACATCATTGTTATTGCTACACAAGATTCTGCACTATTTACGCCTAAAAAGTTTAAAGAATGGGCTCAACTTTCTGACACGATTAGGCAGTTTAGCGAAATTAAAAGCGTGATAGACATCACAGATCTTCAAAATCTTAAAAAGTTTACAAATCCTAAAAGATTTGAGTTTCAAGACATTCTTAAAACAAAAAATTACACTGAAGAAAACTTAGATCATTTTAAACATTTCGTATTTGACTCCTTACCCTTTTACGAAGGACTGGTGTATAATTCAAAGTCGAAAACTATTCAAACGGTGGTTTATCTTGAAGACTCTATAGTTAATACCAAAGTTAGAAAAGATTTTGTGCTTGAGAAATTTGTGCCGTTAATAGAAAATTTTTCTGAAAGCACCAATATTAAAGTCTACGTATCAGGTATGCCTTATGTGCGAACACTTAATGCCCAAAATATAGTCGATGAAATCAAGTGGTTTGTCTTAGCGGCACTTCTGGTCACTTCTTTTATTTTTTATTTCTTTTTTCGCTCGTTTCGAGCTACTTTCATTTCAATGTTAACGGTCATTATTGGTGTGATTTGGGCGTTTGGGTTTATTGGTTTAATGCGTTATGAAATCACTGTTTTAACCGCTATTATTCCACCACTCATAATTGTGATTGGTATACCTAATTGTATTTTTCTTATCAATAAATACCAACAGGAAATTAAGCGACACGGCAATCAAGCCAAATCGCTTCAACGCGTTATTGCAAAAATTGGTAATGCCACTTTGATGACCAATGTAACTACAGCTTCAGGTTTTGCCACCTTTATTTTTACACAAAGCGAACTATTGAAAGAATTTGGGGTCGTGGCTTCTATCAATATCATTTCTATTTTTCTTTTGAGCTTGTTGATTATCCCCATTATTTACAGCTATATGGCACCACCAAAAGATAAACACCTCAAACATTTAGGTAAAAAATGGATTGAAGGTTTTGTCAATTGGATTGAAAATATGGTGCGGCATAGAAGAATTACAATTTACTTTACCGCAGTAGGCGTGATGATGTTGAGTTTTATAGGTATTTATTTTATCAAAATTTCAGGAAGTCTGCTTGAAGATATGCCACAGAAAGCTGAATTTATAAAAGACGTACGTTTTTTTGAACAAGAGTTTAACGGTATTATGCCGTTAGAATTCTTAATTGACACTAAGCGAGAAAATGGTGTTTCCAAGCTGTCAACTTTAAAACGCATAGACCGATTGGGACAAGCTTTAGAAGAATTTCCGGAATTATCAAAATCGCTATCTGTTGTCAATATCGCTAAATACGCCAAACAGGCATTTTATAACGGTAAACCCAAATATTACCAATTACCAACACGGCAGGAGCAAAATTTTATGTTGCCGTATTTTAAAAACTTTGAATCAAACGGCAAACTCAATGCCTATGTGGATTCTACAGGTCAATATGCCCGCTTAACCGTGTTTATGAAAGATGTTGGCACCAATAGAATGGAGCAAATCGAAGCCCAAATCTACCCTAAAATCAAAAAAATATTTCCAGAAGACCGCTATGATGTTAGTATGACGGGCAAAGCTCTAACCTTCCAAAAAGGGACAAACTATTTGGTCAAAAATCTTGTGGTGTCTTTAACGCTTGCAGTATTACTTATTGCCATATTTATGGCGTGGATGTTTAGATCGTTTAGAATGATTTTGATATCACTTATTCCAAACATTTTACCACTTTTAATGACTGCTGGTATGATGGGTTTTCTCAATATCCCCATTAAACCATCTACGATTTTGGTGTTTAGTATTGCTTTTGGAATAAGTGTAGATGACACGATTCATTTTCTCGCTAAATACAGACAAGAACTTAAAGCCAGAAATTGGAAGATTAAACGCTCTGTTTATCCAGCATTAAGAGAAACAACCGTGAGCATGTTTTATACTTCAATTGTGTTGTATTTTGGGTTTTCAGTCTTTATGATTAGCAGTTTTGGCGGTACGGTTGCCCTTGGTGGTTTGGTTTCGGCTACATTGTTGTTTGCAATGTTGTCTAACTTGTTGCTTTTACCTTCATTACTTTTATCTTTAGAACGCAATATTGCCAACAAGGAAACTTTAAAAGAACCTCAAATTAATGTGATAGAAAGTGAAGAAGATTAGAGATAAAATTTCTAATTTTTGTATTTTTAAAACGAAATAAAAAATATGAAACAATACCACGATTTGATTAAACACGTTTTAGAAAATGGAACTGATAAAGGTGATCGAACAGGCACAGGTACGAGAAGCGTTTTTGGCTATCAAATGCGATTTGATTTGAATGAAGGCTTTCCGTTAGTAACCACTAAAAAAATTCATTTAAAATCTATTATACACGAACTGTTGTGGTTTATCAAAGGCGAGACTAATATCAAGTACCTTCAAGACAACGGCGTAAGAATTTGGAATGAATGGGCTGACGACAATGGGGATTTAGGACCAATTTATGGTCATCAATGGCGTAATTGGAACAGCGAAAGTATCGATCAACTTTCTGAAGTGATAGACACAATTAAAAATAACCCAAACAGCCGTAGAATGATTGTTTCAGCGTGGAACCCGAGTGTTTTGCCAGATACATCAAAATCATTTGCTGAAAATGTTGCTAATGGTAATGCTGCATTACCGCCTTGTCATGCCTTTTTCCAATTTTATGTGAGCCCCCCAACCCCCAAAGGGGGAAAAAATGCAAAACCAAAATTATCACTCCAACTTTATCAACGCAGCGCTGATATTTTTCTCGGGGTACCATTTAATATTGCGTCTTATGCGCTTTTAACAATGATGATTGCACAGGTTTGTGATTTAGGTTACGGCGATTTTATACATACGTTTGGCGATGCCCACATTTATCAAAACCATTTTGAGCAAGTCAAATTACAACTTTCAAGAGAGTTTAGACCATTACCCGAAATGAAAATCAATCCTGATGTGACCTCCATTTTTGACTTTAAATTTGAAGATTTTGAGTTGATAAACTATAATCCACATCCGCATATTAAAGGTAAAGTTGCTGTTTAGTTTTTCTCAAAAACCCGTATATTTATAAAAAATTATTGTCAGTTTATGACGTCTCAACACTATTTCGATTTTTTTATAAAAACCAGACAACAAACAGAGCAAATTTGTCACCCGCTCAAAACTGAAGACTACGTTGTACAACCCGTAGTGGATGTTTCTCCACCCAAATGGCATCTCGGGCATACCACTTGGTTTTTTGAGGAATTTGTATTAAAACAACACCTTGATAATTACCAATTGTTTCACGAAGATTTTGCCTTTGTGTTTAACTCCTATTACGAAAGTGTAGGCGATAAAGTGATGCGCACCAATCGAGGTAATTTATCTCGACCAAGTGTGGATAAAGTATATGATTATCGTCAGTATGTGAATGAGCATATGGAGAAATTACTCCATTCACCTATAGATGATGAGTTGTGGAAAGTTATAGAAATTGGGATTCACCACGAAAAACAACATCAAGAATTACTGCTAACTGATATTAAATATATCCTTGGACATAATCCGTTGTTCCCCATTTATGATAAAACATTTAAAGAATTACAAGTTGAAACGCAATCTCAAGACTGGATAGACATCAAAGAAGGTTTATATGAAATTGGACACAATGACGATAGTTTCTGTTATGATAATGAGTTGGGGCGACACAAAGTCTATCTTGAAGACTTTAAAATTAGCAACCGCTTAGTCACCAATGCAGAATATTTAGAATTTATGCAGGATGGCGGTTACAACCAAGTTTTACTTTGGCATGCCGAAGCTTGGGACTGGCTTCAACAAAACGATATAAAATCACCCAAATATTGGCATTACATTGATGGTCAATGGATGAGATTTAGTTTGTCAGGTTTAAACCCTTTGAACTTAGATGAACCTTTAAGTCACATATCCTATTACGAAGCCTTTGCCTTTGCGCAATGGAAAGGGATGCGTTTACCGACCGAATTTGAATGGGAAGTAGCCCAAGCTCATTTTGATTGGGGACAAGCTTGGGAGTGGACAGAAAGTGCCTACTTACCTTATCCAAGATACCAAAAAGCGGAAGGTGCTTTAGGGGAATATAATGGCAAATTTATGGTGAATCAAAAAGTATTGAGAGGTCAATCTCTGGCAACATCACCTGAGCATAGCAGACCGAGCTATCGCAATTTTTTTCACCCACAACTCAGATGGCAGTTTAATGCTGTGAGGTTAGTGAAATCTTAACGACACAAGGCAAAAATTATATGGAAAAAATACAAACTCAATTTGAAAAAGACGTCACCAAAGGCTTGACGGATTACCCAAAACATTTACCGTCAAAATATATTTATGACCAACGTGGCGACAAGTTGTTTCAAGATATTATGGCGATGCCAGAATACTATCTCACTAACTGCGAATTTGATATATTGAGTTTACACAAAACCGAAATATGCAAAGCCTTCTCTCACGACAAAGGTTTTGATTTGATTGAGCTTGGGGCTGGCGATGGCAAAAAAACCAAAATTCTTTTAAAAGAACTGGTCGATAAAAACTACGATTTTGACTATTTGCCTATCGATATCAGTCAAAATGTTTTGGACGAACTGACTGAAGCCCTAAAACTTGAAATACCTGAAGCTAAGGTTCAAGCCAAACAAGGGACTTATTTTGATGTGCTTTCCGAATTAGACGAATACCGTAGCCGTAAAAAAGTGATTTTATTTCTCGGTTCTAATATTGGTAATTTGTTGCATAAAGATGCCATTGTTTTTTTAAAAAAAATACAAGAAAATATGCACGATGAGGATGTTTTATTTATGGGATTTGATCAGAAAAAACATCCACAAACGATTCTAAATGCCTATAATGACGACACTAAAATTACTGAGCAATTCAATAAAAATATTTTAAGGCGAATCAATCGAGAATTTGAAGCTGACTTTGATTTAGACCAATTTATGCACTGGGAAACTTATAATCCAGAAACAGGAACGGCTTTGAGTTATTTAGTGAGTTTAAAAGAACAATACGTCAACATCAATAATCTCGACCTACAAATTAAATTTGATGCTTGGGAAAGCATTCACGTTGAAATTTCACAAAAATACGACGACGCCGTTGTAGAATGGCTGGCCGCACAATCTGGCTTAAAACCTGTAAAATCATTCTTAGACCAAAAAGGCTATTACAAGAACTATATTTTTAAAGCGGCGAAAAGCTAAAATTTCCCAAACCTAAACCCCTTTTCTAATAGCGTTTCAATAGCCTTTGGTAATACCTTTTGTAAATTTTTATAAGCTTTGACATTATCGTGACAGACAATGATACTGCCAGAAGTGGTGTTGTTGATGATGTTATCATATACTTTTTGGGCAGGTAATTTATAGTTGTAATCTTTACTCAAGACAGACCACATGATTACATCATAGCCCAAGTTGAGAATAGCTTTTGACTGCGCCGATGTCATTTTGCCATAAGGTGGCCGAAACAAAGACGTATTGACTTTAAATTCATTGATGACTTTTTGAGTCTTTTGGATATTGTTGAGATAATTTTCTGTCGTGGTTTTCCAACCTTTTAAATGGTTGTAAGTATGGTTTCCAATACTGTGATTTTGTTTTAAAATTTCCCTGAAAATTTCGGGGTGTTTACTGATATTTTCACCCACACAAAAAAAAGTGGCAGTAATTCCATATTGCTTTAAAACCTCTAAAACCCAAGGCGTAACTTCAGGAATTGGCCCATCATCAAAAGTTAAATAAATTCGATTTTCAGTATTGGGTTTATTCCAAACATAATTTTTAAAATAGCGACTCACTAAAGCCGGTGTTTTAGCAGGTATCATTCCGTTTTGTCAGGGATTGTATCTGTTTGAGAAGAATCTCCCGAGTTTAAAAGTTTATTCATCAAGTCTTCTTCAGACGGCGTTTCTTCAAGCTGATTGCCGTAGTCAAAAAGCTCTAAATACGAGTTAAAAGTTTCAACCTCTTTTTGCATCATTTTATCATCTTGCACATATATCAACATATCTACTAGTGAACGATAACGTTGAAATTCAGTTGAAATTTCTTCTGCCAATTGACTTTGTCTTTCAATACTTAGACTGCTAAAATACCTGAGTTTTTCTTGGTATTTTTTAGCGACATCTTGCCAAATAGTTCTGGCTTTTTCTGTTTTATCTATTTTGTAATACACTTCAATAATAGGGTTGAGTAAAGTATAGTAGCCAAAATGTTTTACTGGCATTTTTTCCATAGCCAAGTCCAGAATATTTTCAGCTTTTTCATATTTCTTTTCACTGGCTAATGAATCTGCCAATCTTGCCATATTACTGCGATAGGTTATAGAATTTCTTCGCGTTTCGACATCGTAATAAATATTGTCTTTACCGCTATTTCTCCAATCCCAATTCATCACAATATCATACATTTTTTCTGTGTCAATCCTACCCATATCAACATCCGTTTTAGGATTGAAATCGGTTTTAATCGGCACGAGTTTATAGCAAACACCATCGAGTTGTAAGTAATCTTTCATCCAAAGGAAATCTGCACTATCATAGCTTCCGCCAGTGAAATAAATAGGCCGTTTCCATTCGGTATTCGCTAAGACATCAAGCATCAATAAACGATGTTTATAAACAAGTGAACCAGGAATTTTTATAACAATTTCATCAACAACTTTATCAGCATCTTTAGCCTTAACAATTCCAGAATCTATCGCATTCTCTTTATTGACAGGTATTTTAATATGTTTTGTTGGAAAAGTGTTGACCCATTGTCCACTTTGCAATTCGGCTTTTGTGCGTTTATCATCTAATTTGATAAATTTTATCCAAGTATCAATATCTAAAGTATCGGGGTAATTTTCATTTTCATTAAACCAAACCGCTTCATTGGTACCGTAACTGTAATCTTCGTGTTCCAAATGGGTTTCAAGCGGCTCGCTTTTATAAGCTTTGACTCGCATTTGGTCAATATACCAATCGGTAGCAAAAAGTTGCGTATTCACCACGCGTACATCAGTGCGATACCCCAAAATTTCTTGCGCATACCACAAGGCAAACGTATCATTGTCACCAATAGTAAATAAAATAGCATTTTCATCCACCGAATCCAAATATTTTTTAGCCATTGTCAATGCTGAGTAGCGATTAGAACGGTCGTGGTCATCCCAATTTTCACTCGCCATCAAGACTGGCGCAGCTAAAAGACAAACCACACTGACTAAAGGCACAAGAATTTTAGATGACAAGTATTGCCTAAAACTATCGTAAATGCTAAACACCCCAAAACCAATCCACATACAATACACATAAAACGAACCGACTAAAGCATAATCACGCTCACGGGGTTCAAACGGACGCTCATTCAGATAAATTTTTAAAGCTATACTGGTAAATAAAAAAAACACCAAAAGCACCCAAAACGACTTTTTATCTTTTTGATAGTGAAACAGCAAACCGATGATTCCTAAAATCAAGGGTAAAAAGAAATACGTATTTCTCGCTTTATTAGTTTCCATATCGGTGGTCAACTCACTTTGATTGCCGAGTCGCCATTCGTCAATAAAATTGATACCACTAATCCAATTACCATTTAAATCAGTGCCTTGACCTTGAATATCGTTTTGTCGACCTGCAAAATTCCACATAAAATACCGCCAATACATATACATAAATTGGTGCTCAATCATATATGAAAAATTGGCAAACGCCGAGGGTTTTTCAATATCGAGATAGGGTGCAAAGTCTCGTAAAAAAGAAATGTAACCTTCTGCGCCTATTTTACCTTCGTTATAATCACTTCTAAACTGATTCACAATTTGTGTCAATTCCTCGCTGCCTTGATAATCAGGTTTAACGGTAAATTCTATAGCACCAGCATAAGCCAAATAATTTTCAGCGTGCTCAAAACTCCACATCCTTGGCAAAAAGGTTTTGTGCTTGCTATTCGGATTTTGTTTAGCATTTTTATAATCATTTACAATCACGTATTTACCAAGCTTTTCATCTCTTTCATACTTGGGTTTTTCGTCAGAATATGGGTTATCAGGGTCAAGACCAGCAAACATATCTGTAAATTGTGGGCCGTAAAATAATTTTACCTCAGGATATTGATCTCGATTATAATAGGCCAATAAGGCTTGAGCACTACTCGGGTTGTTTTCGTTAATGGTCGTTCCCGCATTGGCACGAATCGGCAGCATAATCCAACTGGAGAAACCGATGAAAATAAAAAGGATACTTAAAACCACAGAATTAATCACCGGATAACCTTTTTGACGCGTAAATTTTAAAGCAAAAATGAAAAACGCAATCACAACTAAACCAGCAATCACAGTTCCAGAGTGAAAGGGCAAGCCAACACTATTCACGAAAAACAACTCAGATTTAGCGAAAAATGTCAAACTATACGGCAACAAAAACTTAAAAATAAACATCAATGAGCCGACAATAATCAGGCTTGACACCACGAAGTTTTTAACCGTGATGGTTTTAGTGTTTTTAAAATAATACATATAACCAATTGCTGGAATCGTCAGCAAGCCCATAAAATGCACACCAAAAGACAAACCGACAATAAAGCTGATTAGTATCAACCAGCGATTACCACGAGGTTTGTGCATATCGCGCTCCCAAAGCAAGCCCACGTAAAACAGAATAGCCATAATGCACGACGCCATAGCGTAAACTTCCGCTTCGGTGGCATTAAACCAAAAACTATCAGAAAAAGTTAAGCTCAAAGCCCCGATAAAAGCTGCGCTCAAAACCATCACTTGTTTGCTCAGAGTATCATTTTCTAAGTCAGGATATATTTTTCTAAACAACAAAACCACACTCCAAAACATAAATAACACTGCAAAGGCTCCCGAAATGCCAGACATTAAGTTCACCATCAAGGCAATTTGAGAAGCCTCAGGCGCAAAAATAGAAAACACCGCACCCAACATTTGGTATAAAGGCGCACCTGGTGGATGACCCACTTGCAATTTTGCAGAGGTTGCTATATATTCGCCTGCATCCCAAAAGCTTAAAGTCGGCTCAACCGTCATCGCATAAGTCACCAATGCCACAGCAAAAGCCAACCACGCCGCAATTTTATTCCATCTACTAAAATTAAATTCTGTCATTGATCTCTAATTGGTTTGAAGATGCTAAAATAATAATTTTAAAAGCTTAAGCCTTAATCTGTGTAATAATTTGGCAAGCCTGCCAGCCTTTAAAGGCTGGCAGCCGGGCTATCCGCTATATCTTTTTGGGATGGGGCAAGTCTCCGTAAGGCTTTGGCGCGTGCCACTTTAGGCGGCACACGCCAAAGCCAACTTCGCTAAGCCCCATCCCAAAAAGGATGCCGCTCCTATCCCTGCTTGAACCCAACCCAAAAGCCAGGCTTTAAATTTTAAAAAGTCACAAAACCCCAACGCTCTAAAGCAAAAATTAGTCAACGTCAAATGATAAAATTTCTTTAAAATTTTCACTCACAAGCTATTTTGAAAACCTTTTTGATAAAATATGAAGTATAATTGTAACAAATTTGTATTTTTAATACTTATAAAACAACGAATCTAAAATTAATCAAAATGAAAAAACAAGTAATCATCAGCACATTGATGAGTCTGTTTGTTGCAGTTAGTTTTGCACAAAAAATAGACTATGAAACTTATCAACTCTCCAATGGCCTTGATGTCATATTACATCAAGACAATTCTGCACCAGTCGTCACCGTTGGTGTAATGTATCACGTTGGTGCTAAAGACGAAGCGCCTGGCAGATCTGGTTTTGCCCACTTCTTTGAGCACTTGCTTTTTGAAGGTACAAAAAACATTGAAAGAGGCGAGTGGTTTAACATTGTTTCTGCCAATGGCGGAAGCAACAATGCCAACACCACACAAGACCGAACTTACTACTACGAAACTTTTCCTTCAAACGCCTTAGAATTAGGTTTATGGATGGAATCTGAGCGTATGCTTCATCCAGTCATTAATAAAATTGGAGTTGAGACTCAAAATGAAGTTGTTAAAGAAGAAAAAAGAAGCCGTATAGATAATGCTCCTTATGGTAAAATAGCCTATTCTACGGGAGTTAACAAACACTTGTTCGAAAAACACCCTTACAAAAACTCAGTTATAGGTACAATGCAAGATTTAGACGCTGCTAAACTTGAAGAGTTTAAGGCTTTTTTTGACAAATATTACGGACCAAACAATGCTACTCTTGTTGTTGCTGGCGACATCAAAATAGGTGAAACTATAAAACTCATTAAAAGTTACTTTGGACCAATTCCCCGCGGACCAGAAGTCGAGCGCGTTAATATTAAAGAAGATCCTATTCAAAATAAAATTGAAGTTACGGAATACGACAGCAATATTCAGATTCCTTTAAAAGCCTTAGTGTATAGAACGCCGTCTATGAAAGATAGAGACGCCTATGTATTAGATATGATATCATCTGTGCTTTCCACAGGGAAAACTTCGCGTCTATACAAAAGAATGGTTGACGATGACAAAATTGCCCTTCAAGTATTAGCCTTTGCCCGTTCTATGGAAGATTACGGCACATATTTAATCGGTGCTTTACCACTTGGTGATACTTCTTTAGAAAAACTCACAGCAGTAATGGATGAAGAAATAGAAAAACTTAAAACTGAATTAATTTCTGAGAGAGAATATGAAAAACTGCAAAACACTTTCGAAAATAGATTTGTCAGTTCAAACAGTTCTGTTCAGGGTATTGCTTCATCATTAGCAACATATCATACACTTTATGGAGATGCAAGTTTGATTAATAACGAGATAGATATCTATAAAAGTATCACTCGCGAAGAAATCAAAGAAGTTGCTAATAAGTATCTTCAAGAAGACAAACGCTTAGAAATTGACTATTTACCAGAAAACGACAAATAAAAAATTACAATTATGAAATTCAAATTTAGCTACCTATTGCTATTGTGTTTTGTGACAACTGGAATGTTTGCACAAATCGATAGAACCCAAATGCCAAAACCTGGGCCAGCACCAGAAATTAATCTTGGTGAACCAGATACTTTTGAAATGAGCAATGGCTTAGAAGTTTTGGTTGTAGAAGATCGAAAACTACCTCAGGTTTCAGTAAGATTGGTTATTGATAATAAGCCCCATACGGTTCAAAAACCTGGTGTTGAAGCTTTAACTTCAGCTTTACTTGGTTCAGGAACTAAAAACTTAAGCAAAGACGAATACAACGAAGAAATTGAATTCCTCGGCGCTAACGTCAGTATTGGAGCGGAATTTGCCTTTGCCAGTTCATTGACTAAATATTTCCCACGTGTGTTTGAATTGATGGCTGATGGCGCTTTAAATCCTGTTTTTACTCAAGAAGAGTTTGATGCAGAAAAAGCCAAACTCATTGAAGGCCTTAAATCAAATGCTAAAAATGTTGGTGCCATTGCTGGTCGGGTTAGCTCCGTTTTAGCTTACTCAACAAATCACCCTTACGGACAATACACAACTGAAGAAAGTGTTGAAAAAATCACACTTCAAGATGTTCAAAATTACTATAATAATTATTTTGTTCCTGAAAATGCTTATATGGCATTTATTGGTGATATTGACAAAAAGGAAGCTAAGAAATTAGTTAAAGAATATTTTAAAAATTGGAAAGCCGAAAAAGCACCACAATTTTCTCTACCTGAGCCTAAAAAAGCGCAATACAGACAAATCGATTTTGTCAATATGCCTAATGCGGTTCAAAGTGAAATCATCGCTCAAAACACAGTTGACTTAAAAATGACCGACGCAGATTATTTCCCAGTCTTAGTCGCTAATCAAATCCTTGGTGGTAGCTTTGGCAGTTACCTGAATATGAATTTGAGAGAAGATAAAGGTTATACCTATGGCGCACGATCAAGTATTGGTGCTGACCGTTATGCTTCTCGATTTAGAGCTTCTGTTAGTGTAAGAAATGAAGTTACAGACTCTGCTGTAGTTGAAATTCTTAAAGAAATCAAACGTATAAGAACAGAACCCGTTGATGCTGATAAACTTGAAGACACGAAGAAAAAATTTGCAGGTAATTTTGTGTTGAGACTTGAACGACCTTCAACTATAGCCAGTTATGCTTTAAACATAAGAACAGAAAATCTGCCTGAGGATTTTTACAAAACTTACTTACAAAAAATTAACGCTGTAACTCAAGACGATGTCAAACGTGTCGCGGCAAAGTATTTTGATATCAACCATTTGCAAATTGTGATTGCAGGAAAAGGCTCAGAGGTTGTTGAAAACCTTGAGAAAGTTGAGTTTGAAGGCAAATCTGTTCCAGTTTTATATTATGATAAATACGGTAAAAAAACAGACAAACCTGAATTTAACAAGCCTTTACCAGAAGGTTTAACTGTCCAAAAAGTTTTTGATGATTACATCAAAGCCATAGGCGGTGAAGACAAAGTTAAGGCGATTGATAATGTTGCCATGAAAGGAACTATGTCTGCTGGCCCACAAACTTTAAATGTAGAAATGGCGGCAACAAACAAGGACCAAGTCTTTTTTGAAATAGGCATGTCTGGTATGGTAATGAGCAAAATGGTAATTGATGGAGACACTGGTTACAACGCTGGTCAAGGCCAAAAGAAGGATATGACTTCAGAAGAAGTTAAAGAAAATTTGAAAACGTCAAGTTTATTTCCTGAACTTAAGACTCCAGAAAATTTAGAAATCACAGGAATTGAATCCACAGACAGAGGAGATGCCTATGCGGTTAAAATTTCTGATAAAGTCAAAACATTTTACAGTGTAGAGACTGGTCTTAAATTAAAGGAAGTAACTGTTCAAGAGCAAATGGGCAGAACTTTTGAATCTACGACTAAATACAAGGATTACAAACCTGTTAACGGTGTATTATTTCCGCATACCATGACACAGTCGGTTGGTCCACAAAATTTTGATATTAAATTTACTGAAGTTAAAGTCAACCAAGACATACCTGAAACTCAATTTCAATAATTAGATTTTCATTTTATTTTTAAACCTCGTCCAATTTTTGACGAGGTTTTTTTGTTTTTTAGACTTATTAAAATTGTAATTTGTCATAACCTAAATCTCAAGACCTCACAGGTTTTCCTCCAAAGGCTGACAGGCTGAAACCTGTGAGGTCAAAGCATAAAACATTATCTCCAAGGCGTTTAAACCCTTTTAATCTTGATGTTTTGAACATTTCGTTTAAAACTAAACGTTCAAAGCGTTCAATTTTAAACCCAAATTCACATAATATATTCTAAAACCTTTAGTTTTACCATTATGCAAAAGTATCTTGTGGTTTTAAGCTTATGGTTCAGTGCGTCTTTAATGGCACAAAACCAGCCTATGACTAAGGTGCTTCAAGTTTCGGATAGTATTCAAATCGATACCACAAGCATTAGTCCATTTGATTTTAAGGTGATTTCACTTAAAGATGAGGTTATTGATAGCAGTTGGTATAATGTAAGTTATAGGAAAGGTCTTCTTTATCCCAAGGATACTCTTAAAAATACATTTAAAAAAATTAAAGTTAGCTATTATCCATTACCCCAATTTTTAACTCAAAATTACAGCTTATACGACCCAAAAATTATTGTCAATGCGCGTCAAAATAAAGACAGTTATTTTGACTTAGTCAAAGCGCAAGACAATGAATTTTCATCACCTTTTCAAGGCTTGAATACCAGCGGAAATATTTCAAGAGCCGTAGTGATTGGCAATAATCAAAATGCCGTTACCCAATCTGAATTAGACTTACAAATTTCAGGGCAAATTTCGCCTAATGTAAGTCTGCGAGCTTCCATTCAAGATGCTAATGTGCCCACTCAGGATAATGGATTTTCACAGCGACTTGACGAATTTGATCAAATTTTTATCGAATTACAAGGCCCAAATTGGGGCATTCGTGCAGGTGATATTGACTTGGTTGAAGACCAATCGTTTTTTGCCAGTTTCACCAAGCGTGTACAAGGTTTAAAGGTTGATGCAGAATTCGGTGAAAATAAACAAACCCAAGCTGGTATTGCAGGGGCTTTAGTTAGAGGTGTTTTTGCCAGGACGCAATTGACGGCTCAAGAAGGCAATCAAGGGCCATATAAAATCAGAGGTCCAAATGGTGAACTATTTGTGTTGATTGTATCTGGTAGTGAAGCTGTTTTCGTAAACGGGAGACGACTGCAACGCGGTGAAAATTATGATTATATCATCAACTATAATGCAGGAGAGATTATTTTTAATCCTACTTTTCCGATAACTTCTGAAATGCGGATTATAGTCGAATACCAATTTACCGAGCAAAATTTCACACGGGTTGTCGCTCAAGCCAAAACCAATCATCAAAGTGAAAACTGGGGTATCAACGGCATGTATTTTACAGAAAGCGACCTAAAAAATCAACCTTTGCAACAAAGTCTTAACGAGTCTCAAGTCCAGGCTTTAGCCGAAGCTGGTGACGACCAATCCCAAATGTTTGTGCCCAGTGCTCAAGAAACTGAATTTTCTGAAAACAGAATTTTATACAAAAAAGAAATTATCAATGGCATAGAAGCTTTTGTGTTTTCTAATGACCCTGAAGATAATTTATTTAGCGTAACCTTTACAGAAGTCGGGCAAAATCAAGGCAACTATATTTTAAGCAACTCTACAACAGTCACAAGTATTTATGAATTTGTGCCTCCAGAAAATGGTTTGCCACAAGGCAATTTTGAACCTATTCAACAGCTTATTGCGCCTCAACAATTACAAGTGGCAATGGTGAATGGATACTATAATATTTCCAAAAAAACTAAGGTTGATTACGAACTCGCTTTAAGCGACAACGATAAAAATTTATTTTCAGAACTTGATGATGATAACAATACAGGTCTTGCTGCACGAATGAATATCACTCAAAACCTGATTAAAACTCAAGATAGTCTCAGCCTTGATATAGGTTTAGATGTTAATTTTATTGAAGATAATTTTACGTCTATTCAGCGCTTGTTTAATGTAGAGTTTACGAGAGACTGGAATATAGAAAATCCACTGGGCAATCAACTTTTGACCGATGCTTACACAAGATTGAATTGGAAAGATCAAATTTTTTCTACCTACCGCTTTAAACACTTGGAGTTTTCAGAAAATTTTGAAGGAGATAAACATCAACTCACTACATTAATGGATTGGAATCCTGTTCAGTTAAGATTAAATACAAGTGTTTTAAATTCCGATTCCAACCAGTTTGAGTCTGAATTTATTCGGTTGAATGCCCAATCGACTTATAGTTTTGATAAATACTGGATTGGAGCGAGCATTGACTTAGAAGACAATCAGGAATTAAACAAACAAACTGATAGCTTGACGGCAAAATCGCAACGCTTTACAGATTACGAAAGCTTTGTCGGTGTTGGTGACAGCACAGCAGTTTATGCGCAATTGGGTTATCGCTATCGGCAAACTGATAGTTTATCACAGGGAATTTTAAAAGAAGCTTCAACGTCTAATGATATTTATTTAAAAACCACTTTGGTTCAAAATACATCCACGCAATTGCGTTTTTTTGGGAACTACAGAAAAATAAAATTTAACCAACCCAATATTCAAGACAGAGAAAATGTGAATGTGCGTTTGCAATACAACCAGTTTTTATTTGATAAAAAATTGAATTTACGCACCACTTATGAAACCAACAGTGGAAGCATAGCACGTCAAGATTTTACTTTTGTTCAAGTTGAGCCAGGTCAGGGTCAATATACCTGGATTGATTTTAATGAAAATGGTATTCAAGAACTCAATGAATTTGAATTGGCCCAATTTCAAGATCAAGGTGAATACGTGAGAATTTTATTGCCCAATCAAACCTTTGTTGGTGTGAATCAAAATCGATTTTCTGAACAATTGACCTTAAATTTAAGAGCTTGGGAAAGTGAAGAAGGATTGAAAAAAGTCTTATCTCACTTTTTTAACCAAAGTGCGTTTAATATTGATCGAAAATTGGCAAGAGACGGTAATGCCATACAAATTAATCCTTTTAGTGCAGATGGCGCAGAAGAATTGGCTTTGACCTCTAACTTTAGAAACACTTTGTTTTTCAATCGTGGCAGACAATATTTTACCAATTCTTACACTTTTATTTCTAATACCAATAAAAATCTGTTAAGCACGGGTTTACAAGAAAATAAATTAATTAACCACCAGTGGGATGTCTTGCATAAATTTGGAGAATCTTGGTTATTGAACACCAACTTGAGTTACGCTGAAAATGAAAGTATTTCTGAAAATTTTACCAATCGAAACTTTAAACTTCAAGCTGAAGAAGCTCAGCTCAAGATATCGTATTTATTTTCAGACCAAAAACGCTTTGATGCTTTTTATGAATATAAATCTCAAGATAATGTTTCAGGCGATGAAACTTTAACACAACAAGCTTTAGGAACTTCTTTTACCTTTATAAAAGGCAGTAAGTATAACCTTAATGGGGAATTTAAATACATCAAAAACGATTTTGAAGGCAATAGTTTTTCACCCGTTGCTTTTCAAATGTTGGAAGGTTTGCAACCTGATGATAATTTTACTTGGACACTTTTTCTTCAGCGTAAAATCACCTCGTTTTTAGATTTAAATTTAAACTATTCAGGACGAAAATCTTCAGATACTAAAACCATTCACACGGGTAGCGTTCAGCTAAGAGCTTATTTTTAGGGTCATCCCTGGTTTTAAAGCCGAATTGTTGAGGTTGTTAATTTTTTTAAGATCTTCAATGCTTAGGCTTTCAAATTTTCTAGAAATACTCCAAAGGGAATCGCCGGGTTTAACAATGTATGTTTTGGGTTGATTTGAAGTAGATTCTGAAACCTCTGATTTAGCTTTAGTTTCTTTTTTAACTGGAGCTTGAGTATAATTGGCTTTGCGAGGATAAATCGTCAACCTATCGCCAATATTTATTCTATTATTTCGCATCCCATTCCAACGTCTTATTTCACTTACACGTACGCCGTAACGGCTAGCAATTTTACCCAAATAATCACCACGTCTAACGCGGTATCTAATTTTATCACTGACTTTGTAATATTTAGGCAGGGTTTCTTCTGAAGCTTCAATGTCTTTTAGAGCATAATCGTAAATTTCATTTTCATTGGCAACAAACAAGCCTGCAGCTTTATAAGGTAGTCTTAAAGTGTAATTTTTTTCTGTTTCGTAAGGGATAATCCCTAACTTATAACTTGGATTGAGAAACTTTAAAAATTCAATATCGGTATTGGTAATTTCAGCAACTTGTTCGAGTTTAATTAAGTTCTTTGTTTGAATGGTATCCGTTGCCAAATAGGGCATAGGTGAAGATTGAGGCTGAAAATTATGCGCCTCAGCATATTCAAAAATATACATCATCGCTAAGAAAGATGGTACGTAAGCGGAAGTTTCTCGGGGCAAGTAAGGTCTTATAGACCAATAATCTTTTTGTCCGCCGCTACGTCTAATCGCTTTATTGACATTGCCTGGGCCAGAATTATAAGCTGCCAAGGCTAAATCCCAATCTTCAAAAATATCGTATAAGTGCTTGAGGTATTTTGCTGCAGCTTCAGTCGACCTTACGGGATCCATGCGTTCATCTACATAACTGCTTACCTCTAAGTCATACATTTTTCCTGTAGAATACATAAATTGCCATAAGCCAGTGGCGCCTACCCAAGATTTAGCTCTAGGATTTAAAGCGGATTCTACTAAGGCCAGATATTTAATTTCTAAAGGAATTTGATGTCTATCAAAAACACTTTCGAACAGTGGGAAGTAGTACTGACTTAAACGCATCAGTTTTTCAGTGTTTTGCTTTTCACGTTTAAGATAGTATTGAATGACACTTTCTAGATCTTTACTATAGGAAATATCTAAAGGCGTTTTGGCATTTAATACTTCTAAGCGATGCTTTAAAGTGTCGGTTGATAGCTCATAATCAACAGTTTCTATGTAGTCTTCATTTATATAAAGATCTTGCTGGTGTTTAAATAATTGTTGATCTGATAATAGTTTTTGCCAAGCAGAATCAATAACAATACTTTCTTTAAAATCTTCAAAATACCAGACCAAAGTATCGATTTGCATTTCCTTTAAAACAACCTTATCAAGTTTTGAGTTGGTGAAATTTAAAGTGTTTTGTTTTTGGGCTGTAATAATATTAGTGATTAAAAAGCAAATAGTAATGATCAAATATGGTTTGTTCAAAATTGATGTGTTTTAGTATTAAACGCTTATGCTTTGTGTTTATTGAGGCGAAGTAGAAAATTATTACAATTTAAATTTAAAAAAATCCATAATTGTATACTGTGAAATAAATCAGAATATATAACCAAAAATTTATTTATCCATTAATCGCCACCACTTCATTAATTTTTTGCGGTAGCATATCTTTTAATAAATTTTCAATACCATTTTTTAAAGTCATGGTTGATGAAGGGCAACCACTGCAAGCGCCTTGTAAAATAACATGGACAGCTTGGGTGTCTTCATCATAAGATTGAAACACAATATTACCACCATCACTCGCTACAGCCGGCTTGACATATTCCTCTAAAATTTCTGAAATTTGCTTAGAAATTCCTTGAAGATTTTCAGTCGTTGTATTGACTTGAGCCGAAGGTTTATCGTTAGACTGAGCGTTTTTAGACTGAGTAGACTTTACAAGTTCTGCATTTTTTTCTAAGTACGACCTGATAAACTCTCTGAGCTCCATTGTGATATCATCCCATTCTGCCATATCGTACTTTTGAACAGAAATAAAGTTGTCATCCATATAAACTTCTTTGACAAAAGGAAAATGAAATAATTTCTGAGCCAATTCTACCTCTGAAGTATCGTCAATATTTTTAAATTCTAAAGGTCTTAAAACCAATTTTTTATTTGCGGCGAACTTCATCACATGCGGATTTGGTGTGCTCTCCGCATAAACTGTAACGGGAATTTTTTTAGGTTGTTCCGACTTTTCTACAACAATATTTTGACCAGAGTTGATGAAATCTTGAATTTGATTGGCTAATTCTTCCTGTACATCTTCCCATTCTATAATATTATATTTTTGAATAGCAACAAAATTTTGAGCGATATAAACCGTTTTAACAAATGGTAAGTGAAATAATTGCTGGGCTAAAACAGAATCTTTGGCTTCTTCTATATTCTTAAACTCAAAACTGGCATGCTTTACAAGAAAGTTTTCAGCTTCAAATTTTAAGATGCTTTCATCAGAAGTTTTAACAATATTTATTTGGTTGGACATGATATTTTAAATTTTCTTTGAATTTGATAACACAAAATTAACGAATTATATATATTTACGAGCCAAAATTAATTTAATGAAATTTATAATAAGCACTTTTATCATTTGTTTAAGTTATTTCAGTCTCTCAGCACAGGATATCTTAATGCAAGATGGTAATTTTGACCAGTGTTCAGGGATGTTTTTTGATTCAGGAGGTGTTACTGGTGATTATGCAACTGGAGAAAATTTTACTCTTACCATTTGTCCTGACGGGCCAAACTTGCAAACGGTCTTAGAATTTAGTGCCTTTATTTTAGCCAATGATGGAGAAGATCAGATGACTATTTACGATGCTGATAACCCTGATCCTGCTACTATTTTGGGGACTTTTTCTGGGACATTGGCCGGAAACCCTGAGCTTGACATTATTGCTGCTACAAACGCAAATCCAAGTGGCTGTTTGACTATTGTTTTTGAATCTAATACTTTTTTTAATGCTTCTGGTTGGGAAGCCGCGATTTCTTGTCGTCCTCCTTGTCAAACCATTACGCCAGAAGTTGCGGATATTAGTCCTGTTTGTTCTGTAGATACTAACGGGCAACAGTTTGTTGAGGCCAATCAACCTATTACTTTTGTCGGAAATGCTGTAACCTCAAGTGGTGTGACTAATGACTTGACTTATGAATGGAATTTTCAAGGCACAATATTAACCGGCCAAAGTGTAGATCAAACCTTTAATAACCCTGGTACTGTTGATGCAAGCTTAACCGTAACAGATAGTTTTGGTTGTTCTGAAACCTTAGATTTTAGCGTTTTTGTCGGTGAACAGACCATAATTGTGGATGATAATCAGTTTACCTTAGATGAACTTGTCAATCAGGTTTTGATTAGTGGAACTTGCTCTATTGTTGATAATATTGTATCGCCACTAAGTGCTGATGCCTCTAATGCTGGTTTTGATAGTTATGGATATTTTAATAAAGGTTGTTCAGCTTTTCCTTTTGAAGAAGGTATTGTTTTAGCATCAGAAGGTGTCAGTGGAATACCTACAGGAATTCCTTCAGAAAATCCGTTTGGACCCGGTGACCCAGATTTAAGTGCTCTAGGAGGAGGTAATACAAATGATGCCACAGTTATTGAGTTTGATTTTACACCTTTCGTGGATCAAATTCAATTTAATTATATGTTTGCTTCTGACGAGTATAATTTCCCAAGTTTAAGCTTTGTTTGTTCTTTTGCAGACACATTTGCATTTATCTTAAGTGGTCCAGGAATTTCTAATACCAATGATTATGACCATGATGCTAATCCAGCTACACCTGATTTAACCCTTGATTTAGGTGGGCTAAATATTGCATTAGTTCCAGGGACTAATGTACCCGTTAGTGCTGTAAATGTTCATACAAATAATAGTTGTGGAGCGGGTACTCTTGGTGAATTTGCCTTTCCTCAATTTTTTGATTCTGCTAATGTGCCCCCACCTGATCATAAATATGATGGACAGATGCGTGTACTTACTGCTCAAGCTGATGTTATCCCTGGGCAGGTTTATCATATTAAATTAGCAATCTCTGATTTTTCAGATTCAATACTAAATTCTGCTGTTTTCCTTGAAGGTGGCAGCTTCGAATTAGGTGCAAATGTTGGGAACGACCTAACTATTGAAGAAGTAACTGCGGCTTGCGAAGGCGAAGTAAGAACGCTTGAAGTTTTTAATGGCGTTGCCCCAGCGGGTTTTACATTTCAATGGACACAAGATGGCGTGCCTATTCCTGGAGAAACAGGACCAACATTAGATATTTCAGAAACCGGAGAATACTGTATAGAACTTCAAGCAGGTACGGACTGTGATAGCTCTGATTGTGTTCAAGTTGAATTTGTTCCAGTTTTTGATGAATCAGAAGATATTACAGATAATTTAGACATTATACTTTGTTTACCTTTTAACGAACCAGCATCGTTTAATTTAACACTAAATGATGTTTTTATTCTTGATAATATAAGAAATACATTTTTTAATGATTTTCCTGATTACCAGACAGAGAATCCAGGTGTAGAACCCTATCAAGTCACCTATTACGAAACCGCTCAAGATGCTATAGACGGAACAAACCCTATATCGACGCCAAATAATTTTACTCCAACTCCCCAAAACTTTCCGTTTACGGTGCATTATGCTGTTGAAGATACTATAGGTTTAGAGTGTTTAGGAACAGGTAGTTTTGAACTGGATGTAACCACTTCAAGTATAGGAATTTTAGAAAATTTAGAACTATGTAGTGATGTTCCAGGAACAGATACAGCCACTTTTGATTTAACACAAAACGATGCTAATGTACTCAACGGGGAAGATCCAAATAACTTTGATGTATTTTATTATGAGTCTCAGCAAGATGCTATTGATGGGACGAATCCTATTCCTAATCCAGCTGCTTATCAAAACATTTCAAATCCGCAAACGATTTGGGCTAAACAAGATAATTTGCAAAGTACTGCCTGTTTTAATGTCGACTCTTTTCAAATTGAAGTTTTTCAAACCCCAGAAATCACTATTCCCCCCGAAGACTTAACAGTATGTGGCGATTTCACTTTAACCCAAACTTTTGATTTAACACAAAATGACGAAGCCGCTCTAGGCATA
>RRZV01000052.1 GCA_003931895.1 Mesohalobacter salilacus
TAGTGGTTAGGACGCCAGGTTTTCATCCTGGTAACAGGGGTTCGATTCCCCTACGGACTACAATATTAATTAAGTAAGACTAAAAAAAACATTATGGCAAATCACAAATCTGCTTTAAAAAGAATCAGAAACAGCGAAACCAAAAGATTACGCAATCGCTACCAACACAAAACAGCAAGAAATGCTGTTAGAAAATTAGAGAACACCTCAGACAAATCTGAAGCTGAAAAAATGTTTAATGATGTCATTTCTAAAGTTGACAAACTCGCTAAGAAAAACATCATTCACGCTAACAAAGCTGCTCGTATTAAATCGAGATTAGCGAAGCACGTTGCTTCACTTTAATTATTACAAAGTCTTACTTTTTATTGATAAAACCTTGTTCAACTGAACAAGGTTTATTTTTTTAACCCTGTTTAATCAAACTAATCCAAACTGCTCAAAATGGTGGTAAAAATGTTTGCGGTTTAAGAGTTTCCATTCAAAATAATTGAGCTCTCCAAACACCGCATTCTTAGTTATAGCTTCTGGATTATCTTTAAAAAATTGATGAAATTCGTCATAAGCTTCTAAAAAGGCTTCTTTTGCTGTTTCTAAATCATCATAACGTAAGTTTTCTAGCTTGTCTTCTTTCATCAATGGCATCTTATAATTCTTAGGCATTTTTTCATAGTTATACAAGGTTTCTTGAACTTTATCAAGATGCTCTTCTGGGGTTGCGACTTCAAATTTTTGAATATCCCCTTTGGCAATTTTTAAACCATATTCCAGATGTTCTATCATATGTTGGGCTGTTATCATTCCCCATTGAGGTTTGGTGTTAGGTTGAAGTTGATTTAACTTTTCTTCTAAATACTTCCGACTTATTTCTGGAAAAGTCGTTTGCTTTTTTTGAACCATGGTTAATATAGTTGCTATAGCTACTAATTTTTCTTCTGGATCGTCTTCCACAGCATCAAAAACTTCAACATACCACTTCACAATGCCGCTTGGCAGTTCTTTCCCTTTGGGTTCACGATCTACTTTCTGTTTGCAAGTTAATCGCACATATATGGTATCATTATGATAAAGCGGTCTCAAAAATCGAATATCTTCAAGACCATAATTGGCCGCAACTGGACCTTTATTGGGGTAAACAAACAGTCCGGCTGCTGCTGAAATGATAAAGTAGCCATGAGCTGTGCGCTTTTCAAAAATACTGCCTTCTAAAGATGTGATATCCGTGTGCGCATAAAAGTGGTCCCAAGTTAAATTTCCAAAATTAATGATATCAGTATCAGTCAATGTGCGTTTATGTGTTTCAAGAGACATTCCAGGCTGAATATCTTCCCAATGGTAAGCAAATGGATGTTTTTCTGATACTTTATAAGCCGATTTGGGTTGATAAATACCAGTAATTTCAGTTAATGTCGTTGGACTGCCTTGAATAGCACAGCGCTGCATAAAATGTTTGATGCCTCGCTTGCCTCCCATTTCTTCTCCACCGCCAGCTCGACCTGGACCACCGTGAACTAAATTTGGTAATGGCGAACCGTGACCTGTGCTTTGCTTGGCAGATTCTCTGTTAATCGCTAAAATACGTCCATGATAAGAAGCTGCTTGAATAGTATAAGCTGTAGCAATTTTATCATCATTGGTAAAAATTGAGCTAACCAAAGAGCCTTTTCCTTTTTTTGATAGCTCTACAGCTTCATCAAGGTTTTTGTATGGCATCAAGGTGCTTACGGGTCCAAAAGCTTCAGTAATATGAACGGCTTCATTTTTAAAAGGCTCGTTTTCTCTCAAAACAATCGGTTTTATAAATGCGCCTTTATCAAAATTGGCATTGAGCAGTTCCATACTTTCAAAATCGCCATAAACCATATCAGCAGTTTTGGTCATTTTCTCAACTTGAGATTTTACATTCTCCAGTTGTTTTTTATCAACCAAGCATCCCATTCGAACGTCTTTTAAACGCGGGTCGCCAATCGTAACTTTATCTAAAGCTCGACTTAAAGCGCTTTGCACATCATCTATCAAACTTTCGGGGACAATCATACGGCGAATGGCGGTACATTTTTGTCCACACTTCACCGTCATTTCATTGCGAACTTCTTTGATAAATAAGTCAAATTCTGGCGTGCCTGGTTTGGCATCTTCACCAAGAATACTGGCATTAAGTGAATCGGCTTCCATCGTAAACGGTACGGATTCTTTGAGTAATTGCGGATGATTTTTAAGCAATTTACCCGTAGAAGCTGAACCTGTAAAGGTCACGATATCTTGAGATTGCAGACTATCTAAAATATTTTTAGCTGTGCCACTAATCAATTGAAGCGCGCCTTCAGGTAAAATACCAGAAGCGATGATATGTTTTACTGTCGCCTCGGTTAAATACGCCGATTGTGGTGCTGGCAAAACCACCGCTGGCACTCCAGCCATCCAATTGACCGCACATTTTTCTAACATACCCCAAACGGGAAAGTTAAATGCATTGACATGCACTGCCACACCTTCTTTTGGCACAAGAATATGATGTGCCATAAATCGACCGCCACGAGACAAATCTATAGGGTCGCCTTCTACATCATAAGGTGAGTTAGGAAAAAGTTTTCTCAGGGAAGCATTAGCAAACAAATTTCCGATGCCGCCATCAATATCAAACCAAGAATCGCGTTTAGTAGCGCCTGTGCGATAACTAACTTCGTATAAATCTCTTCGTTTTTTTTGAAGAAAAAAAGCTAACTTTTTAAGCATTAACCCGCGTTCTTGAAAAGTCATCTGACTTAAGCTTTTGTTGTGTTTGCGACCATATGCTAAAACTTCAGGAATATCAAATCCTTCAATATTAATATTGGTAAAATGTTCTCCTGTTGCGGCGTCATAAATGGGTTGTCCTTCTCCTTGACCTTGAGTCCATTGACCTTTTATATAACTTTGTGTAGTTTGCATTGTTTTTTTTATTCTGTATGAAATTAATAGTCTAAAAGTTTATTTAAAGTATTTTTTATTTTACCTAATTCTTTTGGGGTTATTTGACCAATTTTTTTCTTAAATCGCTTTTTAGAAATTGAACGAATGTGAAAAACCAAAGCTTCTGAAGTAGCCTTTAAGCCATTTTCTGGCGATGGTTTGATAATAGGATGGCCTTTGTAATTTTTTAAGGATGAAGTTAATGGGCATACTAATAATACGTTGAAATATTTATTCATAGTATTCCCACTAATGACTATTGCTGGTCTATTACCAGCTTGTTCGCTTCCTACAACTGGATCAAAGTAGACTTGCCAAATTTCTGACTGTCTAATCTTCATTGTCAAATTTTTCAAGCATTTCTACATAATCCTGTAGACCTTCTTCGGCCATTTCTATCATATCTGGATCTTTAGAGGCTCTTTGAAATGAAGCTTTATAAGCTGCTTTATCAATTTGTTCAAGGTAATAATTTAAAGCTTTTTCAATCAGCTTATTTTTTGGAATTTTAAGCTGTTTGGCGGTTTGGTCTAATTCTGCCCAAAGTTTGTCGGGAAGTGATGAAGTGTAAGTTGCCATGGTATTAGATTTTATTCAAATATAAATCATATTTACAAAATATAAATATAATTTATAAATATATTTTAACTCTTGAGATTGTTTTAAAATTTGTTTTCTTTAAATTATATATCGCTACGTTCTTCGAACTTTTCCGAATCGCTAAGCTCTCGGGACTTCGCTATGCTCAGCATTTCTCAATTACGCAAGCGTAACCTTGTCCAACACCTACACATCCCGAATCGCTACGCTCTCGGGACTTCGCTTCACTCAGCATCTTTCAATTACACAAGCGTAACCTTGTCCTACTCCAACGCACATTGTTATGAGGGCGTATTTTTTTTGGGTGAGTTCTAATTCTAAGGCAGCAGTGTAGGCGAGTCTTGCGCCTGTGACTCCGAGTGGATGACCGATGGCTATGGCTCCGCCATTAGGGTTAATTCTCGGGTCATTGTCTTTTAAGCCCCAAGCACGTATGCAAGCCAGAGATTGCGCTGCAAAGGCTTCGTTAAGCTCTATGATATCCATGTCTTTTAAACTCAAACCTGCTTTTTTTAAGGCTTTGTTTGAAGCTTCAACTGGTCCAATACCCATAATTCTCGGTTCTACACCGACGACAGCTGAACTTAATATTTTGGCTTTGGGTTTTAAACCGTATTGTTTTACAGCTTGATCTGAAGCTATAATTGTTGCTGCTGCACCGTCATTTAGTCCTGAAGCGTTACCTGCTGTTACGCTTCCATTTTTGCGAAATGCTGGTCTTAACTTAGCCAAAATTTCAGGTTTGGTCTGTGGCTTGATAAACTCGTCATCTTTAAAAATGATGGCGTCTTTTTTTCGCTGCGGAATTTTGACTTCAATAATTTCTTTGGCTAATCGACCTGAGTCTCTTGCTTTTGTTGCTTTCATCTGGCTGTTATAAGCAAACTCGTCTTGATCTTCACGAGAAATTTTATGAATACCAACAAGGTTTTCAGCGGTCATACCCATGCCGTCTGTGCCATACATTTCATGCATTTTGGGGTTGACAAATCGCCATCCAAAACTGGTATCGAAAAGTTTAGCGTCATTTCCGTAAGCCGAAGAGGTTTTACTGATGGCAAATGGACCTCTCGTCATATGCTCTACACCGCCAGAAATAAACAGATCGCCATCACCTGTTTTTATGGCGCGATGGGCGTGAATTATGGCCGATAAACCACTACTACACAATCGATTTACGGTTTCGCCAGGTACAGAATATGGTAGGCCTGCTAATAATAAGCACATACGAGCCACATTACGATTGTCTTCGCCAGCTTGATTGGCGCAGCCTAAAATCACATCATCAAATGCGTCTTTTGGTATGCTATTATTTCGATTAACGATTTCGTTAATGACTAAAGCCCCTAAATCGTCAGTGCGAACGGGTGAAAGCGTGCCTTTATAATTTCCAATAGGTGTTCTGATACCGTCAACAATGTATGAATTCATAAAATATAATATCTTTAAATTGAAGTCTAAAAATAGGGGTTTTTATAGAATTCTGTAAAAGTATTGGCAAATTATTGGTATTTCTTTAAAATAAAATTTTGTGTTAGCTTACCCATCAAATAGGAGCATAGCCCATTCTGGTTGTTCCTGGCTTAGGGATTGTGGTTCGGCTCCGCTCACCAAAAAAGATTCAATTTCGCTAATCAACCTTGATTTATTAGTTTACCAAACATTCTTCAGCTTTGTCTACAGCAATTAGTATGATTTTATAAACTGTCTTTGTGTCGGCTTGGCTTAGGGATTGAGGCATTGTTGGAGCTCTTGCCACGCCATAAGCGTGGGAAAGCGACTGC
>RRZV01000004.1 GCA_003931895.1 Mesohalobacter salilacus
AAATCAGTTCTCGATACAATTTTTATGGGCTTGTCAGCCCAAAAAAATCACTCGAACTGACGTGCTTTTATAGTATTGATTAAAACAACTGAACGTCACATCGAGCCTGCCTTGCCGGCGAGGCAGGTGGATTTTCCGAATGCAATGAGGGAAATTTGTATCGAGATGTTTACTTTTTATACACCTCTTGATACCTCGACCAGATTTCGTAAATGGGTTTACCCGTTGTGCTTTGACCACTGTGATGCCATTGGTCATTTTTAATGTCGTATTCAAATTTTAATTGTGCACCTACTCTATCACTATCTTTTGAAAAGAAGCTAATATTCTCTTGATAAACCCCATTTTCTGCGGAGTATGTGCCTCCGCCAGAGGCATAAAACTGTTTTGTAGACGAATTAAACGCAACCCATTGAAATCGACCTCCTCCTAAAATTTTTATGGTTCGCCTATCGCCAGGCGTCATCGTTTTCATTTCGCCATTGCGTTGTCTGCCTGTAATGACCCAATTGCCATCTAAATCTTGTGTTTTTATAGAAATCTTTTGCCATATTTTATGTTCATCAGGTGAAGACAATTCTATTTTTTTATTGCCTATCCATTTGATTGAGTAACTTCTTTTTTCTCCAATTTTAGAAGCATTGTAGGTGTCAAAATCTCTGTTTTCAATCAATTGATTGTCTTTAAGTACGAATTCTCCACCGGCAGCGCCTAAAAATGCGTTGGTTTGTAAGTCTCGAGACCCTAAGGCAAAATAATGATCTTGAACCACTTTTATCACCTCACGATTGGTGACCTCTTCTCCGTTATACTCTATCAACTGCCATGCACCATCTAAATTTTGGGCATTTAAAAATAAATTGCTCAAAAAACTCAATATAAAAATTAATAAGAATTTCATAAATGAATAATTTTATTTGAAATCAGATCTTTTACAAAACAAATCTAATTTTATGAAAAGTAAAACTAAGAAAAATATGACAAATGGTTTCATATGTAGTCCATATCAAAAAAAAACTGTTTTTTAACGGATAATTTATTTAAATTAATATTTTCGCACACTTTAAAACTAATCTATCTCTTATGAAAAAATTATTTTTACTGTTCATGCTTAGCTTGTTTACAATAAGTTATGCACAAGATACACCAACCAACCTCAGTGTTACTGAAAGTGAAACCTTTAAATATGATAAAAAAATTGACGGAGTTTTAGCTATGAAAACTTCTCAAGCAGGTAATACAGGTGTTGTTTTAAGGCATGGAAAACGCAATGCTTTTGATAAGCCTTACTACTTTTTTGATATTTTCAATACAGAATTTAAGCAAGTTTTTTCTGAAAAAGTAGAAATTGATAAAGACGAGCGCTATGTGGGTGATATTTTTTACGATGGTATCTTAAAAGTTTTTACGGTTTATAAACCTAACAGGAAAGAACGAACCGTCTTTCTTCATCTATTGGATATTGATTCTAAAACATATAAACGCATAAAACTTTTTGATGCTAAAATTCAAAAAAAACAAAGCTTATTTGCCTCTAAAAGAAGTCATTCAACAAGTTTTTCTGTATCTCCAAATCGAAAGTACTTTGCTTTAGCCACAGACAATGTTTCTAAAAAAATGAATGATTACAACATTCGTGTTTTTGATAATAAAACCAACACTTTGGTTTATAATAAAAGTTACCAAACTGATGAAGAAAAAACCTATGAACACAATGAACTTTATGTAGATGATAATGCAGTAGTTTATTCTGTTGGAAAACGTTATTTAAGCAAAAAACAAAGAAAAAAACTCGAAGGCGATTCTAGATATAAATTTGTTCTTAACAAAATTACTGAGAACAGCGCCGAAGCAGTTGATATTACTTTAGATGATAAGCATATTCAGTCTTTAACCATTTCTGTTATAAAAGATGAACTACATTTATTGGGATTTTATTCAGAAAAAAACGAAAATCGCTTAAAAGGAGGTTGTAGTTTTATTATAAATACTGAAAATTTTAATGTGAAATCAAAAAAATTTCAAAAGCTGCCTAAGCAAGTTTATGATGATCTTTATAACAATAGAGCTTCAGAACGTAAGAATAAAAAAGACAAAGAACTCAATAATTTTTACATAGACCATATCATAACTGATTCTTCTAATAACACCTTTTTAGTTGCTGAAGAATTTTACGTCACCAGCCAATATGTTCAAAGCGGTCAATTTGGTGGATATTGGACTTATGTTTATCATTATGATGATATTTTAATTCTTAAATTTAATTCAGAAGGTAATTTAGATTGGGGAAGAAGTATTTTTAAAAAATCAACTTCGCCTTCATACAACGCCTTTTACAAAGATGATAAATTACACGTCATTTTAAATTCAGGAAAAAACCTCAAAGAGAAAAAAGATGGTAGAATCAAAGTCTCTAAAGGTCTTTTTGAAAGCACTTCTTTATACGATGTAGAATTTACTGTAGATGGGAAAGTTCAATACAACAAAATTCAAGATAATAGAGGAAATACTAAGTATATTCCATATTACGGCACATACGAACTTGATCGTTTTATCATGCCTAATGATAGTGGTAGAAAAAAACAGTTTATCATTTTAGAGTAAATTCCTATATAGAGATCAGCAGATAACTACTTATGATTTTAAGGCATTATTAAACTGATAATCAAAATATTAAAAATATTTCTACTGTAGGTTCGAGCGCAGTCGAGAACTATTCGCTTACAAAAATAGCCTTCGACAGCTCCCGAAATTTTGGGGCAGACGTTTGCGCTTTTAATTGTATTTTAAGCAGGTAACTGAATATTGATCTCATTTCATATAAATACTTGTAAGTTTATTACATAAAAAAATCCGCTACTTTAAACAAGCAGCGGATTTTTAATAAGTTATATATTTTATAGTTTAAAACTTGAGTTCGATTATTAAAACATTAATAATGAGTCAATTAACAAATACTTGAAAGTTATGTCACCCTGAGCAGTCGAAGGGTGCCTAATTTTAATTAATTACTTATAGGCTTCGACTGCGCTCAGCCTGACA
>RRZV01000097.1 GCA_003931895.1 Mesohalobacter salilacus
TGCCGGCGAGGCAGGCTTCGTCGCTGCGCTTCCCTCGCAATGACGCAAAAAACATATTGTTGCACTTCCTTCCACCACAGGCGGACAGGAGCAATGACGATGAAAATATACGTCACTGCAAACAAGTCTTGGCTTAGGGTTGCGGCGTTGAAACGGAAAGCAAGGTGACGTCCTGAAAAAAATAAATTCAACTTTAGAGCGTTTCAACTAAGAGTTTTATATTTTTACCAAAATTTAACGCGTGGCCAGATCGTTTGAAAAATACCAAAAACGCCGATTGATTTCGTCTTATATCTCTGTGGTAATCAGTATTGGATTGGTGCTGTTTCTCGTGGGCTTGCTCGGCATTTTGGTGATTAACACACAAAAAGTTGCCAACCACTTTAAGGAGCAAATCGCTATGAGCATTTACCTAAAAGACCAGGCGAAAGAAATAGAAATTGACCAACTGCAAAAGCAATTGGCGCTGGCAGACTACACAAAAAACACAGTTTATACGTCTAAGGAGGAAGCCGCTGAAATCTATAAACAGGATATCGGTGAAGATTTTATGGATTTTTTGGGCGATGCCAATCCGTTGCCACAGTCCATTGACGTGTATTTTAAAGCCGACTTTGTGAATGAAGTGCAATTGGCCGAAATTGCACGCGACTTGTCTGAAAAAGACTTTGTAGCCGAGATAGTTTACGATAAACCTTTAATTGCTTTGCTGAACAACAACATCAAGAAAATTAGTTTTTGGGTTTTGGTGATTTGTGGCGTGTTTACCTTTATTGCGGTGTTGTTGATTAACAGTTCGATACGCTTGTCGGTCTATTCTAAACGTTTTGTGATTAAAACGATGCAAATGGTCGGCGCCACTAAGGGTTTTATTCGTCGGCCTTTTATTTGGAAGAGTGTGAAGTTAGGAATGATTGGCGCCATTTTAGCACTTTTAGGTATGGCTGCAGTCTTGTATTTTTTAGACCAAACTTATCCAGAATTAGACTTACTGGTTAACGAATTAGTGCTCGGCGGATTGTTTGCCGCCGTATTTTTATTAGGTGTGCTTATTTCGTGGTTCAGCACCTTTTTGGCGACGCAACGTTTTTTGAATTTAAAAACAGACGAACTTTATTACTAAGATTATGGGAGGAGAAAGCAAACGCAAAGAAGAGTTGAAAGAACAGAAACAAAACGCCTTTATTTTTGAGCGTAAAAACTATGTTTTTATGATTATTGGCTTGGTGGTGATTGCCATCGGGTTTATCTTAATGAGTGGCGGTGGCAGTGATAACCCGGAGGTGTTTAACCCTGATATTTTTAGTCCACGACGTATCCGTTTGGCGCCAACGATTGTGATTATTGGCTTTGCTATTGAGGTTTACGCTATTTTGCTCAATCCTAACAAGGGCAAAGCTTAAGTTTTGAATTTAGGGACTTCCGAATTTTCTAAAGATTATTTTCTAAATGGTGCGGTGTTGTGTTTTGATAAACCTTTGCACTGGACGTCCTTTCAACTGGTCAACAAAGTGCGTTGGCTGATCAAGCAACAATACCAACTCAAAAAAATAAAAGTCGGTCATGCTGGTACGCTTGACCCTTTGGCTACAGGATTGGTGATTATTTGCACGGGCAAAGCCACTAAAACCATTCCCGAATTGATGGGACAACCCAAAACCTATACCGGTGAAATCACTTTTGGTGCTACGAGACCTTCGTTCGATATGGAAACTGAAATTGATGCGGAGTTTCCCATTGAACATCTAAATGAACAACTTATCAAAGCCAAAACCAGTGAATTTACAGGCAAAATTCAACAACAACCGCCTATTTTTTCTGCTTTAAAGAAAGATGGTAAACGCCTTTACGAATATGCCAGAAAAGGGGAAACGGTTGATATTCCTAAGCGTGAAGTTGAAATTACAAGTTTTGACATCACGGCTGTCAATTTACCTCAAGTCACTTTTAAAGTCAACTGTAGCAAAGGCACTTATATCCGCAGTTTAGCTCATGATTTTGGAAAATCATTAGATAGTGGTGCGTATTTGTCTGCTTTGAAACGAACAGCTGTTGGGGATTTTAAGTTAGACCAAGCTTTGAGTTTGGAGGAGTTTATTGAAGCTTTGGATTAAATACACGTCACTGCGAACCCGACTTTTGGCAGAAGCCTGCCTCGCCGGCAGGCAGGCAGTCTGTTGATTAAGAGTTCTGCATGAGATTGCTAAAATTCAAAAGATTACCTGCCTGCCGGCGAGGCAGGCTTCGTCATACTTCCTTCCACCACAGGCAGACAGGCGTAATGACGACAAAAAAACGTCACTGCGAACCCGACCTTAGGCCTGTCTTGAGCTGTGTCGAAAGAAGGGTGAAGTAGATGTACCTGATGACGCTAAAACGCGACGCTGAATGGAAAACCTGCAAGGTTTCTAAAACCTTGCAGGTTTAGTAAATACGTTTACTCCAAAAACTGAATTGACAGCTTTAGAGAAATGCTATTAATCAAACTCAGATTAACGTGAGTTAGATTTAAATAACTTGGTTTTATAAAGCCGTCAGATTGAGTGATTTTTCGAAGTAAAACGAAGA
>RRZV01000102.1 GCA_003931895.1 Mesohalobacter salilacus
CTGCTCCAAAGTCGCATCGGCGGGCTTTCGGCAGTCGTCCCGCTCAATGCGGGGACTCCAACAATGCCTCAATCCCTAAGCCAAGGCAAAACCGCAAGGCTTAGTAAAGTGAAGTCAAAATTTTTGAAATGAACTCAATCAAACTGCTAGGCATAATGATATAATATTTCAGATTATAAACGGAAGATTTATTGAGTTTAAGTCACATTTGCTCAGTTAATATTATCTTTGTCAAAAAGACAGTTTATGATTTCAGAAAAAGCCAATTCCATATTCAAAGCCGTAATCGATAAATACCACATTAAAGACGATGTTGATCAAGATTTTAAAAACCCATACGATGCCGATAAAGATTTGCTATCGCATTTGCTTTATAGAAAATGTTGGATAGATACCGTACAGTGGCATTACGAAGATATCATTAGAGACCCTGAAATTTCGCCAGAAGATGCTTTGGTGATAAAAAGAAAGATCGATGCTTCTAACCAAGATCGAACCGATACCGTTGAATATATTGATAGTTATTTTCTTGAAAAATACAAATCAATTAAAGTTAAAGATAACGCCAAAATAAACACCGAAAGTCCAGCTTGGGGCATTGATCGCCTATCCATTTTAGCTTTGAAAATTTATCACATGCGTGAAGAAGCAGAGCGAAAAGATGCCAGCCAAAATCATCGTCAAAAGAGTCAAGATAAACTCGACGTTTTACTTGAACAACGCCAAGATTTATCCACAGCCATAGACCAATTAATGGAAGATATCGCTAAGGGTGATAAATACATGAAAGTCTATAAACAGATGAAAATGTATAATGACGATGAGATGAATCCCGTTTTGAGAAACCGTAAATAAATGTCTAATCACAGCAAGCATATTCTTACCATTAGGCTTTCGGCTATGGGAGATATTGCAATGGCTGTTCCTGTGATTAATACTTTAGCCAAAACCCATCCTGACTTAAACATCACGATACTCACCAAACCACAATTTAAGGTTTTATTTGATTTTATTCCTGTTGTCAATGTGGTTTGTGCCGAGGTAAAAACCCAACACAAAGGCTTAAGTGGTCTTTATCAATTAAGTCGAGAATTAAAATCGCTCAACCTAACTGAAGTCGCAGATTTACACAATGTTTTACGGTCTAAAATTTTAGGCTTATTTTTATTTTTACAAGGTTTAAAAATCAAAAAAATCAACAAAGGACGAGCAGAAAAAAAAGCTTTAGTCAGAACAAGGCGAAAAATAATTAAGCCCCTTAAAACCACAATAGAGCGCTATGCTGATGTTTATCGAAAATTAGATATTGATATAGACACGAACCGACTAGAACTTTTACAAAAACAAGATTTAGACGCCTCAGTAAAACAAGATTTAGACTTTAATCCATCAAAAAAACAGCTTGGTATTGCGCCTTTTGCAGCACATGATGGTAAAGTTTATCCTGCAGATTTAATGCAGGAAGTCATTAAAAATTTAGCTAAAAACACGGCCTTAAATATTTATCTATTTGGTGGAGGCAAGCTGGAGATGTCGCGTTTGCACAATTGGGCAAAACCTTTTGAAAACGTATTTTGTATTGCAGGGCGATACGATTTTAAAACAGAACTTTGCTTGATTTCCAACCTCGACGCGATGTTGTCTATGGATAGTGGAAATGGGCATTTGGCTGCTATGTTTGGTGTAAAAGTTTTTACGATTTGGGGTCAAACTCATCCCTATGCAGGGTTCGCGCCATTAGGCCAAACCCAAAAGGAGCAAATACTGCCCGATAGAACTATTTTTCCATTACTACCCACTTCCATTTATGGCAATAAACAAGTCGATGGCTATCAAAATGTGATGCGCAGTATTGAGCCGCAAGAGGTCGTTGATAAAGTTTCTCATTTTTTATTGAGTTAAACTCTGATATGTGAATTAGAATCTAAAACATGAAAGACTTCTTGTTCGCTGTCTCAGTATGCCAATGAATAAACACCGAAAATACCAATAAAAATACATACTTTTGCTGTCAATTTATAGCGTTATGAATATACTCGTTACAGGAGCAAACGGCCAATTAGGACAGACCTTTAAAGACCTTCAAAGTCAATATAAAAACCACAAATTTACATTTGCAGGCCGTAAAGCGCTAGACATCACCAAGGCTCAAGACGTGATGGCATATTTTGAGCAGAATCAATTTGATTGTGTATTAAACTGTGCGGCTTATACCGCTGTAGATCAAGCCGAAGACGAACCAGACCAGGCTTATTTAATCAATAAAACTGGCGTAGAACATCTGGTCAAGGCCTGTGAAAGTTTTAATGTCAGGCTCATTCACTTTTCGACAGACTATGTGTTTAATGGACAAAAAAATCAGCCCTATAGCGAAACTGATGCAGTTAATCCACAATGTCTTTATGGTGCTTCAAAACTTGCAGGTGAAACCCTTATTTTAAACTCAAAACTCAGCAGTTTGATAATAAGAACGTCTTGGTTGTATTCTGAATATGGGCATAATTTTATGAATTCAATGAAAAAACTTGGCCAAGACAGAGATAGCCTTCGAATTGTTTACGACCAAATAGGAACCCCAACTTACGCCAGAGATTTGGCTAAAGCAACTATGACTTGTATTGAAAAGCATAACATTTGGGTAGGCCAACAAGAGATTTATCATTTTTCAAATGAAGGTGTCGCCTCTTGGTATGATTTTGCCTTAGCTATTTTTGAGAAGGACAATATTTCATGTCAAGTCCAACCCATTCTATCAAAAGACTATCCCACCAAAGCCAAACGTCCGCCTTATTCTGTATTAGATAAAAGCAAGTTTAAGGTGGATTTTGGTATAGATATTCCGCATTGGCTAAAATCTTTAAAAAGCTTTGAGTTATAAATGCTAAGGAAATACTAAAATTTATTAGATTTGTGTTTTAATTAACCAAGCTTTATACGGAAGCTAATTGACGTTGTAAATTAAAAAAAAAATGGCTCAAACGAAGCCTAGATATATCTCAAAGTGTTCAAAATCAATTGATAAAAATTGGTTTGTTTTATATTGTAAACCCAATTCGGAGAAGAAAACCGCAGAACGCCTAAACCAGTTGGGAATCAAGTGTTATTGTCCGACCCAAGTACAGGTTCGCCAATGGAGTGACCGGAAGAAGAAAGTACATAAGCCGGTTTTGCCTTCAATGGTTCTCGTGTATCTTGCTGAAAACGATAGGCAAAAGGTGTTTCAAGTGACTACAGCAGTCCGATATTTATATTGGTTAAATCAACCTGCTACGGTATCAGAACAAGAAATTAAACAATTGGAATCTGCCCTAAAAGGGGATTACAAGTCCATCCATATTGAAAAAACACATCCTAAAACCTCAGAGGTTAAACTCAAAGGTCTGGGAACAGAGCCCCAAAACGGCCGTTTAAAATATAGTAGCAAAACCCATGACTATATAGAATTAGAACGTCTGGGCTATCGGATTAAGATCAAACGTTAAGTGTCTTAATCTACTTATTAACAAGGTTTTAGCGAATTCTTATGGGACTCGCTGAGGCGGAGCTGTGGGAAATCTTTGAAGTGAAAATTAAGAAATTTCATTTAATACAAAGTGACGTTTTTAAATACAATTATATGCATAAACACCCTTTGCCTATCGGCATTTCCCTCATAGGGAAAACGCAAAACACTCGTTATCAAATTATACAAAAATAATATCATTAGTAGTAATCCTGACATTTTCGTCAAGGTTCTATAGCGTTTGTCAGTTTAAGCTTTTGGAATTTTGGAATTTCATTTAATAAAAAAGAGACGTTCATTATTCATGGTTTATAATCTGGCCTATCAAAAAAATAATTCAAAATCAAGGAAGCAGAAAGGATAAAAGATGAAAATCTGCCTGCCTGCGTTTCCTTGGCAAAGGCAGGTTTGAGACCGACGATAGGAGGTTGAGTTATTTTTCATCTGTGGTGGGGGATTCCGTAAGATTTTTTAATATTTTTTTGTAAGCCTAGACTTTTTTGTTTCTTTTTTGGGCAATGCAAAAAAGAAAAAGAATGAAAAAGCTTTAGTTTAATTCGTAGTTTTTAGTTTTTAACTATTATTTCAAATTTAGTTAACCAGTCCACCAGTCAAAATAAAAAAAATCCTCACCCTTTGGGGGAGCTAGAGGGGGCTTTACCAGTCAACCAGTTTATCAAATAAACGCACTATCATAGTGCAAAAAAATTATAAAAACGCACTGCAATAGTGCAAAATAGATGTATTTTTACACAAAATTTCAATAGTGCAAAGTTTATTTGAATATTCTAATCAGTTAATCAATAGAGTTGATACTACTTTCATTCGCTATTTATACAATGAAATCAACTGGCAAAATAGATTAATTGGTATTATAGGACCGAGAGGTGTTGGAAAGACGACTTTAGTATTGCAACACATCAAAAACAAACTCGATACGCAAAAGACCCTTTATGTCACCGCCGAAGATTTCTTTTTTGCTAAAAACCGTCTCACGGATCTTGCAGATGATTTTGTAAAATCAGGAGGTCAATATTTGTTTATAGATGAAATACACAAATATCCAGACTGGTCTAAAGCCTTGAAACTCATTTACGATTATCATCAAGATTTAAGAATTGTTTTCACGGGGTCGTCAGTATTAGATATCAAAAAAGGAAGTTCAGATTTAAGTCGCAGAGCTGTTATTTATTCAATGCACGGGTTGTCATTTCGTGAATACTTAATGCTTTTTCACCATATAGAAGTGAAGCCCTACAGTTTAGAAGGTATTTTAAATCATGAAGTTAACATATCAGATTTACCACATCCGCTTCCCTTATTTAAAGATTATTTAAAAAGAGGTTACTATCCTTTTGCCAAAGAAAATGATTTTGATATAAAACTTAAACAAGTTATTAGTCAAACTTTAGAGACTGACATCCTAACTTATGCAGAAATGAATGTGGCGACAGGCAGAAAACTTAAACAGTTGCTAGCTGTTGTAGCAAAAAGTGTACCTTTTAAGCCCAATATGAGTAAAATTGCAGAACTGCTAAAAATTAGCCGAAATAACATAGCCGATTACTTACTTTATATGGAAGAAGCGGGTATGATTGCTCAATTAAGAAGCCCAACACAAGGTGTACGAATTTTAGGAAAAGTAAATAAAATTTACTTAGATAATACCAACTTAATATATGCTTTAGGAGAAGACCAACATAATAAAGGAAATATAAGAGAAACCTTCTTTTTAAACCAATTGAAAATGAGCCATCAGATGACTTCTTCCAAAACAGCCGATTTTAAAACTGACGATATCGATTTTGAAGTGGGTGGAAAAGGCAAGACTTCAAAACAAATTCAAAATTCAAAAAAAGGATTTTTGGTAAAAGATGATATAGAAACAGGATTTCTAAACAACATTCCTTTATGGCATTTCGGGTTGATGTATTAAAACAGTCAACCAGTTTGTCAGTTCGAGTGATTTTGCGTGTAACGCAGTGAAACGAAAAATAGTATCGAGAACCAGTCAACAGTGAACTGTAATTCTCTGATATAAGTTGACCGTTTTATAAACAAAACAAAGATGATAAAAAACGGT
>RRZV01000039.1 GCA_003931895.1 Mesohalobacter salilacus
TTTTGATTTCATAAGTGACTATAATTAATGGTTTAATTTTTAGTCAACCTATTTCAGGAAAGTACAATTTTGTAGTTGCAGACAACGGTCAAGTGTATGAGCAGTAGCGGATTAAAACCCACTAACTTTTCGGTTAAACACTTACCTTTATTAATATTCATTTCGTTTCAATTTTGCACTAAACCCGCTATTGCTTATACACATTGTTACCTGCTGGCTTTATTCCGTTCAGCTTGGTTTTCAGCGTTGGCAAAGACATACTCTTTTGCAATTTTTGGCTCGTGTGGTGGCTGGTGCGAATTGCAAATGTGTATGGCTTTTAGCGTTGGCTATTTCGTAAACCTGATTTGCAAATTCAGATTAAAATATAATTCTCCGTTTTCCTCGTAAATTTCTCCAAATCCGTGACGAGAAGAACTTGCTGTGTCGAGTTTTGTATTATTTAACAAGTAATCCTCAAATTCATTTCTGTTGTAAATATGATAACATAAAACGTCTCCATTTTCTTTGACGATTAAATATCCGCCTGTCGCATCATATTTTCCTGTCCAAACTTTTGATGGCATCATTCCAAGTGCAACATCTGTCAGGAAGCGTTTAATTTTGTATTCGTAAAACCTATGTTCGTTTTCAATGTCAAAGTTTAATGGATTTTTGTCAGCCGTTTTGTTTACTAAATCGGTCAAATGTGAAAACTCACTTGAATAAAAATCAAAAACGATTTGTGATAAAATCTCTGGTAGTAAACTGTCTATTAGAACTAGATTATTTGAAAATATTTGTCTTTCTGTTTTTATAAAATCAAATTGTCCGCCATTTTTTTCAACTTGAACAATTCTATCCATTATTTTACTTCTTGAAGCAATTGAATTGATTTCCTGAATTTCATCTTTTGAAAGTTTCGCTCCTTTGATTTTATAAATAAAATTTGTTGTTTTACCTGCATTTAAAAGAGTAGAAGGACTTCCAAGTTGGGATTTTATGCTAAATCCTTATGTCGGTTGTTGATTCGTTCTTTGGTCGTGAATAACAATCGTAATATCAGTTTTTGCAGTAGAACTAGCTTTTAAAGAAATGCAATTTATGGATTGCATAAACTCCTCAATTTCTGGAACAGAAAAAGTCCTTTCTTTATTTTGCTTGATTGCGTTTAAAAGAAAAAGGGCTTTGTCTTTAAAATCTGAAATAGGAATTTTTAAAACTTCTTCATTTCCCGAAATTAAGATAATCTCATCTTGGATTGAATATTCAAAATTTCCGTTGTTTTCGGTACGAAGTATTTTGATAATTGGGTAAACTAAACCTTCTAACTTTTCAATGTCTTTGTTTCCAAGAAATAATTGTTTGTCGCCTAACAATTTAAAAAGAGCATAAATTTCGCTCCATTCTCCTTTGTTTCCTGTAATCATTTGCAGTTAAGTTTTTCTATTATTTTTTCCGCTGTGGCTTGAATTGCGGGAACTGCAACTGAATTACCGAATTGTTTGTATGCTTGTGCGTCTGAAACTATAATTTTAAAATGGTCTGGAAAGCCTTGTAATCTTGCCCATTCTCGTGGTGTCATTTTTCTAAAATGCTTTGGGCGTGCCCACAAGGGTCGGGCTATCCGCTACAAGTCCTCGCTCGTTCCTCGCTGTGGGCTTTCCACTACTATCCCTCACGCAACTTATCCGCGAAAGATATTGTCAGAATGATATTTAAGGAACTCTTGCGATGGAAAGAATTTATCGGGAAGTGATATTTTTTGCTTATTATATTTCAGAAAAAAATCTGCGATTGATTCATTTTCTTTGTGTTCGTAAATTGCATCAGAAATTTTAATTTCATAATCAGCAGTTATAGTCAAAAAACCTTTATCGAATGCTTTATCGTGAATTGAATTTAAACATAAACCATTTCTTGGGTTCATTCTTTCTTCTTTATTTGTTCGCCAAGGAATAATATGGCTTGCAACTAAAAAATCAGAAATATTGATGCCTGTTATGCAACATTTTTGGTAATAAGAAGATAAAACTGAAGAACGAAAAAAGTTTTGGTTTACTCTTGTTTTTACAAGTCGTTCGACATCTTTTCCCTCTGGAGAATCTGTTAGGTCAATTTCATTTGTTTCAAGTATGGTTTTATTTTGAAATTGAGAAATTAACTTTTCGCTTTCATAAGCTAAATCGTCCCAATTACCGTGAAATTCATCCCAAATAACTTCTTCTAATTTACTGCCATTTGCAAGACCTGTAATTCCTCTTTTTTGTAATTCAGGGTCTAATCTACCAAAATTACCTACTTTCATATTTAAAGCAGATGGTGAACGACCAATGATGTTGGCATATTTTATTATTGTTGGATGTGTTTTGCTACTGTTTTTAAATGGAATTTTACAGTAAACATTAAATGCTACAATAGTTTGTTCTCTTGTCCAATTATTTGACTTTGCCATTATTTAACTTGACTTACTTCTAAATTAGTTACTTGATAGTCACTGATTAACTCGTTTAAAAGGTCTTCTGTAATATCTGAACCACCTGGAAGTATTTGTAGAAATATTTCAATTCTATCATCAGCTAAAAGTGTGCTTAACTTTTCTTCATCACGAAAGAAATTCATAAAATCTTCTCGGGTCATATTTTTTAACTTATCGTTCATTATGCTAAGGGTTTTTGCGTTAGGGATTGTAGAGGAAATCCTTTTTGTGAGGTACGAGCAAAAAGATTGGAACGGAAAGCCCGACCCGATAGGGTAACGCCCAAATTATTACGTCTATCATCAAGAACTAAATTTCGTTCTCTGCCCATTCCACCACAAACAACTGCGTTTGCAGTTCCATCATTTGGAATTATTTCATAACCAAATCCATTTCCTTTGCTTTCGTGTCTTGCTCTATGGTTTTTTAAAGTTTGTACATAAGTTGTCGATAAATAATATTTTACAGAAACTTCTTCTTGTTCTAAAATATCATCTAATACTGCGGTTTTATTAGTTGGTTCTGGATACTTAAAATCAGTTATTCCTAAATCTTTACGGAAACCTACTATAAAAATTCGTTCTCGATTTTGAGGAACGCCAAATTCTTTTGCATTTAATATTTGAGGTTCAGGAACATAATAGCCTAAATCTTCTCGAAGCACATTTAAAATTGTTGCTAATGTTTTTCCTTTATCGTGGTTTCTTAAACCTTTTACGTTTTCAAGAAAAATTGCTTTTGGTTGTTTCCTTTTTATAATTTCTGCAACATCAAAAAACAAGGTTCCTCGTGTATCTTCAAATCCTCCACGTCTTCCCGCAATCGAAAACGCTTGGCAAGGAAAACCTGCACAAAGCACATCAAAATTGTCTGGAATGTAATTTTTTGTTTCAGGTTTTGTAATATCGCCAAACGGAATTTCTCCAAAATTGGCTTTATAAGTTTGCTTTGAATATTTGTCCCATTCGCTCGTAAAAACGCACTTTCCATCTAGGTTTTGAAATGCTAAACGAAATCCACCAATTCCTGCAAAAAGGTCAATGAATTTGAATTTCGGTTTTTCTGGTGCTGGAAATGGAACAGATTTATTGAGGTCAAAAATCAAATATTGAAGTGCTTCTTCCGCTACTTTATTTGTGACTTTTTCTGTTGGATATTCCTTTTCAAGAATTTCTTTTACGTAAGAAAGTGCATCTTTTTTGTAAAATTGAGAAACTCCATTTTTATGATTGTGCAAATAATGCGTAAAAGAAGCCGGTTTAGAATTATCTGGGTCAACTACTTTTATTTCAAATAGTTGTCCGTCAATGTTTTCTATGTTAATTCTTTCTTTAATCATTATCTCTTATTTAACCGTACAAGTTAATAAAGTTTGCTGTTTTGGTCCGTCAGTTTTTATATTTTTATTCACAATCTTTTCACTATGTTTTCGAGCGCAAAGGCAAAAAACAGCTCTTTTGGTTTTTCAGCGTTGGGTTTTAGCGTTGGCAAAAACCAAATGTGCTGTTTGTGCGGTGGCATTTTTAGCTTGCAGGTAAAACGTCTTGTGGCTATGCACAGTAGCGCGCAAAAAAGCCTTTCATTATGGGTTTCTATTACAA
>RRZV01000046.1 GCA_003931895.1 Mesohalobacter salilacus
TTAAAATTCAAATCGTGAGTTTAATTTTTAAAGTGAAATTTCTCATATATGCTTGCCAACGGTCTGGCTATGCACAGTGGCTTGCAAATATGCACTTTCGTTGAATTTCAATCGTAAAATTAGTAAAAAAACTGAACCTTTCATTTCAGCCCAAACCCAAGCCATTGTGTATAGCTATTGTTAGGGCACGTTTTCATTCCTCAATTTGGTCAATAATCCAATTTATCCAACTTAAGATCGTTGATGCTCTTCTATTAAACGTAGCCTCAGAATTGATATTATATAAATCAGAGGTTTTCATTATTTCGACAATTTCGTTTCTGCTTGGTTGCTCAGAGTTTTCAAAATATGATTTTATTACTCGGTTAAATACAAGATGAGATAAAATGATTCTAAAAAATTCAATTTGTCTGTCAACTATGTTTAAAGCAAAAATACGTTTACCTAATTCAGTCAAAAAGTAATTTACTTCCCCGTTATCTCTTGATTTGTCAATCAACCCTAAATATCTTCCAGCGTCTGTATAATAATTCGTTTGTCTAACATCAAAGTCATAATTTACTGTTATGTATTCACGGGTTAAATAACCATTTTCATTTAGCAATTCGCAAAGGTTAATCACTCTTTCAAACGAATCTGCTTGTGGAAAAGGAACTTCTAATTCTGTTTTTATTGGTGTTTCGTTTGCGATTTTTTGTATTAATTCTAAATTTATTGCTCCGTCACGAATTACATATCTTTTTTCACTTTTTAATTTTAAAGAATTGTAATGATTTGGATCTTCGAAAACATATTCTCTGAAATGGAAAATACCATTAGAATAAGTTAGGAAAATTGGTTTAATTTCTTTGGTTATTTTATTGTTCCATAATTTGAATGGATAAAACATTTGCCTAATTAAAAAGTCTTTTGAAATTGAGTTTTTTGCCTCAATTAAACTTAATGAATTAACTCCCTCATAACCACCGTCAATTTCTATTTGACTATTGTTTACATTAATATTTAAATCAGATTTTTGAGTTTTAATATTGAAATCAAAACTCAATGAACTCATTCTACCACTTACTGTTGGTTTTATTTCATCATCTTTCACAAAATCTTCAATAATTCCAGTAACGAAAGCACAATTTAATGCTGTAGATTCACTTGTTATATTATCGTGCCTTATGCTTTCTAAATAATTTGGGAAGTCAATTTTTATAGGTTTTGGATCTTCGCTCTCAAAATCCTTAAAGGTCTCAAAGTCAGAGATAATATAACTTCCTCTTGAAATTGGCAATATCGAAAGTTTATTTTCTTCAAATATTTTTGGTAGTTGTGAACGGTAATCAAACTTTGTCATTAAACGAGCTTCTCTAAACTCATTAATTTGTTTGGAACTAATTTCGAAAGCACCATTTTTTAAAACTTTCTCCGATATTTTGTATTTTGAAAATAGCTTGTTCCAAGCAATTTCATTTTTTGTTTCACTCATAATTTCTAATTAGAACTTCGTCAACTTCCCCACGCTTTGATCCATTTGAATTGATTGCCCTGTTAGCTTTTACAAAAGTTATATTATAATTCGAATATTGGTCTAAAATTAATTGTGTGGCTGAATTAGAAACTAAAAATTTAATTCCTTTTTTATCAAGTCGATCACAAAGTTCTCTTAATCTAACTTGATCGAAAATATTAAAACCGCCTTGAACGTAGCCAGTAAAATTTGAACTTTTAGAAACAGGGTCATAAGGTGGATCAAAATATACAAATGCACCTTTTCTAATATTCTTTAATGCGTCTTCGAAATCGCCATTAATTATTTTAATATCATTTGCATTAAGATATTTACTAACCGCTCTAATTGTTACTTCATTTACAATATTGGGGTTTTTGTATTTTCCGAATGGAGAGTTAAATTCTCCTGAATTGTTAACTCTGTATAATCCATTGTAACAAGTTTTGTTCAAGTAAATAACCCTCGAAGCTTTTTTAATATCAGAAAGTTGGTCAAAATTTTCTTGACGATCCAATGCCCTAATATTGTAAAAATATTCTGATTCGTTGATGTGAGTTTTAAGATTCTTAATTAATTCTTCCGGATTGTTTTTGATTACATTGTAAGTATTTACAAGTTCAGAATTAAAGTCATTTACTACCGCTTTTTTGGGTTGAATTTCAAATAATACAGCTCCACCACCAACAAAAGGTTCATAGTAAGTTGAAAATTTTTTTGGTATAAGTTTATTAATAGCTGGCATTAATTGTCTTTTACCGCCAACCCATTTTAAGAATGGTGCTATTAATTTATTTTTTTTCATTTAGTTTTGTTAGAATTGACAAAATAATGAAATTGAACGGAATTTTGTATTGAAGATTGTATTTTTTTTCAAATGTGCCCTAACGTTCTCGCATATCGACTCGTTGCGGGAAAATTAGCGATTATTTTTTAATTTTAGATTTTA
>RRZV01000104.1 GCA_003931895.1 Mesohalobacter salilacus
GAATAAAAATATGAGCACAGTGGCATTTTTGCACCGCACTATATATAGCCCAATCCGTTACCTACCATTTGAACAAATGAAGTACTTTACATTTCACATCGACGATTCTGGAGCAATTGAGGACATTGACTATAAAAAAGTAAATGGACAAAATATTACGATTTGTAAAATGTATGACGACATTGAATTCAACAAGCTGAATGACATTTTACATTCTACAAATGAGTTCATACTGAATGAAAAAGTCTTGAACATTTTAAAAGACAGTAAAACTATAAAGTATGATTTGAGAAAAGCAAAAGTGCTTCGAAAAGAAAAACTGTTCGGAATCTTTAAACAGTATAAATCCTATGATTATTTTGACTTGACTTTTCCTGACAAATATACGGACAAATGCCATAATTGGATTGACTTTGAGAAAAGCGAAATATTTGCGACTGATGAAACCGGTAATGTTATTAAAATCTTATCTCATCAGCAAGAATTGGAATTGATTGAGGAAAATAAATCTGACTCTCACAAACAATACTATTTTGAGACTAAAAAGGTGGTTTTTGGGAAAGACTTCGATTATAATTTTGACCTGTTTAAAATCCCTCATTATTCTTGGGGAATTTATGTTTCGGAGAAATTAAAAAACAAATTGGAAAGTGCAAAAATAACTGAAATTGGATTTGCAGAAAATAAACAGAAACTGGGAAAAATGTGGAAACCGCATTTCCCGGTAATTGAATTTGAAAAATAAAAACGGTAGGTAACACGGTGTATAGTTAATGGCGAGGTTTTGGCTAAATCGATAAGTCAGTATTTTTTGCTAATTTTACGATTGAATAAACAAGTTTCGTATATTTTTAGTCGCCACTAACCATACACCAAACGTTGTGCATAATGCAAAACAAATCTTTACAGTAAATAAATGAAATCTGAAAATTTTGAAAATCACGTTCTCTTTGACAAGTTAAACGCTTTAGAAGAATTACTGTCGGACCAAAAATCTGAAGAGAAAATTGACCTTGAAAACTTAAGTTATTACCAAACAGTTTATAGCTACATTAATCAAAGAGTAAAACTTACTATACCAGATCTAGTCTTAAAAGCTGAATTTGATAATCTAAGTAATGAAATAAATGCTGGAATTACGCAAATCAATCAATTTTTAGGAAATAATAATAATGGGCATCTAACTAATGCAACAAACAACTTTAATACTGCATTATCAAGAGCCAAAAATTTACCCATACCAGTTTCAAAAGCAGATTTTAACTTCTCTAAAAAGATTGCCAATTTTGAAAACACAGCTAAAAAGAAGTATGCTTCCCTTGAAAAAGAGAAAGAAGATTTAAAAAAAGAAATCGATGCTTTCAGGAAAGACCTTACAAACAAGGAAACAGAAATACAGAGACTATTAAAATTAATTGAAGGCAAGGAAGCTGAAATTCAAAACTTGAACTCAACCTTTCAAACCAACTTCAACAATATCAAATCGGAACAGAAACAAAGTTTTGAAAATGATAAAAAAACTTACCGCTCTGAAATTGATAAATCGAAAGAATTATTTAGAAAAGAGATAGACGAACTTAAGAGTGGCATTGACACAGATAGTTCTAAATTAGTAGAAGACCTTGAAGCAAAGTTGGAAGAAGCAAAAAAGATAGTCAATGTAATTGGAAATGTTGGTGTAACAGGTAATTATCAAATAATCGCAAACGAACATAAGCAAAGTGCAAATTTTTGGAGATGGGTTGCCATAGGATTTATGGCGGTTTTTTCTGGACTACTAATATGGACATTGATAGATTTGAGTGCTGATGGTTTTGATTGGACTAAGTCGCTGATTAGACTAATAGCGGCAGCAGCTTTATCCTATCCAGCAACATATGCTGCAAAAGAATCTACCAAACACAGGAAACTCGAAACTTTGAATAGGACTGCTGAACTTGAATTAGCATCTGTTGATACATTTATCGAAATGCTTGATTTGCCTAAAAAACAAGCAATAAAAGAAAAATTAGTAGATAAATATTTTGGAAACGATAGGTCTGGAATTTTAGGGAACGATAAAGAAAACGAAGAGTTATCTGTAAGTGGATTAGAGAGAATTATTAAATCATTATCAAACTTTGGGAAATAAGCACTATGCACAACAATATGTATCTTCAATGGCGAGGTTTGGGAGTTGAAACGAATGGTTTGGGATTTATTTTCTAACTTTACGACTGAAAAATAAAGGGCTGTACTTCTTTGGTCGCCACTGAAAGATACACTTCCCGTTGTACTGCATTTGATAAAAAAATATGGAAATAGGAAATAAAATGATAAAAATGAATTGGA
>RRZV01000009.1 GCA_003931895.1 Mesohalobacter salilacus
CGTAATTTAGTAAGAATACTTAATAATTTGTTAAATTGGTTGTTTTTAACTTAGAATGCTCAGCATAAAATCCGTTTACGCTTTTTTTCTCGCCGTAGCCCCTTTTTTCAGAGTATACTATCTCCAAAACATTACAAAAATCAGTATCGAGCTTTTGGCATCCCATGGTGGTGTAAAGGTATTTATTTTTTTGGTTAAAGTAAGACTAAAGACATCTTACGAAAAAATGTGGCTTCGCTTTAAGGCATAAAAAACCACCTCGATAAAGGTGATTTTTGACTTTTTAATCTCGGACTGCAAGTCTGAGCGATCGGGTTTTTTTCTAATATAAAATACAACCCTTTATATTAATAAAAATTAATGCAAAATTTATAATTATGAGATAGATTAAATATATTTTAAAGTTTATTATTTTAGGTATTAAAACAATTAGAGTGTAAAATGCTATGTTTAATAAGATATTCTCAAATGGAAAGAATATATAGTTTAAACATTCTAAATCAGTAATACATATTAAAAAAATTAATGATATTAACAGGAATACATAAAAATATTTAGAAAATTTACTTATCATTGGTCTTTTTTAATTAACAATTGTGCCTAAATGCTCTTGATTTGATGCGTCGTAAAAATTAGTTCGAGTTCGTCTGCCTACTGCCGGCCAAACACCATTTATAGTGGTTGTTTTTACCACAAAAACACCTTCTGTATTACCAGTGCTGTACAAGCTATTAACTATTTCCCCAAGTAATTTAATATTTTGTTTATCATTTTGAGCATCTATATAAAAGCTTAAACCTACTGTATATTGTACTATTGTGCTTAAGGAAATTAATTTTTTATAATCAACCTTAGGTAATTTACCTTTTGCTAAATTCTTTAAAATATTAATAACTTTTCCTTCTGAAACTCCTAAGATTATTGCTGTTCTAGTCTTTAACTCCATAGATTGTTCTAGTAAGTCTATGAAACTCGCTATATAAGCGCTACTACTACCAGAAAATTCCCTAGGAGTAAAATGCTCTTTACTTACTTTCTCTCTAAACCCAAAATTTTGAATGTCTATTTCTTGTATTTCATTAAATGACTTTCCATTGAAATCTCCACCTTTTAAGTTAGGACAATCATCACACTGAGCAGTTTGACCGGTATCACTAACAAAAACACCACTACCATCATTTGTCCAGGTTTCATCATTTGATGATCGATTAAAAATATCCATAAGAAATGATTTAGAGTTTGCTCCGCTCGGGTCAGCCCAATAAATTGGATTATTATCAAATGCTGAATATGTAGAATAAGAGAAATGCGTAACCGGATCAATAGTATTCCACCTTGCAATTGCCGGATCGTACAGACGCAATTCCATTTCATAAAGGTTTAACCCCAAACTTTCTTCCAATTCAACTCCATTGTACTTAAACTTTGATGCAACACTATTACTATTGCCACTAACAACATTATTATACCCTTTATGTTCCAGCCCAAAAGGATAGTAATTGTTTTCTTCTACGATTTCAGAACTATTGACAGAACCATCATTATTGCTGTCTTTATAGGACAATCTAATATTCCCCAAATGGTCTTTAAATTGATAAACATAGTCAAAACCGCCTTGATTATCTGGTTCTATATAGCCTTCGGGTTGGGAGATGAATTTTAAAGTCAAAGGACTACTGAAGGTGCTCTTTTCATAAATATAAGCACCTTGATAATAGGTGTAACTTAAACTGCTAAGGTTTTCTTCTTGAACCCGCTTTTCTAACTTCACCCCTGTGGCATCATAGACATACTCAATATACTTTCCAGTCATACTTTGTGTGGCAAATTCAACTTTCTTAGGCAAATTTAAGTGATTATATTCAATATTTATAATGTCTTTGTTTTTATCTTCTATCATGTTGCCGTTGGCGTCGTAAGTATAATCATTGCCTGAAGTGTTGCCGTCTTTAAAACCGTTGTCATCGGCTGTATCTCCAACGGCTGAGAGTTGGTTGCTGGTGCTAAAATAGTCGTAACTCAATTGGTCTATGATATCGATTTGATTGTTTGTGGTTACACCTTTTCGTGTGAGATTTAAGATGTTACCATTGCGGTCATAAGTAATGTTGCCCTCAAAAAAATCTTCTTGATAGGTATTTCCTCCTAATGTAATGCTATGATTACTGAGATAATTGGCTGAGTTTAGCCTGTTTAAAGCATCATATTCATATCCATAACTTCTTTTGAGTGAAGAGGTGTTTTGGGTGCGCCAATGGGTTTCTGAAATGTTACCGTTGTATAGAGCTTGTGTATTGATATCCTCTGGATTATTGTACCGAATATTAAAAGCAAAAAGCTTATCAGGGCTTGAATTGTCAACATCGTTGATATCGGTTAGCCAGCCACGGATATTGTAATCGTAAGTTATATCTTGTAAAGCTGTGGTTTGGTCATAATCACTTTGGGTATCATTTCCACCAACTTTCTTTTCTATGAGTTGGCCTAGCTCGTCATATTTGTTAAAGACAATCAGCTCTTCTGCTTGACCGTTGATTTGTTGGGTTTGTTTTTCTAGACTTTGGTTATGCTCATTATAAGTGAATTTGTCTATGATTTCAGTAGTAGTCCCATTGGAAATATGCTTATTATGGGTCTCTAATGTTAAACCGAGAAAATCATCCAGTTTGATGTTATTGATATCTTCTGTATTGAAGAAATCGTTTTTAGAATGGGTATAAATGGGTCTAGCTTTGTCGTCATAGAGCGTAACAGTTGTAATCCAATGGTTAGTGTCTAAAACTTTAACATGACTCCCTGTGGAAAGGGTTCTGGTTCTGTCGGTAAAGTCTGAGCTAGTGTTATATTCTAAATTATTTATAGCCTCAGTTGATTTTAATTAAACTAAACTTAAACCCCGTACTTCCAGCTACAGCCTTTAAGATAAAGCGCAGTCCTTAAAATATCCTTTTGACTAACAACGCCTATAATTATATTGTTTTCTACAACAGGAAAACGTCGTCTTTTAGACACCAAAAAACGATGAGCAGCATCAAATAAGTTGATATCAGGCGAAATAGTATCTACCTCTGTTGACATATATTTTTCTATACTTGTATCCTCCATAGGCATATTATAATATCGGCTTTCTGAAATTTGTTTGATACAATCACCTTCAGAAATAACACCAATAACATGCTTATTTTCGTCAACAACAGGACCGCCAGAAATACGATGTTTTATCAATTTTTCTACAACTTCTATCACACTTTGGTCTTTGGTAAACAGAATCATGTTTTTAGACATACAATCTCTAACGGTTATTTTTTCAGCTTTTATATTTGCTTCTCCAACATGATTTCCTTGAAAACTTTTAATACCCATAATATTTTAATTTGATAATAAATAAACAAAAAATTTATGAATTATTAAAATATATAGCTATAAATATTTCATTTTAACAATTTTATATGTTAAAAATCAACTAGCTATGGTGCTTTGCGTTTCAAAGTTTTGTGACTTATTACTACAATATTCGTCGCTTTGATTTGGGTATCTCTAAACTAAAAACTTATTTTAAAAGAAGATATATTTTTTAAAAACTAATTCTGTTCTGATTCTAGTTTCACACAGACCCTTAACTAAAATTGATTTTCAATTTTAACCCAAACATTTCCTTTTAGATGAGATTCAACAGCTTTTTCTATAAAGTTCATACCTCTTGTACCGTCGATAATAGTTGGAAATTCGCCGTGGTCGTAGGCTTGTTTGTTTATAGCTTTAGCAACTCCCTTGTAAATATTACCCATAGCATCAAAAATACCCTCAGGGTGACCAGGCGGAAGTTTAGTGCCGTCTAAAGATAAATCGGAATTGTACACATGACCAGGCTTAAGTACTTGAAGCGCTTTGCCTTCTTCCATTAAATATAAATAATTTGGGTTTTCCTGTTCCCATTTTATTCCTGCTTTGTCGCCATATACCTTTATAATAAAACTATTTTCTTCACCTGTGGCAATTTGGCTAGTACAAATTACACCTTTAGCTTTATTATTGAGACGCAGTAAAACAGTAGCGTCAACATCCATTTTGTTGTCTGAATACACAAAGTTGAGATCAGACAGAACAGATTCAATCTTAAGCCCGCTTACATATTCTAACATATCAAAAGCATGTGTTCCGATATCGCCTAAACAACAACTGATTCCAGACTTTTCAGGATCTAATCGCCATGTTGAAGCACGCTCGACTTCATTGTGAATAATAGGGTTTATCCAGCCTTGATAGTATTGTGCGTCTACTTTTTGAATTTTACCTAAAACTCCATTTTTTATCATATCTCGCATTTGCCGAATCATAGGATAACCTGTATAAGTGTAGGTTACTGCAAAAATGAGCTCGCTATCTTTTAAAGTTTGATATAAAATTTTGGCTTCTTCAAATGTAGTCGTCATAGGTTTTTCGCAAATCACATGAAACCCATTGTCCAAAAGCTTTTTAGCCATAGCGAAATGGAGATAATTTGGCGTAAGCACAGCAATGACCTGCATGCGTTTGTCTTCTGATAACTTTTGTTCTTCCTCAATTAAGCTGTCTAGATTTTTGTAAACTCTATGCGTTGGCAGGTCAATAGATTTTGCAAAATCTATACTTTTATTAATCTCGCTATTAAAAACACCTCCAACAATTTGGTACTTGTCATGCATTGCTGAAGCTACTCTATGCAAAACACCAATAAGCGAATTTCCACCACCACCGAGAATGCCTAGTCTAATTTTATTGGACATGATTTGAAGTTTAAATCACATTAAAAGTATTTGAAAGCTCATTAATTAATAGACTTAGCTGATTTCAGCAGTAAATTTTTTGTAGCTAACACACCTTCTTTTTCAGGCAACCGGTCACCTTCATACTCAACACCAATATATCCCGTATAACCCGAATCCTTAACGAGTTTTAATATTCGTGGATAATCTAAAGTTGTTTCGTTGCCTTTTTCATCAAAGTCATATGATTTTGCGCTCACGGCCTTAGCTTCGGTCAACAACAGCTCAATACCTTGGTATTTGTCTGGGTATTCTTCAACACACTCTCCCCACTGCTCACCATCTTTTCGTTTTACACACCAATTCCCAAAGTCGGGCAATGTACCGCAATTATCCATATTAACTTTATCTATGGCCTCTATGAGCAAAGGCGCATCAGAAGACAACCAACCGTGATTTTCACAAAGAACATTGATATTTTTTGTCGCTGCATAAGTCGACAATTTTTTTAGCCCATCAACTACCGAAGGCAACCACTCTTTAGGGTCATTAGTACCAAAGGTGTTCACACGAATAGAATGGCAACCTAATTTTTGGGCGGCATCGACCCACTTTTTATGATTTTCTACAGCCTGATTTCTTTCATCTATGTTTGGGCTAGCTAAATCGCCTTCGCCATCAACCATAATTAAAACGTTTTGCATACTGTGCTTTTGGCTAAGCGTGTTAAGTGAATCAATAACAGCGTCAAACCCTAAATCATCAATTTGGTTATCGTAAATATGATTAACATACTCTAAACCTTCAAAACCCATATCTTTTGCTATTTTAGCAAACCTGAAAGGGTCAACATTATCGTCATTAAATGTACGATGCAAAGACCATTGAGCTAGAGATAACTTAAAAAATGGAACTTTATTTTCTGTTTTAGTTGCTGATTTGGTTTCATTTTCAGAAGGTTTTTTAGCCTCATTTTTACAGCTTATTGTAAATACTAAAAAACAAGAAATTGTTAATTTTAAAAATATTGATTTCATTAAAAAGTGGTTTTAATTAAGGTATTCCCAAAAATGCAAAAAAAATCCTGTATTATTTAAAAAACATCGTAAAATAGTGAAATATTAGGAATAAAGAATATTTTTATTCTCTTTTGAAAGAAAATTTAAAGCTTAAATGAATAAAGACAATATTAAAACCTCATCAGAACAATTTGACGCTATTGTTGTAGGAACAGGCATTTCAGGAGGATGGGCAGCCAAGGAACTTTGTGAAAAGGGCTTAAAAACTCTGGTTTTAGAACGCGGTCGAAATGTAGAGCATATTACAGATTACAAGACCGCCCATATGGACCCTTGGGACTTTCCTAACGGAATAGCGGCAACGCAAAAAACAAAAGAAAGAAAATTTAAACAACACAGAACGGGTTTTACCACTCAAGAACCTCATCAACATTTTTTTGTAGATGATATCAAGCATCCGTATAATGAAAAAAGACGTTTTGACTGGATCCGCGGTTATCACGTCGGTGGACGGTCATTAACTTGGGGTCGGCAAAGCTATCGTTTAAGCGATATTGATTTTGAAGCTAACAAAAAAGATGGTATAGGAGTAGATTGGCCTGTGCGCTATAAGGATATTGAACCTTGGTATGATAAGGTAGAAGAGTTTATAGGTGTAAGTGGAGAAAACTTGGGATTAAAGCAGCTGCCTGACCAAAAACTCCTAAAACCCATGAACTTGAATTGTGTGGAAGAACACCTCAAGGAAAAGATGAAAGAAAACTTTGATGATGGGCGAATACTCACTATAGGTAGAACGGCACATATCACCGAAGGAACTAAGCCTGGCGCGGGAAGAACACAGTGTCAATACCGAGATAGATGTATGCGTGGCTGCCCTTATGGCGCTTATTTTAGCAGTAATTCATCGACCTTACCTACGGCCAAAGCAACAGGTAATATGATATTGAGACCACACTCTATAGTTTATGAGGTTGTTTATGATGAGTCTACTCAGAAAGCTTCAGGGGTAAGAATTATAGATACAGAAACTCATGAAAAAATTGAATACAAAGCCAAAGTGATTTTCTTGTGTGCATCAGCAATGGCTTCTAGTTCTATTTTACTTCAATCTAAATCAAAACAATTTCCAAACGGCCTTGGTAATGATAATGATTTGGTTGGGAGAAACATTATGGATCATCATTTTTGGGTTGGTGCAACAGCGGTAGCTGATGGTTTTAAAGATAAATACTACAAAGGCCGTCGTGCTAACGGCTTATATATACCGAGATTTAGAAATCTAGGCGGTAAAACAGATGCAAAAACCTTTATTCGTGGATATGGCTATCAAGGTGGAGCTACCCGATCTAACATTTCTGAAATAGTTGCAGAACTGAAATATGGACCAAAACTTAAGGAAGCCATTCTCAAACCTGGTCAATGGAATGTAAACCTGCTAGGTTTTGGAGAAACTTTACCTAATAACAGCAATCGCCTATATATGAATTATGACAAAAAAGATGAATGGGGTTTACCAACCATAACTTTTGATGCTGATTTTGGAGAAAACGAACTGGCTATGCGAAAAGATATGAAAGATCAAGCTGTAAAAATGCTAAAGGCAGCAGGATTTAAAAATGTCATGGGTTATGATATAAAAGAAAACAGAGCAATGGGCTTAGGTATTCATGAAATGGGAGGCGCGCAAATGGGAATTAACCCTAAAACTTCCGTGCTAAACAAATATAATCAAGTTCATACTTGCAAAAACGTCTATGTTACTGATGGGGCATTTATGACCTCATCAGGGTGTCAAAACCCTTCATTAACCTATATGGCTTTTACCGCCAGAGCAGCGAACCACGCAGCTAAACAACTAAAAAATAATTTAATTTAAAAGATCTATTTCAAATGAATCGTCGGGATGTTTTAAAACGAATAGGTATTGTATCAGCAGCCGTAATTGCTACGCCATCAGTTTTGAGTATATTAAACAGTTGTACTACAGAACCTAAATTATGGACGCCAAAGTTTTTAAGCATACCAGAAGGGCAATTACTTACAAAACTGGTTGATGTGTTTTTACCTAAAACTGAGTTACCTTCTGCTACAGAGTTAAACGTTCCAGAGTTTATCGACCGTTACATAAATGAAATATTTCTAACTAAAGATCAGCAACGCTTTAAAGTTGCATATGAAAATGTATTATTAAAGCTTGAAAACGAATCAAAAAAAGAAATCAATGATATTGAAGCTAAAGATATTCAACTGTTTTTAGATGAACATTTAAAGGTTAAAGATGAAGTAGATATCGAAAGAGAAAATAACCTTAACTTAGAGGGTTTAACAACATCCGAATGTCTAAATGCCTTAAAAGACCTTTGCATATTAGCCTATCTAACTACAGAAAAAATTGGAGAAGAAATTTTAGCCTATGACCCTGTACCAGGAAAATACTATTGTGGCGATCTACAAGAATTGACACAAGGCAAATCCAGGTCTTTAGATTACTCTAGTTTCTCGCATTTTAATTTAGAATAAACAGAAATCTCAAATACGGTGAAAAAAGTCATTAAAACTTTTAAATGGATTTTAGTTACAATTTTAATATTGTCTGTTGGGCTTTACGTTTTAGGTTATGGGTATATTTTCAAAGGGATTCAAGTTGTTTATTTCACCGGTCACACTACAGCTTTTATAGATGATTATTCTTATTTTGATAATCGAACTATAGAAACCTCAACGCAACAACCCTGGAAAGTTTCTGACCAATACAATTCGGCCTCACCAACCAAAAAACTTCAAGACACAAATAGTGAATTAGGAACAGTGGCCTTTTTTATTATTAAAGACGGAAAAATTTGGTATGAAAATTATGCTGAAAACTATAGTAAAACCTCAAAAACCAACTCGTTTTCTATGGCTAAAAGTTTTACAGTAAGCCTTTTATTTAAAGCCATTCAAGACGGCTATATTAAAAATTTAGAACAACCCATAACTGATTTTTTTCCTGATTATAAAGGAGAGTTCGCTTCACAATGTACCGTAGGTGACTTGGCTTCAATGGCTAGTGGTTTAAATTGGGATGAGCAATATTACAGTCCATTTTCAATGACGGCAAAATCCTACTATGATAATAATATCAGAAGTTTAATGAAAAGTTTAGAAATAGAAGACCAGCCAGGCCAATCATTTAAATATCTAAGCGGTAACACACAACTCTTAGGTATGGTTATTGAAAAAGCCACCAATAAGTCTTTATCTGAATACTTAAGCCAAAGCATTTGGCGTCCATTAGGAATGAATGATTTCGGTTTGTGGCAACTTGACGGTGTAAAAAGCGGGATGGAAAAAAGCTATTGTTGCATTGCTACAAACGCTAGAAATTTTGCTAAATTAGGACAACTCTATTTACAAAACGGACAATGGAATGGAAAACAAATTTTACAAGAAAAATTTGTAAAAATGGCCACTTACCCTCGGTTTGAAGATTCTCCTCAATATGGATACGGCTTTTGGCTCAGTGATTATAAAGACAAGCATATTTTTACCATGCGTGGCATATTAGGACAATATGTTATCGGTATTCCCGAAGACGACTTGCTTATTGTGCGGTTAGGTCATAAACGCAGTCCTAAAAAAATTAATCATTTTCCCAAAGACTTTTATGTCTATATAGATGAAGCATATAAGATGTTGTCGAAAAAAGATTAAATATTTAATAATAAAAAGTTAATTTTATAAGGCTAGTTTATACAAGAAAGGAACAACAGGCTAATTATTGTTAAAAATTTATTTATTTTCCCACACCATTTAAATATTTTAAAATACTAACCTTTTCAAAATGTAAACATGAAAACCCCTACACTAATTTTTTTTATCCTTTTTTCATCCTTTAATTTTGTGTGTGCTCAAAACTATCAATCAGCTGAAGAAGCGTTGCAGTTTGCAAGTCAGGAGACTCAAGCATTTCAACTTTATTCTGTGTTTTCATCAAGCGCTCAACCAGTAAGCGAGTCCTTAAGAAATATTGCTACAGATGCTAATTATTTAAATGTTGACGAATCTGTATTAGCACAAATTCAACAGGAAAAGCCTAAGTTTATTAGTTTTCAAGTACAACATGGTAGTGAAACCTTCATGGTTAAAATGCAACGTCAAAACATTTTAACCGAAAATTTTAATGTGAGAAATGAAAGCGAAGATATTTTAAACTATACCCCAGGACTTTATTATAGAGGAATTGTTAATGAAGATAGAAACAGTCTAGCTGTTTTCAATTTTTTTCAAGAAAGTGTAAACGGCATCATTTCTCAAACACATACCGGCAATAGAATTATAGGTCAACTTAAAGAATCAACGAATTACGTCATTTATACAGATAGTGAAATGACAGTGACCCAAGATTTTATATGTGAAGTTGGCGAGCTTGAACAAGACACTAACCTGATTCCACAAAATGAAATTTCAAATTTTTCTAATGTTTCTGCAAACTGTGTACGGGTGTTTTATGAATTAACAAACGATGTTTATTCAGCCAATTCATCTTCAGTTAGTGATACAATGAACTGGATAACATCTGTTCATAATATAGTAGCAAGTTTGTATAGCGACTCCACCATTCCAACTGTATTGAGTGATGTCTTAATTTGGCAACAATTAGATCCATATACAGGAAGTAATGGTGATAAACTCTCTTTTTTTAGAGATAATCGTATAGCTTTTGATGGAGATTTAGCACACCTTGTTGATTTTCCTGCTACAGGTGGTGTAGCCTTTATAAATAGTTTGTGTCAAGGTTCACGTTATGCTTTTTCAGGAGCTTCTGTATCTTTTCAACAATTGCCGACCTATTCTTGGTCTGTAAATGTAATTGCACATGAAATGGGGCATTCTTTAGGATCTCCTCATACTCATGCTTGCTTTTGGAATAGTAACAACACAGCTATAGATTCTTGCGGTCCAAATAATGGATTTTCTGAGGGTTGTGACAACGGACCCGTTCCACCTAACGGCGGAACAGTTATGAGCTATTGTCACCTTGACTCAACCGGAGTAAATCTTGCTCAAGGTTTCCACCCTCAAGTCGGCTCTTATATGAGTACAAATATAGACACAAAGTCTTGCCTTGGCACAGATTGTATTAACTCATGTATGCAGACCATTGCTGGCGTTAGTGTTAGCCAAACCAATATAAATTCTTTTACAGTAAATATTGACGATGTAATTTCTAACTCTTGGGACTATAGAATTTTTGAACAAGACGCTTCATTTCCAGGAGGTTTTACCACAACAAATAACAATTCAATAGTGTTTAACAATGTTCAACCTAATACGTATTACGTTATTCAGGTTGCTAATAATTGTTCGAACGGTAATTTTGGAAGTTCCTTTCAACTAAATTATCTTTCAGATGATGATTGGTGTTCTACTCAAACTTTTACAGATACTGGTGGATTAAATGGAAATTATAATAATAACGAAGTGGTCATTAAAACTTTTTACCCTAACGTACCTGGTAATGCTATAGCCCTAGATATTAATACCCTAGATCTTGAAACAGACTTTGATTTTATGTCTATTTATGACGGGGAGTCTATAAATGATACCCCATTTGCAGATGGAATAGACTTAACAGGCTCAAGCCCAACAACAACCTTTTTTCAAGCAACTAACCCTGTTGGAGCTATTACAGTAGAGTTTACCTCAGATTTTTCTGTTAATACATCTGGGTGGGACATTACAATATCTTGTGTTTCTCTATCTAATAGTGAGTTCTCACAAAACGATATTTCTGTTTACCCTAATCCAGTTAATGACCTATTGAATATAAATTCTGAAGTTGCTTTAGACAAACTAGAAATATTTGATATTAATGGAAAATTGATTTTCAAAAAGCAGCTAAATCAGCAGTTAGATGTTGTTACGAACCTTAGCTTTTTGAATTCAGGTATATATTTTATGAAATTAGAAGGTGAAAAATCTTCAATCATAAAACGCATAATTAAGAAGTAAAACTTTACAATAAATAAATACACCAGACCGCATATTTTGGGGTCTGGTTTTTTTATGGATAAAAATTAAACTCTATTTTCATTATAGTCTATTGGACAGTCTTCATACCAGTCTTTAAACTCTTTGTCTGTTTGGTAATCATCTCTTAAAATATGATATACAGCAAATACCAAAAGAACTTGGCCTAAGGTAGTTAAGGTAAAAACCCACACATACTGAAAGTCTAGCGCTGCCATTATGCTTAGCATTACCAGAATAATAGTTGTGCCGATGAGAAGTGGAATTCCTTTGAATTTCATTTTTTTGTTTTAAATTTAACAATAAAGGTTAAACAAGAAAAATTATTCATAAAAGTTTAAGACAAGTACTGCGGCTAAATAATTTTACTAAACAATATGTATGTTAAATCTAAAAATGTAATTTAGTCAAAAATTTTTCGTTAAGACATAAAACTATATTCAATGATGCTTATAAACCTTTTGCAAGAGGTTACCGATCAAGCTGATCAGGTTGCTGAAGTTTCAGAAGAAAAATCCATTTCAATTTTAGAATTGTTATTTAGTGGTGGTTTAGGCGGAACCATCATCATCATTATTCTTGGGGTTTTACTTTTTGCTGCCATTTACATTTATTTTGAACGCTTATTTGCCATTAAAGCCGCATCTAAAACTGATAAAAACTTTATGTCTCAGATTAAAGACAATGTGAGTAGTGGCAATATTGAAGGCGCTAAAGTGCGTTGTGCTCAAGAAAATTCACCCGTAGCAAGATTAACGGCAAAGGGCATTTCTCGAATTGGTAATCCACTCGAAGATATTAATACCGCCATAGAAAATGCTGGTCGACTTGAAGTTTATAAGCTTGAAAAAAACGTGAGTATTTTGGCAACAGTTGCTGGAGCTGCACCAATGATTGGGTTTCTAGGAACAGTTATCGGTATGGTTTTGGCATTTCACGAGTTAGCAACAAGTAGTGGCCAAGCTGAAATGGGCTTACTCGCAGAGGGAATTTACACCGCAATGACAACCACTGTTGCTGGTCTGATTGTTGGTATTATTGCTTATATCGGCTATAATCACTTGGTCGTGAAAACCGATAAAGTGGTTCACCAAATGGAGGCCACAGCGGTTGATTTCTTAGATTTACTAAACGAACCTACTTGATATGAATTTAAGAGGACGAAATAAAGTCAGTGCCACTTTTAGTATGTCGTCTATGACCGACATTGTCTTTCTATTGCTCATCTTTTTTATGTTGACTTCACCTGTCATTACGCCAGAAGCTTTAGATTTAATTTTACCTAAAGCCAAAGGCAAGACAACCAATAAGCACAATTTATCGGTGAGTATTAATAAAGAACTAGAGATTTTCATCAACAAAGACAAAGTCAGTGAAAGCGGTTTGGAACAAAATTTGATTAATCGTTTAAAGGATGTTGAAAACCCGACAATTATTTTAAGGGCTGAAGAAGGTGTTCCCGTTGAAAAAGCTGTAAAGGTAATGGATATAGCCAACAGAAACAGATTTAAAGTCGTTTTGGCAGTCAAGCCTAATTAATGTTAGTTTGTGCAGAGTTCAACCCTACTGACGTCAAATCGAGTGATTTGGCTTTTACAAAAAGCCGAATTGTATTGAGATAAATTAAACCCATAAAATGTCTTTTTTAGAAACCAAATACGAAAAAAAATCATTTATTATCACAAGCATTTTGTATGTGATGCTGATTTTGTTATTACTGCTATTAGGTTTAAAATACTTTGACCCGCCTAAAGAAAAAGGTATTCTCGTTAACTTCGGAACGACCGAAATGGGTCAGGGCAACACCCAGCCTACTAAACCCGTAAAAACCGCACCAGAACAAAATATTCCCGAACCCACACCTCAGCCTCAAACTCAACCTACAAGTTCTGAAGTCAAAGAAGAAGTGGCCACCCAAGACACTGAAGAAGCACCTGTGATAAAAGAAGAAGAGCAGAAAAAAGAAATTACACCCGAAAAAAACGAACCTAAAAAAGAAGAACCCAAAGAAGAAGTTCCAGAAAAAGAAACCAAACCTGTAGAAAAAAAACCCGAAAAAGTCCCAGAAAAAAAACCAGACCCAAAACCTGATAAAGCCGTAACCGACGCCATGGATAACTTACTAAATGGTCCAGAAAATAATGGCGAATCTGAAAATAGCGAAGGTAACGACCAAACGGCTGGCGATAAGGGCGACCCTGACGGCGACCCCAACGCCAAATCTTATTACGGCACAGGTAAAGGTCTAGACGGTGATGGTAATTATAGACTTGGCGGCAGAAAAGCCTTGACTAAAACCAAATACACACAAGAGTGTAACGAATCTGGAACCGTTGTTGTTAAAATAGAAGTCGATCAAAACGGCAACGTCATCAAAGCTACTCCAGGTGAAAAAGGCACAACCAACAGCGATCCGTGTTTATTAAAACCTGCTCAACGCGCAGCCTTGGACACCAAATTCAACAAAGACAGCAAGGCGCCTTCACGACAAGTGGGCTATATTACTTATGTGTTTAAATTATCGGATTAAAGGTTTACTTAGAACCTGAATTCGATTTACATAGCTCAGTTTTATAAAGCTGTCAAATTGAGTGATTTTTCGAAGTAAAACGAAGAATCCCGAATATCTCGGGAGTATCGAAATTAGGCTTTATGATGAAAATATAGGTGTTATTCTTCATCTTTTTGAGTTAAAAAAACATTATATGTTATTATTCGAACTCACGTTTAGAGTGTACCAAAGTTTGTAATTTTATACCCAAAACTAAACACAGTATCAACCTTGACCTACAATGAAACCATAAACTGGCTGTTCGCCCAACTTCCCATGTATCAACGTGTAGGTCGAGCCGCTTATCGCAAAGATTTACACAATATAAAATTACTTTCAAGTCACTTAAATCATCCTGAACAACAATTTAAAAGCATTCACGTTGGTGGCACAAACGGCAAAGGCTCCTGTAGCCACATGCTGGCGTCTATTTTACAAGAATCTGGCTATAAGGTTGGGCTTTACACTTCGCCACATTTAAAAGATTTTAGAGAGCGTATTCGCATTAATGGGCAAATGATTTTAAAGCAAAACCTTGTTGATTTCGTAATACAACATAAAGTTTTTTTTGAACAACAAAACCTGTCATTTTTTGAAATGACAGTGGGCTTAGCCTTTCAAACTTTTGCAGAAAAAAAAGTCGATATCGCCATTATTGAAGTCGGTATGGGTGGTCGATTAGATGCAACGAATATCATCAAACCGGAATTGTCTGTCATCACCAATATCGGTTTAGACCATACCAAATTTCTTGGCGATACCCTTCCAAAAATAGCGCGAGAAAAAGCAGGTATCATAAAACCAAAAACCCCTGTTGTGATAGGTGAAAAGCATCCTGAAACTGAACCTGTTTTTAGACAAGTGGCACAAGACAACTCTTCTGAAATTTACTTTGCTGAAGATGAAAACTTTGAATTATTTGAAACTGATTTAAAAGGCTTATATCAACGCAAAAACCAACAAACAGTTTTACAAGCTATAGAAATTTTAAAGTCAAAAGACTGGAAAATTTCTGACAAAACTATTGCTAAAGGTTTAGCAAATGTGATAAAAAACACCGGATTTCAAGGACGCTGGCAAATTTTAAGTCAACATCCGCTTTGCATAGCAGACACGGCGCATAACCTAGAAGGCATAACGTATGTGGCCAATCAACTCCAAACTTTAGAGTATAAAACCCTTCATCTGGTTATGGGGTTTGTGAATGACAAAGACGTCAAAAGTCTTTTAAACCTATTTCCGTATGATGCCAAGTATTACTTTTCTGCCCCAAACATTCCAAGAGCTAAACTGGTTGAAGACTTAAAAGATGAACTTCAAAATACAGCTTTAGAAAAGCAGTTTTTTTCAACTTTAATAGAGGCCTTTGAAGCTGCAAAATCACAAGCGCAAACTAAAGATGTTATATTTGTGGGTGGTAGTATTTTTACTGTGGCGGAACTTTTACCTTAAAAATGACTTTTTTATATTGCAGTAAAATATTAGATTACAATAAAATAAGAAATGCTTAAGTAAATAGTTTGTATTTTAAGTTATGGCAAAATCACCTTCAAACACTATATTTTTCAATCAAATTGTTGACTTGCTTCAATCGGCAAGAAGTAAGGTGGTTCAAACGGTTAATCAAACCATGGTGACCACCTATTTTGAAATAGGAAGAAAAATTGTTGAAGAAGAACAAAAAGGAAAAGATAGAGCAGAGTATGGTAAAAATCTTTTAACCGATTTATCAAAGGTTTTAACTCAAGAGTTTGGCAAAGGTTTTTCCGTCACAAACATTCAACAAATGAGGAGATTTTACCTCACTTATGAAAAACAGCAGACAGTGTCTGCTAATTCTAAAAAGGCAATACAACAGACAGTGTCTGTCAAATTCAGATTAAGTTGGTCGCACTACCTAAAGCTTATGCGAATCGAGGATGAAAATGAACGAAAGTTTTACGAAATTGAAGCTTATAAAAATAACTGGAGTGTAAGAGAGCTAAAGCGTCAATTTGATTCAGCATTATACACAAGATTGGTTTTAAGCAGGGACAAGGAAAAAATAAAAGAACTTTCTGAAAAAGGACTTGTTTTTGAAAGTGCAAAAGATGCTATAAAAGATCCTTACATTTTAGAATTTATTGGACTTCCCGAACATAAAAATTATTCCGAAAGTGACCTTGAACAAGAATTAATAAACAAGCTTGAGCATTTTTTATTAGAACTTGGTAACGGTTTTACATTTGTTGCCAGACAGAAGAGAATTTCTTTCGATGACAAACACTTTAGGATAGACTTAGTCTTTTATAATAGAATTTTGAGATGCTTTGTATTAATAGATTTGAAAATAGGAGAAATCAAACACCAAGACCTTGGACAGATGCAGATGTATGTCAACTACTACGACCGAGAACTTCGTCTTGAAGATGAAAATAAAACAATTGGAATAGTTTTGTGTAAAGATAAAAGTGAATCAATTGTAGAGTACACTTTGCCCGAAAACAATGAACAGATTTTTGCAAGTAAATACCAAACCGTTTTACCAAGTAAAGAAGAGCTGAAAGATTTGATCAATGATAAATAAAATGCTATCGTAATTTATATTATAAACAAATACCTCACCTTAACCAATGACCTGGCAACATGCTTTAGACGATTTTAAGATGTATTTGAAAATAGAATGCGGTTTGACCGAAAATTCTGTGCTCAATTACGAGTTTGATATCAAAAAATTGATGCGGTATCTCGATGAATTTGATATGAAGTCTTCACCAGAAATGATTCAAGAAGACGAACTTAAAACATTTATTTACGCCATGTCTAAAGTTATTAATGCCAGAAGTCAAGCCCGATTGATTTCAGGACTGAAGCGTTTTTTTGACTATCTCATTTTTGAAAATCAAAGAGCAGACAACCCTATGGCGCTAATTGATTCGCCAAAAATTGGTCAAAAATTACCCGAAGTACTCAGCACCGCCGAAATTGACAAGCTCATCAGCAGTATAGATTTAACACATCCGCAAGGTGAACGCAATCGCGCGATTATAGAAACGCTTTATGCTTGCGGTTTACGGGTCAGTGAGTTGACAAATCTAAAAGTATCAGACTTATTTTTTGATGAAGGTTTTATCAAAGTTCACGGCAAAGGTCAAAAAGACCGTTTTGTGCCAATTAATTCAAACGCCATTAAATACATCAATTTATATAAAGACGAAGTGCGCATTCATCAAGAGCCAAAACCTGGTGAAACTGATATTTTATTTCTAAACCGACGCGGAAAACGCTTAACACGAGCTATGGTTTTTACCATTATTAAACAACAGGCAAAAGCCATAAACCTTCAAAAAACCGTGAGTCCACATACGTTTAGACACTCTTTTGCCACACATTTGTTAGAAAACGGTGCAGATTTGCGCGCCATTCAGCAAATGCTTGGTCACGAAAGCATTATTACGACTGAGATTTACACGCATCTGGACAAAACTCACCTCAAAAATGTCATTGACAATTATCATCCTATGGCGAAATTATAATTCTGCTGTTGATTTTGTTTTATAGAATAACAAAATCTCTAAAATTATCTCTATCTATAATTTTACTCCTAGCATTGTATGTTTCAGTAAAAGTCTTAGGAAGTTTGTGTTTTCTTTTATTACTCCATTTGAATTCGTAACCAAATACTTCGCCTGAAATATCCTCAACAAAATCAACTTCTTGTTGTTGAGAAGTTCGCCAAAAGTAAATTCTAGACAACTTTTTTTTATATTCATTTTGTTTGAGACGTTCGGCAATCAAAAAATTTTCCCAAAGCGCACCTTTATCAGCTCTAAAGTTGAGGGGATTAAAATTGCCAATAATCATATTTCTTACACCAACATCGTAGAAATAAATTTTTCTATTTGTTTTTATTTCGTTTCTTAAATTTCTACTATAACTGCCAAGCTGAAATATGATATAGCCTTTTCTTAAAATGTCAATATATTTAGAAACGGTGTTTTTATCAACATTGAGAAGTTTAGATAATTCATTAAAGCTAACTTCATTTCCTATTTGGAAAGCAAGAGCTTGAACTAATTTATCTAATACATCCGGTTTTCTTATATCTGCAAAAGCTAGAATGTCTTTGTATAAATAACTATTTACAAGATTTTTTAGAACATTAACTTCATCTCCTGGGCTGTTGAGAACTTCTGGATAAAACCCATAGAGCAGTCTGTTTTCAAAATCTTGCTCAGTAAAAAGAAAACCATGATGATTTTCATATTCTTCCCAAGATATAGGGTAGAGTTGATATTCCCATTTTCTGCCAGTGAGCGGTTCACTGATCTTACTTGATAAATCAAAAGCAGAGGAGCCACTTGCATAAATTTGTATATCTTTAAATCTATCAATAATTATTTTCATAGTCAGCCCAATGCCTTCAATCCGTTGGGCTTCATCAATAAAAATAATTTTATGTTGACCAATTATAGAACGAATCTGTTCCGTACTAGGTTCGCTAAGTAATGCTCTTGTTCTTGGCTCATCACCATTTAAAAACAAATAGGATTGACCGTTCAGAATTTTCTCAATTAAAGTCGTTTTTCCAACTTGTCTTGGTCCTAAAACTACAATAGCTTTACCTGCCTTTTTTTGGCTTAAAATATTATTTTCTAGAGTTCTGCCGTACATGTTTTTTATTCAAAAATATAAAATTCGGTGAATGTATTCACCAAAAAACATAATATTTGGTGAATGTATTCACTAAAAATGAAATTTTTTATAACGACAATCAATAATTATCATCCTATGGCAAAATAGAAATATTTTAACTATATTGCTTAACAGATCTTAAAACTTTTAACGATGTCATTTTTGTATTTTATTTTAATCGGTGCGGTTTCTGGCTGGATAGCTGGTAAAATTTGGAAGGGCTCTGGCTTCGGTCTTCTCGGAAACATTGTTGTAGGAATTATCGGTGGTTTTCTCGGTGGTTGGGTTGCGGGTCTGGTAGGCATAAGTTGGAATGGACTGCTTGGTGAAATTTTGATTTCAGTTGGTGGGGCTTGGCTATTGTTAGTTATTGTTAGTGCTTTAAAAGGCAAATAAGATTTTAACAAACCTTATTATTAATTTTCATAGCATTGAATACATTTATTTGTAATTTTATAGGCTATGAAAATATTAAATTTATTTTTTACGCTAAGCTTTATATTAAGCTTGACTATATCAGCTCAAACTGATATTTCAGAAGATTTTGAAATGCCAACACCAAATTTACCTTGGTTTGCAGATGATAGCTTTATAGATACGCATCAAGCCAATCCACTTCAGAACACTGATAATAATTCAGGTTATGTGCTTATTTATCAAGACATAGGTGGACAGTTTGCTAATATTGGCTTTGATTATACACCAACATTTGATCTGTCTAATACACATGAATTTAGTCTAAAAATTTACGTACCCTCAACGAGCATTACAGGAAATTCGCCAAACCAAATTTCACTCAAACTTCAAAATGGTAATCTTGCTGCACCGTGGTCAACGCAAACTGAAATTATAAAACCCATAGTTTTAGATCAATGGCAGACCATCACGTTTGATTTTAATACAGATAATTACATCAATTTAGACCCTAATTCGCCACCACCAAGTCAACGTATTGATTTAAATAGATTGCTTCTCCAAGTTAACGGTGAAGACAATAGCAACCAAGTTACTGCTTATATAGATGATTTCTCTTTTACGAGCAATGATGGTGGCAACCCAGGAGAACCTGTTTTTAATGAAATAGTTTGGCAAGACGAATTTAATTATACAGGACCAGTTGATGACACCAAATGGTTTCATCAAACCCAATTGCCCAACGGTAATTCTTGGTTTAATGGTGAAATACAACACTACACTAATAGAATTGAAAACGCAGAAGTGAGCAATGGCACTTTAAAAATTAAAGCCAAAGCAGAAACCTTTACAGACCAAGGTGTAACCAAAAACTATACCTCGGCACGACTAAACTCTAAATTTGCTTTTACCTATGGCAGAGTAGAAATTCGGGCAAAACTGCCAACGGGCGTAGGCACTTGGCCAGCACTTTGGACATTGGGTCAAAACATAGATGAAGATGGTGGTTATTGGGATAATCAAGGTTTTGATACCACGCCATGGCCAGCCACAGGCGAACTCGATATAATGGAGCATTGGGGCGATAACCAAGACTATGTCTCTAGTGCCATTCACACACCGTCGAGTTTTGGGGGTACGGTTAATACTGGTGGTCAAAATGTAAATAATGCTTCAACCCAATTTCATCTTTATACCATGAAGTGGACGCCTGATTTTATCAGGTTTTCAGTAGATGGCGTGACACATTACACCTACAATCCAGCTGTTAAAGACGATAGCACTTGGCCGTTTGACTTGCCCCAGTATATTTTATTTAATGTTGCAATTTTACCTAATATTGAATCAAATTTTACAGAAAGTAGCTTAGAAATTGATTTTATAAGAATTTATCAAGAGGAAAATCTCAGTGTGGATGACCAAGAAATTGCAAACACTATTAAATTATACCCAAATCCAGTTAACCATACTTTAAATATTCAAAGTCAAACTCCAGTAAAACAATACTATATATACAATACTTTGGGAAATTTAATTGCTGAAGAGGATTTAAAAAACAATAATATTAACGTGAGTCAACTTTCCAAAGGATTTTATATTATAAAATTAGTTGACCAAAATCAAAATATCCATACGCAAAAATTCATCAAGCAATAATTATTTGCTATTTATTATATCCTTAAAGCTTTTATAAATTTATCGGTATATCATAAATTTCTTTTATATTTTATCAAAAATTAATTGATATATGAAAACACTAAGATTTACAAATGAAGATGAATTAGACACCATAGGATTAGGAACTTGGAAATCAGATTCTGGCAAGGTTGAAGACGCTGTAATTTCAGCATTAAAAAGCGGATATAAACATATAGATTGTGCTGCCGTTTATGGCAATGAAGCTGAAATTGGGAAGGCTTTTCAAAAGGCGTTTAAAGAAAATATTATTTCTAGAGAAAACTTATGGGTTACTTCTAAACTATGGAATAATGCTCATAAATCTGAAGATGTTATTCCTGCGCTAAAACAGACTTTAAAAGACTTACAACTTGATTATTTAGATTTATATCTTATTCATTGGCCAGTTGCTTTTAGACCGGATTTAGAAGGTTTTCCTCAACAAAACGAAGATTTTCTTTCATTAGAAGAAGTTCCCATCATTGAAACTTGGGAAGCTATGCTTGAAGCCAAAAAACTAGGCCTTGTCAAGCATCTTGGTGTGTCAAACTTTAGCGTACCAAAACTTAAGGACTTAATAGCCAAAACAGATGATGCACCTGAAATGAATCAGGTAGAACTTCATCCTTTCTTACACCAAGATGAATTATTAAAGTTCTGTCATACAAACAATATACATTTAACAGCCTATTCACCTTTAGGAAGTGGCGATCGTTCTTCAGAAATGAAAGCAGATGACGAACCTTCTTTACTGGATAATGAAGTGGTGAAATCTATTGCAAGTCAACACGATGCAACGCCTGCACAAATATTAATTGCATTTCATTTGCATCGGCATACTGCAGTTATTCCAAAATCTACTAATCCTAAAAGAATTAAAGAAAATTTAGACAGCGCTAAAGTTGTTTTAACAGATGAAGATATGCAGCAAATCAAGACACTTGATAAGCATTACCGATACGTTAATGGTAAGTTTTTTGAAACTTCAGATGGAAAGTATTCTAATATTTTTGATGAATAAGTTAATAACCAAAATATTAGTTAGCATAAAATGAAAGCCAAAAGCATTATTATAAAAAGAAAAGGGCGGCTATTGCACAACTCTCAAAAAAGCTTAAATAAATTGTCAAACATTTAAAGATAGCATATATTTGCGCATATTTTTTAAAGATTTTATAAAACAAGAATATGGACTTTAAGCTTACTGAAGAACATGAAATGATACGTCAGGCCGCAAAAGATTTTGCGAAAAATGAACTATTACCTGGAGTTATTGAACGTGATAATAAACAAGAGTTTCCCAGAGAACAAATTAAAAAATTGGGAGAACTTGGATTTATGGGAATGATGGCTTCACCAGAATATGGCGGTGGTGGTATGGATACCATTTCTTATGTATTGGCCATGGAAGAGCTATCTAAAGTTGATGCCTCTGCTTCTGTAGTCGTTTCAGTAAATAATTCTTTGGTTTGTTGGGGAATTGATACTTACGGAACAGACTTACAAAAAGAAAAATACTTATCGAAACTAACAACCGGTGAAGCCTTGGGAGCATTCTGTTTGAGCGAGCCTGAAGCGGGGAGTGATGCCACTTCGCAAAAAACAACGGCTATTGACAAAGGAGACCATTATGTTCTTAATGGAACCAAAAACTGGATAACCAATGGAGGTAATGCAGACTTTTATTTAGTTATTGCTCAAACTGACAGAGAGAAAAAACACAAAGGTATTAATGCCTTTATAGTTGAAAAATCTTGGGAAGGTTTTGAAGTTGGTCCAAAAGAAGACAAAATGGGTATTCGCGGAAGTGACACCCACTCCTTAAATTTTAATGATGTTAAAGTCCCTAAAGAAAACAGAATAGGAGAGGATGGCTTCGGATTTAAATTTGCAATGAAAACCCTTTCAGGAGGTAGAATAGGTATTGCCGCCCAAGCTCTAGGGATAGCTGCGGGAGCTTATGAACTTTCTAAAGAATATTCAAAAACACGAAAAGCTTTTGGTACAGAAATTATGAACCATCAAGCCATTGCTTTTAAAATAGCAGATATGCATACCCAAATAGAAGCTGCTAGACATTTAGTCATGAAAGCGGCTTGGGACAAAGATCAAGGTCAAAATTACGACCTGTCCGGAGCTATGGCAAAACTTTATGCATCACAAGTCGCAATGGACGTTTCTACAGAAGCTGTTCAAATTCATGGAGGAAATGGGTATGTCAAGGAATATCACGTTGAGCGTATGATGAGAGACGCTAAGATTACTCAGATATATGAAGGCACATCGGAAATTCAGAAAATTGTTATTTCAAGATCTGTTCTTAAAGATTAATTCATTTTTTTAATCAAAGACCATTAAAACAAATTTTATAACAATTTGCTTTAATTAGCGCAGCACTTTAAGCATTTAAACGCCAAATTTCAAAGTTTAGGACTAAGGCAAAAGCCACCCATATAGCGTATGGAATTAACAGATAAGCTGCAAGATTGTTGACAACTTTAAACCATTTAATCGTTAATAGAATTAAAATTAATAAGGTGATAATCACAAATAGCGCCCATAAAGGTTCTTCTAAATTAAAAAATACCAACGACCAAAGCGCGTTTAATAGAAGCTGAAAGACAAAATGATATAAGGCAGTTTTTACCCAAATGTGATGTAAGCCCCTGCTCCAAACTATTCCTGAAGAAATTCCCATTAAAACATAAAGAACAGTCCAAACAGGAGCAAAAACAGCGTTAGGTGGTGTAAAAGAAGGCTTATTAATGGTCACGTACCAGTTGTCAACACCTGTTTGTGTTGCAAGGCTAGCTAAAAACCCAACAGCTAGGCAAATTACGATACAGATAATAATTTTGAGAAGAGTGTTAGTTTTCATAATGTGACACTAGTGGGCACTAAAAATAAATAAAAGTTCTTTGAAATTCTTTGTTAATCGCGTATACAAT
>RRZV01000091.1 GCA_003931895.1 Mesohalobacter salilacus
TCAATACAAAGATATTAAATTTTAACATATTTGAGTTGGAATTAAACACAGTATCTCAAGGGGATATTTTCAACTAAAGTAGCATCCCTTGCCTGTGCCGAATTTAGTTCGGTAAGGGAGGACTAAGGAGGGTGTATATTGATTTTCAATATTATATCATAATTTTTTAAATCGAACTCAGGTTAAAACGAAAATCTCGACCATAAAAAAGCGCATTCAACTGTTGTAAAATGCGCTTTATAGTAATCAATTCAATGGTATTATTTAATCCTTAAAATAACTAAAATCATCTCCCTCTTTAATGTTAAGTAAAGATTGGTAGATGAGTTCGATTACAGCTTCTACATCTTTTTGATGCACCATTTCTACCGTAGTGTGCATATATCTTAAAGGTAAAGAGATTAAAGCTGAAGCTACACCGCCGTTACTATAAGCAAAAGCATCAGTATCTGTGCCTGTCATACGGCTTGCTGCCATACGTTGAAAGGGAATATTGTTTTTTTCAGCCGTTTCAATCAACAATTCTCTCAAATTATTTTGAACCGCAGGCGCATAGCTAATCACTGGCCCATCCCCTATTTTGGTCAAGCCTTCTTTCTTTTTATCAATCATTGGTGTTGTGGTATCGTGACACACATCGGTTACAATAGCCACATTAGGTTTAATGGTTTGTGTAATCATTTCTGCACCACGAAGGCCTATTTCTTCTTGAACTGAGTTAGTGATGTATAAGCCAAATGGCAGTTTAATATTGTTTTCTTTCAATTTTTTAGCCACTTCAGCTATCATAAATCCGCCCATACGGTTATCTAAACCTCTACAAACAAATTTATCGTTATTAAGTATAAAAAATTCATCTGGATAGGTGATGACACAACCGACGTGAACGCCAAGTTTTTCGACTTCTTCTTTATTAGTACAGCCTACATCTATACAAATGTTGTCTAATTGTGGGGCTTTTTCGTTTGATTTATCTCGAGTATGTATGGCTGGCCAACCAAAAACACCTTGAACTATACCGTTTTTAGTGTGGATATTTACCTTTTTTGAAGTCGCTATTTGGTGATCACTACCACCATTTCTGATGACGTAAATTAAACCTTCGTCAGTGATGTAATTAACATACCAAGAAATTTCGTCAGCATGACCTTCTATAACAACTTTATATTTAGCGTCAGGGTTAATTACGCCGACAGCTGTCCCGTAAATATCTGTGATAAAATCATCCACATAAGGCTTTAAGTAATTCATCCAAAGTTTCTGACCTTTAGACTCATAGCCTGTGGGAGAAGCATTATTTAAATAGTGTTCTAAAAATTCAAGTGATGTCTTATTCATAAAAGTGTAAAATTTTAAGCTAAATTAATCAATTTTAAATGACTGGCTGTGGATAAAAACCTAATTTTGGAATAATTTTTGGATAGTATTAGAATATGAAATTTAACTTACTTAGCATTTTATTTTGGAGTTGCGTTTTACAAAGTCTGAACGCACAAGTAAAGCACTACACGCCTAGACCTCAAGATACATCTGCGCCTAAAAAAATGATTATTATCGAACACGATACATTAGTGGTTAGTGAAATTACTTTAGATGAAGTTATTGTGTTTCAACCCCTCAGGTTTAAATCTAAATCTGAATATAGAGAATATATTATCTTAAAACGAAAGACGCGTAAAGTATGGCCTTATGCCGTTTTAGCAGCTGACAGGCTTGAAAAGCTTAATGCCCGTCTTGAGCAATTGGACTCTAAACGACAAAAACGTCGTTACACCAAACGTATTCAAAGATATATTGAAGGAAAATTTACAGACCGATTAAAAAAACTGACTAAAACCGAGGGGCAAATCCTTGTCAAACTCATGCACCGTCAAACTGGTATTACCACTTTTGATTTGGTTAAAGAATTAAAAAGTGGATGGCGAGCCTTTTGGTATAATACCACAGCAAGTTTATTTAACATCTCACTTAAAGAAGAATACAATCCTTACAGCGTAAAAGAAGACTATTTAATTGAAGATATTTTACAACGTTCCTTTAAAGATGGGGTGTTAGATAAACATGAGCCCGCTTTTGAAGTCGATTATTTAGATCTTGTTGAATACTGGCAAAACAAAAACGCTTCCTTAGAAGAAGCGGATTGATACATATTATCATAATTTGTTAGTTATTTTGATAAACTCAGTACAGGGTATACTTTGTAAAGTATGAGTTTAATACAAGTACTTCGAAAAGTTCCGAGTAAAAAAAATGAAAAAAAATTCAAATTATTGGTAAATAATTTTGAAATCTGGTGTTGATAAGCAAATTTGTTAAGTTTTCTTTGTTTAATTGAAATATAGTTATAAATTTGCAGCAGACAATATAACTAATTGTTTCTAGAATATGGGGGTGTTCTTTTTAAATTTTTTTATAAGTATTATATCTTCATATTATTAACTAATATAATTTTATGATATGAAAAATACTAGCAAAACATTTAAGACTTTTGTCTTATTGATTAGCTTTTTTATGTTTACCAGTGAGAGTTTTGCTCAAATACCTGGTTTTCCAGATGACGTAAATGATGAGCCTGCAGCGCCTATTAATTCATTAGTGATAATGGGCTTGATAGCTGGTGCTATTTACGGTGTTAAAAAGCTGAAATAGCTTTAAAACTCTAATTTAGCTTAAATTGTTTTGTCTTATTTCATAAGGCTTTATACTTGTTTTCCGATTTTAAGTTAGGCTTCTTTTATTTAGTATATATTTCATATTTTTAGATTTTCAAATCTGTTCTAATATCCTTCACTTTTCTATCTTTTTACATCTTGACACTTCCAGACGGTAATCTTCGGAATACCTATCTATCGGCGCGGTAGTCTGTATGTGAGTATGGTGTATCAACTTATCCACAAGGCTCGCTAAGTTTGCGCTAGGGGCGCTAATATTTTATGGATGCTCAACTATTTTCAAATCTCTAAAGGTTTTAATGATATAAGAAAGCTTTATTAAGATTTAACTTGATTTGGGTTGAGGTTGAGGCAGCTAGCTGAATGACTTTGAAACAGCTTTATTTAGTGTGTCTTCCAAACTTTTTATATGTTTTTCTAAACTAAATTTTTTAATATGGACTTTCCTAGCTTCCTGCCCAAGTTGTTTTGCATAATTCACATCGTCAAATATTCTAATTAAATTTTTACTCATATGGTCAACATCATGCTCATCACATAATAAACCTGTCTTTTCATGTTCTATTACATCTGGAATGCCAGCATGATTGGTAGAAACCACAGGCAAGCCTGATAAAGCAGACTCTAAAACGGCCAAAGGTGTCCCTTCTTGATCGCCACTCTCAGCGGTTATAGAATGTTGCACAAAGCAATAACTTTGCTGCATGAGTTGGGCCACTTTATCTGGCGTAACAACACCTAATAATTTGACATTATTTTCTAAATTTAAATATTTAATTAAATTTTTGCAAGTTGGCCATAATGCACCTTGACCAGCCATGAGTAATTGAGCTTCTGGATGTTTATTCAAAACTTTTTTAAAGGCTAAAATGGTATAATAAGGTGCTTTTTTATCGACAAAACGACCGATGGCAACCGCTTGTTTTTTAGAAAACTTAGGTTCATGTTTTTTAAAAATCGGATTGGCGCCATAGACATTGTAAATTAGTTTTTCTTCAGGGCAACCCAATTTTAGTAATTTATCATTCATCACGGTAGAAACTGAAATCACGTATGTTGCTGCTTTAAATAAAGCCTTATAATTATCATTTTTGTCCAACACTTCTTGTCTAGAGGCATCATAACCATGAAAGTGAACAACGAAAGGAATATTTGCTTTTATTAAGGCAGGAAACAAACGCATGGCATGGGTGCCGTATTCAACTAAGGCAACATCTATTTTTAATTGTTTTAATTGTTTAGAAACTTCGTTTTCAATTGATTTTTTAAAATCTTTTCGGGTTAACTTAGCTATGGCTTTTAAAGCAAGTTTTATTTTTGGATTAATCAGTAGCCCATTATTTTCAATGGTCATGTTTTGTAAACTGCCTCCATATATATAGTATAATTTATCAGCCTTGATGTAATTTTTATGTGCTTGAATAAAAGTTTCTGAATAGGGGTTTTGGCTGGGTGAAAATATAGCGAGGTTCATTAAAGCAGTTTTATTTTAAAATAAATAAAGTACAAATATAACCATGAAATTTGTCTCATCTTTATACTTTTGAATTCTGTTGATAGTATTTGGTAAAATTTAAAATGTTTAAACCATCTTTTTAAAAGTGCATTTTCTTTTGAACTATTTTTCAACCGATAACGTCTATATACATCTGATCTTAACATAGCTTCTTCAAGAAGTCTTGTTTTTAACTTTTGACTTGTATCGTGTGTTCTTGTTGTTGTTTTATGATTTCTAAAATAATTCAAATAACTGCTATTAAAATAAACTTTGGTTTGCATAGCAATATGTATCCAAAACCACCAATCACCACACATTTTTGTATTTAATAGCTTATTTGAAAACAAATCGTCATTAACTAAGTTTTTTTTAAAAATAGTTGCACTTGCGTTTGGTATCACATTTTTAATGAGTAAGTAACCGTCAACAAATTCATTTCCACTTATTTTAAAATCTGAGATCCAAATATTTTTTTTAAAATTACTAGTATACATTATACGATCAAATATGACTTGCCCAGAGTCATCTACATCATAAGATTGTGTGTATTTTAAACCAAAATCAGAAGATTTATTAACTAGTTTTTCTAAAAATATATACTCACAATAATCATCGCTTTCGGCTATCCAGATGTATTCACCTTGGGCTAGGCTGATGCCTTTTTGCCACTGCTTAAAAGGACTGCCTGAGTTTTTTTGATTAAAAATGGCTTGCGAAACTTTTGGGTGGGTTTTATACTGATTTAAAATTTCAATAGAATGATCCGTAGAACAATCATCTAATAAAATCACCTCAAAATTTTGAAAAGTTTGATTAAATACACTCTCCAAGCGCTGCTCTAAAAACTGAGCGTGGTTGTAATTGGGGACGATTATGGATACTTTAGGGTTTGACAAATCTCAATTATAGATTAAATATTTGTTTAATGTTGAGCTTCATTTTTTTAGAAATTTTTTCAAGCATTATTTTTCTTTGGCACTGTTTATAATTTAAGTTTGATTTTATACATTTAATTATTCTTGGCGTAAGAGCTAGTCTCAAAACATCATCTTTAAATTGATAATGCAAATCATTCTTATACAAATTATTAATTATATTTTTTAGTTTATGTTTTGAAATTTCTTTATCAGAGTGTTTGTTATAAATAATAAATGAATTTATTAAGGCACTTTTCTTAAAGTTTGAAGAAGAATGCATATTATTATCATGAATCCTATACTTGCAAGATTTGTAGTCTGAGAAATAAAATTTAAAAGTTTTAGCTAACCTTAACCATAAATCATAATCTTCATAAGTTAAATTTTCATCATATCCTTCTATGTTTTTTACCGAGTCTGTTTTAATTAAAACTGACATAGCTGGTATATAATTACTTAATAATAATTCTTCGTAGATATCACCACTTGGTATCTCTAACATTTTTGGCTTGTGCCTTTGAATAAAATTTCCATAATATAATTCACTCTTATTATTCATGAGATAGGCATCACTATAAATCACAGCATAGTCATTATCTAATTTTTTAAATAAATTGACTTGAGTTTCAATTTTTTCTTTAATAATGATATCATCACAAGCTAACCCTTGATAATACTCACCTTTTATAAAATTTAAAGCCTCATTTAAGGTTTTACATAAGCCTTGATTGTCTTGATGCGCTATAAATTGACAAGGGTAATTTGTTTCTTTGACCCACTGCTGAATAACCTCTACAGAATTATCTGTTGAACAATCATCCATAATGATTAACTCTATATTAGCGTAAGTTTGATTTTTTACACTATCTAAGGTCTCTGTAACGAATTTTGCATGATTGTAACATACTGCAATAACTGATACTAAAGGTAAATCGTTTTTCATTCTAAAAGGCATTTAAAGCTTGTATCACTTGGTCTTGTTCTTCTTTGGTGATAATTGGGCTAATGGGCAAACTTAGAACTTCTTTGTGAATTTGTTCAGTTTTAGGAAAAGATAAAGTATTCCAATCCGAGTAGGCTTTTTGTTGGTGTGGAGGAATGGGATAATGAATTACAGTTTGTATGCCTTTATCCTGTAAATAGGTTTGTAAAATATCTCTTTGTTGACATCTAATGACATACAAATGAAACACATGATTATTTACTTCTATATTCCAATTTGGTTTTTGAATTTTGGGATTGTTGATGTGTTTTTGATAATATAAAGCCGCTTCTCTTCTTTTAACAATCTCTTGGTCAATATATTTTAATTTAACGTTTAAAATAGCGGCCTGCAGTTCGTCCAACCGAGAGTTGACGCCTTGCTGAGAATTATGATATTTCTTTTCGCTACCGTAATTACCGAGTTGACTAATTAAACCAGCCAAATCTTTATCGTTTGTGGTTACAGCACCGGCATCACCTAAAGCACCAAGATTTTTACCTGGGTAAAATGAAAATCCTGCTGCGATGCCAAAACTTCCAGTTTTTTTACCTTGAGCGTTTTCAGCCCCATGGGCTTGAGCAGCATCTTCAATTAATAATAAATTATTGTCTTTACAAAAATCACTGACATCCTCAACCGATTGGCCGTATAAATGCACGGCTAAGACGGCTTTGGTTTGAGATGTCATATTCGATTTAATACTTTCTATACTTAAATTAAATGACGACACATCGGGCTCTACCAAAATAGGTTTTAAGTTGTTTTCAGTAAGCGCTAAAATACTGGCAATATAGGTGTTAGCAGGCACAATGACTTCATCACCCTCTTTTAACTTTCCTTGAATGATAAGGGCTTTAAAGATTAAAATTAAGGCGTCTAAACCATTGGCTACACCTACACAACACTCAACATCACAATATTTGGCAAAATTGTATTCAAAATCTTTTACCGATTGTCCTTTGATATACCAACCTGAGTCTAAAACGTTTTGCATAGCGTGGTTGAGTTCGTCTCGATACTGGTCGTTAATGGCTTTAAGGTCTAGAAATTTAATCATATTTTGGATTATTTTTTAACCATTCATCAAAACCAATTCCTTTCCATGGCATTCCTCTATCAAAGTTGTAAGGCCAAGGATAATGAATTTTACCACTTTCCCTTGACTTAATTTCAGTAACTTTTTTTATTTCTTTAGCAGGATTTCCAGCACACAATATGTAGTCTTTAATATTCTTAACAACTAAACTATTAGCACCAATCAAAACATGCTTACCAATATTAATACCAGGTAAAACGGTAGAGTTTACTGCTATTTGGCTAAAATTACCAACATTAACACCTTTACAGATATTTGATGGAGGTGTCGGATCATTCGTTAATACCACAAAAGGATATATAAACACAAAATGACCCAATTTTGTACCCTGACCTAAATGAACATTGCTATGTAACCAGCAATAGTCTCCCATTTCAAGATGGCCTTGTAAATCTGATAAAGTGCCTATTCTGCATTTTTTACCTATTTTAGTATTTTCTCTTATTGTTACCCTATGGCCTGTAAAAAAATCTTCTTCAATAGTACAACCAGCGTAAATTATTGTATGACTTCTTATTAACGAATTAGAACCTATAAAAGTTTGCTTATTAGAATAACAAGAGTCAGAATAATACTCACTTGTTGGTTCTCCTATAACACAATTATTTGAAATAGTAACGTCATCTCCAATTACAACATTTTCATAAATTACAGTATTGTCTCCAACTTTAACATTTTTACCAAGTCTAGCGTTTTTACTTATGAATACATTTACATTGTTAAATTTCATTTTCCTTAAATTTTAAAAATTTGTTATAATCTCTTATATAATCGCTTTCGTTATATAAATCTGAAGCCAAACACAATAAAACAGCACTATGTGAAAATTTTATGGTTCTCCAGTGCATTGGTGGTATATATAGACCTCTATCTGGTGAATCTAATAAAAACTTATATTTCACACCATCCATATTTATCAACTCAAATTCAATTTGTCCACTCACCGCAAAAATACATTGTTTTAAAGCTTTATGAGCATGATGTCCACGTGTCACTTGGTTTGGTGTATAATACGTCCAATAAACCCGTTTGATTTCAAATGGAATATGATGTTGTTGTTCAGCGACCGTAATATAGCCCAAACTAGAGGAGCCAATAGATTTTAATTCTATGATGTGAGGCTTATCGCTTAGCATCTATAAATTTTTTAAAAAAATATTCATTTTTATTATCAAGGTTATCTACAAACTTAGAATTATTTACTTCTATACTGTAATTTTTTTTAAAAAAGAGTTTAAAACTAATGTTGAATTTTCTCTCAATTTTTTTTAAAATTGGTTTAACTCTAGATGGATAAGATGGGGTTTTATCAATAACTTGATAGCTGTTTTCTCTTTTTCTAGTTCTCGTATTCTCCTTTGTTATGTCAATTTTTTTTCTAAAATCATCCTCATTAATTGAAAGAGCAAAGATCATATTTAATGTCAAATTACCTTTTATCAGTTCATCAAATTTAAAAATATTCAGATTTAGTTTGTTTTGAGTAATTACTTCTAAAATTTTTTCTATATCATATGCATTAACTCTATCATCTTTAAGAAATAATTCATAATTATTTTTCATTGTTAATGGAAGACCAGAATGAATTTCAGCATAATAAGATGGTAATGCTTTTTTTGTAGGGCGATAACAATAAGCTAAATGTAAATCGAAATATTTTTTTAACTGTTTACCATATTTAGAAAACTCTACGTAATTCTTATAATTAGCTCCAATGTGATTTTCTGGATGAAAAGTTTTTTTTAATTCTTTATTAATTTCAATTTTAAACTTTAACTGTTTATAACCAAGCATTCTCAGCCAGTTGTAGTGGCTAAAAACTCTTTCTATAGGGTCTCTTGCCATTATGATTATTTTTAAATTATTATGTTCTTCATCATTAATGCGCTTTAAAGCATGTTTGGATATCAAATAAATGGTACTTGCGTCTGGTATGAATTTATAGGTTTGCGACTTATTGTATATTTTTTTAAAGTTAAAATCACCTTGATTTGTAAATCTATTTTTATACCTATCATCAAAAGCATAAGTATGTGGTTCTTTGACTCTAGGATGAAAAATATCAGGATGTTGACATAAATAATCAAATAAGCTAGATGTACCGCTTTTAGGGAAACCTGGGATAATTAAATTAGGGGTTGGCATTAGAACAAATCAATATTAAATTTATTTTTAATCTTTAGAACATCCCTTTCATAGAAAACTTTCAATTTATCTACAGTTTCTTTTTTAAGAACTTCATCATAGTTACCCACGAATACTTTTTCATTAGAAACTTGAGACCAATTATGAGACTTCACATTTAAAAAATTTTCGATTTGATTTAAAGTGATTTCAGTTCCATTAAATAAATTTTTATTATCAACAATCAAAACATTATCAAATTCTTTCAAAAAGGTTAAAATTTTTTTGTAATAAAAACCATTTAAAAGTGTTGGACACTCAATTTCATTACTATTTTCTAGCACCTTTAATTCTTCATCTATAAAAAAGTCGAAATTCTTATAACTTTCCTTACTGCGTTTTTTTACACTACACACGTCTTTGCCTCTAGCTTTCATCCAATCAAACCACCAATCTTCTTTTCCATCTTTAAATCTATTTTTATACATCATATAGGCGCTAAAGGCTCTTTCTATAGGGTTTCTTAACATTATAATAATATAAGCGTCTTTATTATAGTTATATATCCTAGACGCTGTTTTTTCGCCAGTTGACAAATACGATGGTGAAGCATCTATGAGTTTAATTTTCTTGACATACTTCTCATAAAGACTACATTTAAATAAAGAATGGTAATAATCTAAGCCCTTATTATACAAACCATCATAACTAAAAAAATCGATTTCTTTTTGTTTTCCAGATTTTATTTGTGGGTGCTGGGTTAAAAACTTATGTAAAGCTGTAGTGCCACATTTTTGCTCTCCAACAATAAATATATCAACTTTTTTCATAATACCAATCTAAATTAGGCTTAAGTGGGCCAACGGTCTTACCCATCCAACCACCAAGTTTAATACTTTCTTGAATTACAGAAAAACTGATAATGTCTTCAAATCTTCTGATAAGTTTTTTATTTCCTGAAATTTGTAAATCAACAAAGAAGTTCCCTTGATTAAAAAATTCTTTTGGTATTTGTAAATACAAATTTTGTCTGGCTTCTGATTGTTTTAATTCCTCCTTAAGACCTGTAACAAAAATAAAATTACCTTGTTCATCTTTAAACCTTAATGTGACGTTCAATTTTTTTAAATTATAATTTTCATAAACAATTTTAAAAATAATGGTATCGTTTCTTAAAATAGGCTCACCAAAATCTTTTCTTTGAGCTTTTACACCAATAGATTTTATACTAAAACCTATGCCTTCAAACTCACCTTCTTCAAAATATCGCAGGAATTCTGCCCCTTTATCATTCCCCATTTTAAGATAAAAATCGACACTTTCATCCGTTCCACCCTCAAAAGCTATTTTACCATTTTCAAGCACCATGGCTCGCGAACATAAACTCTTTACAGCCGCCATATTATGACTTACAAATAAGACGGTGCGGCCACCAGTGCCGGAGATGTCTTTCATTTTGCCGACAGCCTTTTTTTGAAATTCGGCGTCGCCTACGGCTAAGACTTCGTCTACCACCAAAATATCAGGTTCGAGATGTGCGGCTACGGCAAAAGCGAGTCTCACACGCATACCAGAAGAATAGCGTTTTACGGGTGTATCCACATACATAGCACAACCTGAAAAATCTATAATTTCTTCCTCTTTGGCTTTAATTTCAGCTTTGGTCATACCGAGAATGGCACCGTTAAGATAAATATTTTCTCTTCCTGTGAGTTCAGGGTGAAAGCCTGTGCCTACTTCAAGTAATGAAGCTATACGGCCTTTGGTTTTGATGCTGCCAGTTGTGGGTAGTGTAACTCTTGATAAAATTTTTAAAAGTGTAGATTTACCAGCGCCATTTTTTCCAATAATACCGAGCACTTCACCTTCCTGAACTTCAAAATTGATATCGCGTAACGCCCAGACATAATCGGTTTCTGCTTTTTTACTGCGATCATTCTCAGCGCCAATCTTTAAATACGGATCGTCTTTGCCTCGCACTTTATGCCACCATCGGTTTAAATCGTGACTTAATGTGCCTGTACCCACTAATCCGAGGCGGTATTGTTTTGAGATGTTTTTGGCGGTTAGTATGGTGCTCATGTTTTGAGTTTAGGCCTCTCCAAAGGAAAGGGAACGGGTTAATGGTTATTAGTTTCTAGTTTTAAGTTTCTCGTTTTTTGTTTTTGGTTTCAGGTTTCTTGTTTATTTAATTTTTACTTTAATTCTACTTCTCACTGCTCACTGCTCACTGCTCACTGCCAACTGCTTACTGTTCACTGCCAACTGCTCACTGTTCACTGTCAACTGCTCACTGGTTTCTCGTTTCTCGTTTCAGGTTTCTTGTTTATTTAATTTTTACTTTAATTCTACTTCTCACTGCTCACTGCCAACTGATTACTGTTCACAGCCAACTGCTCACTGTTCACAGCCAACTGCTCACTGGTTTCTCGTTTCAAGTTTCAAGTTTTTATCCTACTTACTACCAACTACCCACTACTAACTACATGCTACTCACTACTCACTACCAACTACTCACTACTCACTAACAACTATCAACTACCAACTACCCTCTACCAACTACCCACTACCAACTAACAACTAAACCGTATCGATAAAACTTTTTTCTGTTCTGTTAAAAATCACTAATCCAATCAAAAATACTAAAATAGAAAACCCTAAGGCATATAAAAAACTAAACATTGAAAATATTCCCGTATCTAAAGTCATAAACCTGAAGCCTTCTATAATATGTGCTAAGGGATTGTACTTAAATACCCAGTAGTATTCTGGCATTTTCCCTTGAACCATACTCATGGGAAATGGCACGGCAGAAAGGTACATCAAGAGTTGAACGGCAAAGGTCAACAATTGAGTCAGATCTCTATATTTAGTGGTGAAAGACGACACAACCATACCTAAACCCAGTCCAGATAAAGCCATCATCATGACGTAAACTGGAAATAAGATAAGGTTTTGGTTAGGGCTGACAGAAGCTCCCGAGCTAACGTAATATATATAAAAACCAATAAAGATACTGAGTTGTATTCCAAATTTTACAAGATTAGAAATTGTAACGGACATAGGCATGATGACCCGAGGAAAATATACTTTGCCAAAAATGTTGGCATTTTTAGTAAACGTTGATGATGAGCCATTAAGGCATTCTTTAAAATAGCCCCATGCAGTAATGCCAGCGAGGTTAAACAAAAAATTTGGCACTGTTCCTGTACTGACATTAGCAACATTATTGAAAATTAATGTAAAAATCACAGACGTAAACAAAGGCTGTATTAAAAACCAAAGCGGTCCTAAGATGGTTTGCTTATATACAGTAACGATATCTCGCTTTACAAAGAGAAACAATAAATCTTTATAGCGCCAAATTTCTTTAAAATTAAAATCTAAAAGTTTTTTTTCGGCTTTAATTTCATATAGCCAATCAGCGTGTTCTAGGGAAGTATTGGGTTTGTTCATTTTAGTTTCGGGATATTTCTATTGGTCTCTTTTTGGTAAATCTGTTCCTGCATTTTCTCGTTGTTCGTTACTCGTTGTTCGTTGTTCGTTTTTGGTTTCTTGTTTTCTATTCTACCAACTGCTCACTGTCAACTGTCCACTGTCAACTGTCAACTGTCAACTACCAACTACCAACTACCAACTGCTCACTGTCAACTGTCCACTGTCAACTGTCAACTGTCCACTGTCCACTGTCAACTGCTCACTACCAACTACCCACTACTAACTACTAACTACCAACTACCAACTACTAACTACCAACTACCAACTACTCATTAACTAAACCAATTTTTCACTTTCTGTTTAAAACTGTGTTTTTCCTGAGGTAAATAGCTTTTGCCATAAGCGCCATAGCCGTAGCCATAACCATAGCCGTAGTTATAACCGTAGCCGTATTTAGCTTTAGCTTTAAAGTAATTGAGCACCAAATTAACATTTTTGACTTCGCCTTTTTGTATTTTTTGATCAATTAAGCTCAACATGCCTTTTTTGGTATAGTTTTGTCGAACTACATATAAAGTAGTATCGGCGTATTTCATTAGGTTCAGCGCATCAGAGACTAAGCCAATAGGTGGCGAATCTAACACAATGATATCGTAGTGGTTTTTGAGTTGGTTCATCAATTCATCCATTCTGTCGTCAATCAGTAGTTCTGAGGGGTTTGGTGGCACGACACCAGAGGTTAGAATATCTAAATTCTCGTGTCCAGAGGCCTGTATAACATCTTCATAAGAGGCTTGATTAGAAATATAGTTAGATACACCCATACTATGGTTGACTTCAAAATCGTGATGAATTTTGGGTTTACGTAAATCTAAACCGACTAAAATGGTTTTTTTGCCACTTAAGGCCATGACCGATGACAAGTTCATCGCGGTAAAAGTTTTGCCTTCACCACTTACGGATGATGTAATCAGAACGGTTTTAGAGCCTGTAATGGCTTTATTTTTAAACACAAATTGCAAACTAGTTCGAATGCCTCTAAAGCTTTCTGATATTACAGAGTTACTTTTAGCTAAAACCACTTTGTTGGTGTTGAGTTTTGACTTACCAATGACGCCAATTAATGGGAGATCACTAAGCTTTTCAATATCTTTAGGCGTGTTAATTTTATTGTCGAGCAATACCAATATAAAAATAATCATCAAAGGAACACCAGAACCAAAAAATAAAGCCATCACATAATTGAGTTGGTTGTTTGGCCCAATTTGATGACCTCCAACATCCTTAGCACGATCGATGATATGAATATCACTTACATTAGAAGCTTTAATGAGTTTGGCTTCGTTGAGTTTAGACAAAAATAGGTTGTATGTTTCCTGACTCAGGTCGTAGCGGCGTTCTATTTTGAGTAAACCTTGTTGTTCTGCAGGGAGTTGAGCCACATCGCGTTCTAAGCTTTTTAAATCTTGATTGATGTCTTCTATTTGTTTAAACATGTTCTCTTTAGACGATTTGATGTTTTCGAGAAGAATGTTTTTAGCGGCATCAATCTGTCGGTCTATATCTTTAAATTTAGGTAAATTGGGTTTAGCGGCGTATTGGTATTTGCTTCGTTGTCGTGATAATTCTACAATCTGCCCGACACCTTCTACTATACTGCCTTCTTCTATGCCAACAATACTCGGTGCTGGCGGATCTTCATAAGTAGAGCGGTTAATGAGGTAACTCTTAAGCGTATTGAGGTATTCAATTTGGTTATTGAGTTCTTTTTTTTGAGCATCAAAAGTGATGAGTTTATCTTTTAGCTGTTTAGTTTCTGAAGTAAGATCTAAAATGTTATTATCGCGTTTGTAGGCGTTAAGTTCATTTTCAAAAGCTTCAAGTTCTGTGGCTTTTTCGTTTAGGGTACTATCTATAAAACTAATCGTTTTAGTGGCAAAAAGGTTTTTTTGATCTAATTGGGTTTTACTGAGAATTTCAGTGGTTGAATTCAGATAATCTACCAGCTTTTGCTTATTATTTCCTGTGAGTTCTAAAGTAATTACTGAACCACCATTTTCTTCTGTAAGAACGTCAATTTTTTTGTAAGTTTTGACTACACCATAAAAATCTAAAAACTGAATGTAAAATGCTTTTGTTTTATCACCTTTAAAATCTTCAACCAAGTTTAATTTCCCTGTAAAAAACTGAGTTGCTACGGGTTTACCTACCTCTAAGGTATCAGAATAAAGACCAGGGTTATACTCCTGTTGTTGGACTTCTTCAGTTTTATAGTTATAATAGGTCAAGGTTTGTGGCTCATCTTCTATAGAAAAAGAAACCACATAATGCTGATCACCTAGGAGTTGGATTTTCATTTGTTGCCCTTTCAGTTGAAAGGCATCGTCTTGAACGTCAATTTTAAAAGGAGTTTGGCCATAGGCATCTTCAAGTTGGTACTGACCTTGTTTAAGGTATTGTAAATAATATTCTAGGTAGCGCACTACCCTTTCGTTATGAGATCGGGTCTGCAGTGTCATGACTGTGGAGCTCATCTTATTAGATTGTCCACCCCAATTGAAGGTTAAACTGGTATTTGAATTTGTAAATAACGGGTTTTGGTCGTCTTTAATGGTTATGAGCGAACTCATTTTATAGACGGGCAATTTTCTAACGCTAATGTAATAGGCAATTCCCAATCCGATACCTACTGAAATAACAAACCAATACCACTTGCTTAAGATTTTAAAAATAAATGATTTAAAATCGAAATACGAATTGGCGTTTGAAAAATCTAATTCTTGCATTATAGTCTAATTGCTATGATGGTTAATGTTACTCCTAAAGATAACAGTGATGTAATGGTACTAAACGCATTGGTTCCCAAGCCGAGAGATTTCTGAGGTAAAGGGTTTACGATAATTAAATCGTTGGGCTTGACATAATAATACGGTGAATTGATGGCATCAATATCTGTAATGTCAATAGTGTGGCGTTTAACTCCTGAGGGATATTGTCTAAAAATAACAACATTGGTGCGGTCTCCTGTTAAGGTAATGTCACCAGAGTTAGCAATAGCTTCCATCAAGGTAATACGTTCTTTATAAATGACTTGACTACCTGTGCTTCCAAACTCTCCAATGGTGGTATAAGGAATACCAGGGAGCTTCACAGTTACAAAAATATTGGAGGTCTCTTTAAAATAATCTTCTAGTAATTGAGCTTCTATTTTTTGTTTGATCTCCTCTAAGGTTAAGCCAATAACTTTGACTTTTCCGAGTATTGGAATTCTAATTTCACCTTGTCTATCGACGGTAAATCCATCAAAATAGACTCTTTGTTCAGTCGTGGCATCAAGACTGCTTTGCGAAATTGGATTAAAAGTTTCAACAAGTTCAGGGTCTAAAGCTTTAACCCGAATACTTAACATGTCGTTTATTTGGACGCGATAGGGTTCTTGCGTCATTTGGATTCGTGCAATACTATCGACTTGTTGGGCTTCTTTTTGCTGAAGATAAGTCAATTTTTTAGTACTAATACAAGATTGAAGCGCCATAAAACCACATAGGATACACAAAAATCTGAGGATTGGCATAGTTAAATTTTAAAAAAGCAAATATAAACTTTAGGTATGAATATGAAAAATTAAAGTCTTGTTTTAATAAGGATTGATTTCATAAAGAGGAAAAGGTTCTCCGTTTGTTGAAGGCTTCTGTTCTCGAAACCACATCTCGATAAATTTTATAATTTTTCCTATGGTCAAAATTATAAAACACCTGCCTCGCCGGCAAGGCAGGCTCGATATGACGTTGAGTAAGTATGATGAAAACTATAAAAACAACGTCAGTTCGAGTAATTTTTATGAGCTGACAAGGCCATAATAATTGTATCGAGAACTCGATGTAATGGTGATGTGTTACAATTATCCTAAAGTTAATAATCCTCTAACCTTCACACTGGTTTTTTAACATAGGGTCTACATAAGCGTAATAATAGCTTGACTTTACCTTCTCGAAAATGTTGTTATTTTGATGAAACCAACATACATTTTGACACAAAAACGACACATTGATATTGCAGTTATTTCAGATGTTCACTTAGGCACCTTTGGATGTCATTCTAAAGAGCTCCTTCTCTACTTAAATAGTATAGCTCCAAAAACATTAATCCTAAATGGAGATATTATTGATATTTGGCAATTTAGAAAAAATTATTTCCCAAAATCTCATCTAAAGGTTATCCAAAAAATCATTAGCCTATCAGCATCTGGAACCGAAGTTATATACCTAACTGGCAACCATGACGAAATGCTTAGAAAGTTTAGCGATATTAAAATCGGAAATTTATCTGTTGTTGATAAAAAAGTAATGGACTTAGACGGTAAAAAAGCTTGGTTTTTTCACGGTGATGTTTTTGATGTCTCTATTCAAAAAGCCAAGTGGTTAGCTAAACTTGGTGGTTGGGGTTACGACTTATTGATTTTATTGAATCAATTTATCAATTTTTGGCTCATTAAATTTAAACGTGAAAAATTTTCTTTGTCTAAAAAAATTAAAAACTCCGTTAAAAAAGCGGTGAAGTATATACAGGATTTTGAAAATGTCGCCGCTGATTTAGCTATTGAAAATGGATATAAATATGTGATTTGTGGACACATACATCAGCCACAAATGATACGAAAAGTCAATAAAGATGGCACGTGTTTATATCTTAATTCTGGAGATTGGGTAGAAAACCTCACCGCTTTAGAATACGAAAATAAAAAGTGGAACCTTATAAAATTTGATGACCTTGATTTGACTCATAAAAAGGACGAAAATGACGATAAACCATCAGATTCAAATGATCTTCTTACCGCAATAACTATAATCTCTAAACTTAAAGGGTGAAGATCTCTTGATGTTGAAACACCTCGACTTAGCCTGTCTTGAACTTAACGAAAGGCATGTCTTGAGTGTAGTCGAAAGGCCTGCCTCGCCGGTCAGGCAGGCTCGATGTGACGTTGAGTTGATATGATAAAAGTTACGTCAGTTCGAGTGATTTTAGGAGCTGAAAAGCTCATAAAATTGTATCGAGAACTGAATGTGTTGAAAGAACGCAACTTAAATATTTCACTAGATTACTTCGTCGTGCCTCCTCGCAATGACGTTTATAACCTTCCATCGTCAGTTCGAGTGATTTTAGGAGCTGAAAAGTTCATAAAATTGTATCGAGAACTGCCTGTACTTAACGCAATCGAAGTATAACAGTCAATTGATTATAATTTTAGAGAGATTTTATTAAAACAATCCAGAAAAGAAATTATAAATTTCATCTCTAATACCTTGATTAGCTCCAGCTGCAAGGGCTACAGATACAACCAGACCTATCATTGCAGATCCAAAATCTCTTAAGGTTATGCCTAAAGCTTTTAGTTTGTGTTTTTTACCTTTTTTCTTTCTAGCCAAGCTTATAGCAATTTCACGACCGCCAATGATACCGAGGAAAATCCAAGTGGTACTCATTGGTACAGTAGAAATAAAGAGCTTGTAAATCAATAAAATAACATATGAGAAATCGACTAAAGTCGCTGCACGAACATCTGATATTCTTGCTTTTTCACTAACAATTTGCTGAATTTTATCACCTCTAAAGTAAAATAAAAGACCTAAGCCAATAAATATAGTGGCTGCAAAAATTATAAATTGATACAAGTCAAGTTGTCGCGGTAAGAATACTGAAATGTTTGCGGCATCTTGCATAATCCAAACTGACCATAAAGAACCACTGACAATCCATTGAACCACTGTCCAGGCATTGTTGAATTTTCGGGATTTAAAATTTTTCCTGATATAATTATAACCTAAATTCCAAATCAAAAAAGACAATACAAACGCCATGATATAACCCGTCCAACTTTTTAAAACTACCGAAGTTATACCTGAAGATGAGGCACTAAACACACTCAGCAGAAGAAATGTTGTTGAAACAGGCATTTTAAGTCTGGTCAGTATAAGTAAGACTAAAGGCGCTGCAATTTGAAAAAACGAAAATTCTTTAGGATGTGGATACGGTGAACTACCATCGGGTTTTAATAAACGTTGATAAGTCACATCACCATCAAAAGCAATCCAACTATAAGTTACAGTAACTAAAAATATAGTCCCTATAAACAACCACAACCACCACCACTTCTTATCTGAATTACTTTCTATAAACGTTCCGATGGTTTGAATACTATCGTTAGCAACGGCAGCATAGGCTGCAAATATAAAGCCAACCCACATAGCAATTTGCCAGTTGTAAGCTGTAGAAGCACCAGCTAAAATAAAACCAAAAATAATAAGAATCAAAAAGTTCTTCTCCTCTATAAAAAAGTCAAAAAGCTTGAGATTAGGTCTGGTATTATTTTTCTTTCCCATATTAAAAAAATATCGACACAAATCTAAGTTGACAGAATGTATCTAATGTTTCTAAAACGTTAAGAAATTTACCAATCAAACTGATAGGAAAGACCACCGAGAATTTGTAAGCCTTGTACTTGATAATTGCGCCATTGTTCATAGTTATCATCAAGCAAATTTTTAGCTGAAACAAAAAGGCCCAGACGTTCATTAAGTTGATAATCTACACCAAAATTTAGATCTATAAAACTATCCACGGTTTCAGAAGCTAGTCCGATACCATCTGCAGGTAAATTCACAAACTGAAGGCTCTCCCGTTCGCCTACAAAAAACAATGTAGAGTGTAAATACCACTTCTCGCCTATTTGATAATTGGCATTAAGGTCAAGTTTAAATTCTGGTAAATAAGAGGCTTCTGGAAAATTGTCAACTGAATAATTAAAATAATGCGCCGAAACTCCAATATTAAAATCGTCAAAGGCAGCGTAATTGACTTCAGCATTTAAGCCAACTGTTGACAAGTCATCATAAACTAACCCAAATGAATTAGAAAATTCAAAATTGTTGGTTGGTGTAAATGGCATAAAACCTGAAACATCAAAGTTTTCTATAAAAAAGGCATAGTCGTTTTCTTGTTTATAAAAGGCTTTAAAGTTATAACTCAAGCTGCCTGTTTTTCCATTTAAACCTGCAAAACCCGTAAAGGCGTTATCTGTGGGTTGCAAAAATAAGGTAGGTGATACAAAAGGATTTTGATTCACAATGCTTCTATAAGAATTTTGGTTTAAATCACCATCGGCACCAGCGTAAAACATGAGTTCTTCTGTAAATTTGTATGAGGCTTTAATTTTAGGATAGACAAAAAACTCAGTATCACTGAGTTCTGTGTCATTTAAAACTGTGGCTTTTAAGCCTAAATCTAAGTTGATACCACCAAACTCAAACTGCATTGAAGGTTGAGCAGAGGCTGTAAAAAACCCATAATCAATGTCTTGTTGGGGCTGATTAAAAGCTTGGTCAAAACTACCTGATAGGTAATCTAGCTCAACGCCAAAATCTAATGTTTTTTCAGTTAAATAAAACTCAAAGTCGCTTGATAAATTTAGTTGATTTTCTGAAGAGTCATAATCATCTGAAAAATTGTGCAATTCTATTTTTACGTTTTTTATGAAACGGTCTTCGAATTCTAACTGTCCATAAGCTTTAAGTCCCAAATAAGTTTGTAAAGGGTCAATGGCTGAAATATCAGTATTAAAAATTTGATTATTGTTTTGAAAGGTATTGATGTTTTCTTCGTCAAGGCCATACCAATTGTAGCGTTTGTAGTTTACGCCTATACCAGCATTCCACGTAAAATAGCGTTCAGCTGATTCTAAATTTAAATCCAAATTAGAATCTAAAAAATCATCGTCTAAACGCACACCTTCAATCCCGCCAGATGACGAAAAGTGATCAAATTCGATGTTTAACTTTTTATAACGGTTCAACATTAAACTGCCGTAAAACTGTCCTAAAATATTAGTAAAGTTACCCGCACCTAATCGCGCGTAATTTTGATAATTGTAAGGTCGAGCTTGAGGCTTTACTGTGCCTGCACGACCTTTAGACGGTGTAAAGGTTGAGGCTACCGGCACAGAAAAAATACTGTAGTTGACATCTTTTTGTGAACGTTTGATAGAATCTGATATTTCCGGCTTAGATTTTACTTTAAAAGCATCATTTAAAGTCGGTGAATACTGTTTTATAATAATCAATTTTTCTGTTTTAATAGTATCGTTGTCTCTTTGAGCAAAGAGGTTAAAAGACATGACTACAAAAAGAAAAAAACTAAAATGCTTTAATTTCATAAGTTAAAAGATTGACTGTACAAATAACGGATTTTGATTTATGATATAACTCCTAAAGGCTGTAAATATTTTAAATGTTGCCATAAAATAGGGCTATTTTACTTATGAGTTCAAAATACGTTTAATATCAGGTTTAAAATAATTCGGTCCTTTAAGCACTTTGCCATCTTCGCGGTAAATCGGTTTACCGTCTTCTCCAAGTTTACTCATATTACTATGCTGAATTTCGTCAAACACTTCTTCTATTTTGTCTTGCATACCATGTTCGATTATAGTTCCACAAAGTATGTAAAGCATATCGCCCAAGGCATCAGCAACTTCAATCAAGTCATTGTTTTGTGCAGCTTCAAGATACTCTTCGTTTTCTTCTTTCATCAGGTTAAAGCGAAGTTTGTTTTTTTCTGTTCCTAATGAAGCTGTTGGTGTTGACTTATGGCCTAATTTAAAGGCTTTATGAAATTCTTCTACGGCTTTAATGGGCTTTTTTATCATGTTAATTAGTTATTTTTAATGGATGTATTCTATAGATTTATGATTAAGCAAAACTAAGGTTTTTAGGTTATACTGTGAATTATAAGAATAAAGAAATTAACTATATGAGTCAAGAATCTCCATTTGACAATTCTTATTTTAATAAAAGTTTTAACTTTAAGTGTCAATGTATTAACGCCAAAAACTTTAATTTTATAAAAAAATCTTATGAAAGCTTATCTCTTCTTTTTATGTAGTTTTATATCACTGAGTGCTTTTTCTCAGGAATACTTATTGCTAGATGAAAACCCGTCAGATAAAACATTGGTTAAAAAATTTATTCAACAGTCTGTTGATGGTGAATTTTTAAAACCAAACCCCGTTGTCATCATCGACAATAAAGTTATAAACGGTTCTGAAAACTTAAATCAACTTGATTTTTTTAAATCAGATATAATGGAGTTGAGTTTCAAACCAAAAAATCAATCTGAATTGATTAAAAAATACGGTAGCCAAGCTATAAATGGGGTGATAGAAATATCAACTCGTCCGTTTTATGCTAAACCCGTTAATAAAGTAAAAAGTTACGCAGCTGACAATATTTTATTTATGGTTGATGGTAAGGTCGTGTCTGAAGATGAGTTTCAAGACTTAAAGCCCGATGATATCAAATCTATAAATGTTGTGAAAGATCATATATTAATTTCAAAATATACAACAGAAGATTATGATGGTATCATTCAAATAACTTTGAAAAAATAAGATTTTAAGATTCAAAAATTTGGTCTATCAGTTTTAAATAATCATTTCTATTATTCACAAAATCTAAATTAGAAAGGTCTATAATTTTAGTTTTAAAACGGTTTTCGTTTTTAATAAAATTTAAATAGCCTTGATTGATTTTATCTAAATATTGAGCGTTAATGTTTTGTTCATAATCGCGGCCTCTCTTTTTGATATTTTGGAGTAACTGATTGGTATTTTGATAAAAATACACATACAAGTCTGGCTTAGGCATATCGCGATACATAATTTTAAACACCTTTTTATAGAGTTCAAATTCTGTTTCCTGCAGGGTGACGCGAGCAAAAATTAAACTTTTATATAAATCGTAATCAGCTACACTAAAATCTGCAAACAAATCAAGTTGTGAAATATCGTCAACCAACTGTTGATGTCTGTCGGCCAAAAATGCCATTTCAGTTGGAAAGGCATAGCGCTTTGGGTCTTTGTAGAATTGAGGTAAAAACGGATTGTCTTTAAAACGCTCTAAAATAAGTTTTGCATGATAGTCTTCTGCTAACATTTCAGCAAAGGTGGTTTTGCCAGCGCCAATATTCCCTTCAATGCACAGGTAATTCATCTTAGATTTTGGATAAGTTTTGGAGTTCAATTTTATTTCAGTTTTTGAAATATCTGTTTTGCTGTTTAATTTTTCTTTTAAGTCTAAAATGGTTTCGCCTAACACTGGGTGCATGTTTTGAGAGGCTATATCGGCTAAAGGATACAGCACAAAATCACGTTTACTCAATTCAGGATGTGGTATTTTTAAATTGACTTCATCAACTTTATGGTTTTCGTAAAACAAAATATCTAAATCAATACTCCTGTTTTGATAACCCTTTTGGTTTTGTATTCTGCCTAATTTCTTTTCAATTGATTGCAAATTTTCTAAAACTTTATTAGAAGTCAATCTTGTTTTAACCAGGATGCAAGCGTTTAAAAACTTACCGCCATTAAATCCCCATGCAGGTGTTTCGTAAACATCAGACAACTTTTCTACCTGTCCAATTGTATAGAATATTTCATCTATGGCTTCTTGTAAAAATTGTTGACGTTGTCCCTGGTTACTGCCTAAAGCAATGTAAACGCTTTTGAGTGTATTCAATGTATTAAGAAAATTTTACCTAATGATGAGCTATAATTTTTAACAAAAACTCACTATGCAAAGCTACAACCCTTTATTTTTGCCTGCAAGAAAAACTGATAAGCCATTTTGAATTCGTCACAACACCAAAAACAAGCGCTATTCATTTATATGATTTTTGCAGCTTTGTTTATAGCCTCTTTAGTAGCCTCGAACCTCATTTTTAAAAAGTTCTTTTTATGGGATTTTTTTGGGTTGTACACCTTTGAAATTTCAGTAGGTATTCTGCCCTATCCGCTTACTTTTTTGATTACAGATAGTATCAGTGAAATTTACGGCAAGAAAAAAGCCAATCAAGTGGTTACGATTGGGATTTTTGCTTCATTGTTTTCCTTACTCATTATTTTAGTATCAAATCAAGTTAATGCCAGCAGCACTTCACCTGTGCAAGACGATATGTTTAATCAGGTATTTGGATCGACAGGAATTGCAGTTTCGGCTTCGATGATTGCTTATCTTTTGGCTCAGTATATTGATATTTCAATTTACCACTTTTGGAAAAAACTAACCAAAGGGAAATACCTCTGGTTGAGAAATAACTTTTCTACTTTCAGCTCTCAGTTTATGGATACGATTGTGGTTGTAGGATTGCTGTGTAGTTTTGGGCAAATTCCTTGGGATAAATTTGGTGCTCTACTATTGTCAGGATTTTTGTTTAAAGTGATTGTTGCTTTGTTGGATACTCCACTACTCTATCTTATTGTGTATGGATTTAGACAACGGTTTAACCTTAAAATAAATGAAGAAATTAAGTTAGATTAAGCCTTTTAAAAAGAGATTTAAAAACATAAATTAGCTCAAACTGAAAGCTTATATTTGCCAAAATTTTAGAATGCATAAATCGGTAACGCCATATAAAGACTCTAAAGACCAAAAGAAAAAGCAGGTAGAAAGCATGTTTGATAAAATTTCTACCAACTACGATGGACTAAACCGCGTGATTTCTTTTGGGATTGACCAATCTTGGCGAAAAAAAGTCATAAAAATGGTTATTCAATCTGGAGCTGAAAACGCTCTAGATATCGCCACAGGAACAGGAGATTTGGCTATTGCACTTGCTAAAAATAAAGTAGAAAAAGTTGTGGGTTTAGATATTTCTAAAGGCATGCTTGACATTGGGCGACAAAAAATTAAAGACCAAAATCTGTCAGATAAAATTGATATGGTTCAAGCCGACTCTGAAAATCTTCCCTACGATGACAACTCTTTTGATGTCATAACGGTTGCCTTTGGTGTAAGAAATTTTGAAAATTTAGATAAAGGATTATCTGAAATTTATAGGGTTTTAAAACCTAAAGGAATTTTTGTTGTTCTAGAAACTTCTAACCCTACAAAATTCCCATTTAAACAAGGCTATTATGTTTACACTAAATTTATCTTGCCTGTCATTGGTAAATTATTTTCAAAAGATAAAAGCGCGTATGCTTATCTATCAGAAAGCGCGTCTGTTTTTCCATTTGGTGAAGCTTTCAACAATATTTTGAGAAAAAATGGGTTTATAGGTGTGAACAATTATCCACAAACCTTTGGTGTGTCAACAATTTACAAAGCTTCAAAATAATTTATGAAAAATACGTATTGCCTTTTTTTTCTGGTCATTTTGATTTCATCATCAGCTTATAGTCAAGGTTTTTTTAATAAAGAACAAGTTCAAAATAACCGTAACTATTTAGAACAACGCCGATGGTCATGGGGCTATTATCTCGGCTTTAATAACTTAGATTTTAAGATAGACCGCATTGAAGAAAGTGATGAAATAGCTGTGACAAAAAATGTGGGCTTTAACGTGGGTTTAATAGGTAATTTTAAGCTCAACAATTATATAGATTTAAGGCTGGAGCCCGGTGTCATATTTTCAACACGCGATTTAGATTTTACCAAATTTGGAGATGATCAAGTCGCAGCATTCAGAGAAACAAACGCAGCTTATGTTTATGTTCCTTTTGTTGTAAAATTTTCAACAAAACGACTTAATAACTTTAAACCTTTTGTCACTACAGGAATAGGAATTGCTCATAATTTAAGCAGTAATGAAGACAATCCTGATGACAATTCAGCTGGACAATTTAGAATGAAAACTACCAATTTTATGTATGAAGTTGGTTTTGGTATTGACTTTTACTTAGAATATTTCAAATTTACCCCGTCAATAAAAGGGGTATTTGGCCTCAACGACGAGTTGATTGAAGATAAAGACCCTAACAGCCCGTGGACTGGCAATCTTGATAAAATAGCAACTAGAGGGATTTTTATCAATTTTACATTTCAATAGATTGTCGCTTGATTTCGCTAAGCATTATAGACGTTGCCATAGCTACATTCAAGCTCTCTGTATCTTGATGTTTTCCAAATTGAGGAATACTTAAGGTTTTATCTACTAACTTCTGTAGTTCATTAGAAATGCCGTGAGATTCACTTCCCATCAATAAAATTGCTTTCTGCTCTATTTTTGATGTATAAATAGATTGCCCATTCATATCCGCTGCATAAATTGGCAAGTGCGCTTGTTCTAATACTTCTTTTAAACTGTCATAGTAAACTTTTACCCGTGTTAATGACCCCATAGAAGCTTGCACAACTTTTGGATTGTAACAATCTACAGTATCTTCAGAGCAAATAATTTTTTTGATACCAAACCAATCGCACATTCTTATAATGGTGCCTAAATTTCCAGGATCTCTAACGCCATCTAAAGCCAGTGTTAATGTCTTTATTTTTAATGGTTTGTAGTTTTTAATTTTAAATACAGCTAAAGCGACTTGTGGAGAATTTAAAAAGCTTACCTTCTTCAAATTATCAGGGTTGATAATGTTGATACTTTTATTTTTTATAGAGAAAATATCAGCAATACTGTAAAGTTGTTCCAATTCATACGAACTATTTAAAAATTCTTTGATCACCTTTATACCTTCAACCACAAAAAGCCCGTTCTTATGTCTGTATTTTTTATATTTTAGGCTATTAATTAATTTTTGTTGACTTTTGCTGATTGAATGCATAGCTTTATTTTAAACACTGAATTTAGAAGTTGAAACACTTATTGACAAAAATATCATTTCTTTTTGGCATTACCCTATTTTTTGTTGCCTGTAATTCTACAAAACGTGTTGCAGATGATGAATTTTTATTGACAGAAAACACTATAGAAACTGGTGTAGATAGTATAAATGCCAATACGTTAAAGCCTTTTTTAAATCTGAGACCAAATTCTAAATTTATATTTGGAATGCCTCTAAAACTTTACGTTTACAATTGGGGTAAACCAAATTCTGACTCGCTGTTTGTCGATTGGTTAACTAAAAAGCCAAAACGTCAAAAACGATGGACAAACTTCTTGTCTGAACGTCAGCTTAAAAACTTAGGACAATTTTATGTCAGTATTCACGAAGGAAGACGAGAAAGTGGAGAACCGCCAAGTATTATTTCTGATAAAAAACTTGAACAATCTAAAGACAGACTCAAATCTTGGTATTGGAACAGGGGTTGGTTTGATGCAGAAGTCAAATACAAAGTAGAAAAAGATTCAACCAATAAAAAAGCTAAAGTTCACTATACGGTAACACCAAACAAACCCGCTGTTATTGACAGTTTGAGTTATGAAATTGCTTCAGCAGATGCGGACTCGATTTATAATATTATTAAAGGCAAAGCTTTTATTAAAGAGGGGCAACAATTTAAGTCTGAAAATTTTGAAAATGAAAGATTGCGTATAGAACAATACTTTAGAAATAATGGTTTATATCATTTTGACAGAGATTATATCAGTTTTATAGCGGACAGTTTAAATGAAAACCCACGACTTTTAGACATTGAGTTAAACATAAAAAACAGAGAAGAAAAGGTGTTAGATACGGCTTATCAAATTCCTTTTAAAGTCCACCGAATTAGTGAAGTTAATGTTTTTACAGATTATAAAAACAATACCAATTATAAAGCTAAGGACTCTGTTCACTTTAACGACAAAGTGTTTTATGCTAGTGATGAAATTAAAGTGAGTCCAAAAATTTTATCAGATGCTATTTTTATTGAGAAAGGTCAAGTGTTTAGTGATAAAAACAGAAAAGATACCTATAACAGATTTTCAAACATTCGTGTTTTTGACTATCCTAACATCAAATATCAAAAAGACCCTAGAACACCAAATGAAGATAATTTGATTGCCAATGTATTTCTTACTCCAAAGAAACGCTTTGGGTTTACCCCTAATTTTGAAGTTTCTCAAAGTAACATTCAAGATTTTGGAATTGGAGTCAATACATCTTTTTTAGCTAGAAATGCCTTTCACCTTGCTGATATTTTAGAATTGTCTTTTAGAGCTAACTTGGGTTCGTCTAAGGATGCCGCTAGTAGTCGTGATCAGTTTTTTAATATCACAGAGTTAGGTGGAAGCCTGAGTTTAAGTGTTCCTAAAGTCTTGTTTCCTTTTACTCAAACCATTATTAAGAAGAATATGCAGCCTTTTACGCGGGCAACTTACGGGTTTAATACCCAGCAAAATATTGGATTAGATAGACAAAACCACACCTTAAAATTTGAATACAATTGGAAACCTACCAGAAAAGTTTCTAATAGATTATCACTACTTGACTTTCAATTTGTTAATAATCTTAATATAGACAATTACTTTAATATATTTACTAACTCATATGGAGATTTAAACGGTATTGCTCAAGCTAATTTATCAGAAGTTGACAACGATTTTATAGATCCTAATTCAGGTAATTTAGCAATTCCGAATGGTACTGATGGTTTTATTGCTCAAGTGCAAAATAATGAGCTCAATTTAGAAAGTGATAATCAGCAATTATTTAATTCAATTGTAGAACGAAAAGACCGTTTAACAGAAAACAACCTCATTATAGCCAGTAATTTTAGTTTTGATTATACCACCCGTGAAAATATTGATGACGAAGATTATTTTCAATTTCGTTCTCGTTTTGAACTGGCAGGTAATGTTTTACAAGGTTTAGGTACTGCATTGGGCTTAAATAAAAACAACAATGGCGATTTTACATTGTTTGATGTACCGTTTTCACAGTATGCAAAATTAGAACTTAACTATATTAAGCATTGGGATTTAGGCAATAAAAATATTATTGCCACTCGTGCTTATGGTGGTATAGCACTACCCTACGGTAATTCGCGCTCCATACCTTTTGCAAGAAGTTTTTTTGGAGGCGGTCCCAACGACAACAGAGGCTGGCAACCTTATGACCTTGGTCCTGGTAAAACCAATGGTGTAAATGATTTTAATGAAGCCAATTTAAAACTCTCGTTTAATTTTGAATACCGCTTTAATGTTTTTGGAAGTTTAAACTCCGCTTTATTTGTTGATGCAGGCAACATCTGGAATGTTGCTGATAATGTGACCGATAAAGACGCTACTTTTGATGGTTTACAAGACCTTGAAGATTTATCTATCGCCACGGGATTTGGCTTCAGATACGATATCAGTTTTTTTGTTATCCGTTTAGATTTTGGGTTTAAAACCTATAATCCTGGTGATCCAGAACAAAAATGGCTGAATGATTTTAATTTTAGAAGTATGGTCTTTAATTTTGGTATCAATTATCCGTTTTAACCGACTTGAATTTTTGCCAAGCAAATTTATTTAAATAATAACAGCCTACTCCTACAACACTTCCTACTAGCATTCCTGTCAAGACATCACCGGGATAATGCACGCCGACATAAATTCGGCTGTAAGAAACAAACAACGCCCAAACAATTAAAGCAGCAAAAATATACTTGTAATGTTCCCTAAAAATTAGACCTAAAAACATTGCCAGTGCAAATGAACTGGTGGCGTGCCCAGAAAAATATCCATAAGAACCGCACTCCGCTACAAAACGACCCAAGCCTTCTAAACTAGGTTCGCCACAGGGTCTTAACCTCATAACACTATGCTTTACAGCATATGACAATTGATCTGTAATTGTTATCATCAATGCAACAACCAAAAGCGTAATCACTGTTTGTTTGACACCAAAATTTTTAAACAATAAATAAATAAATAAAACATATAAAGGAATAGAAGCAAATTTGTTGGTAATGACTAACCATAAAGTATCAAAACTGTCTGATCCTAATTTGTTTAGGTATAAAAAAAGTGATTGGTCTAATTCTACTAAAGTTTCCATTAACTGTCGTATTGCTCAATTTCAGCGTCGTAGAAATCAAATGCTTCTTTGACTAAAGTATCGTATTCGCCTTTGGCCTCTTCTTCATCAAAGCTTTCCCAGAACTCAAGTTCATCTGTATTAATATTGAGTATGAATCTTGGAAATTCTGTATGAATCACATAAAAGATATCATTTTCGGCGTTATCAGCGAGTAAAAATCTTGGATACTTCATAAATTTTGATTTTGTGCAAACTTAATATTTTTTTATATAGTCTTTTGAAACTTTATAAAAGCGAATATAAAGCATAACAGCAGAAGCTGACAAACCTACCAATAAACCTAGCCAAATCCCATCACTGCCCAATTGATCTTCTTTTCCGAAATAATAAGACACAGGAAAACCGATAAGCCAATAAGCAATAAAACAGATTAATGTAGGAACTTTCACATCCTGAAGTCCGCGTAAAGCGCCTAAAATTCCAACCTGAAGACCATCGCTGATTTGAAATAAAGCAGCAATAACGAGTAAACTTGCTGCTAATCGAATAACCTCTATGTCTTTAATATAAAATTCAGGCAAAATATCTTTAAAAAGAATAAAAAACAAAGCAAACACAATTTCAATCAATAAAATCTGTAGAAAAATAGAATGTGCAATACGTTTCATATCTAGAAACTGCTTTTTCCCTTTTTGATTAGCAACACGAATAGTTGCCGTAACCCCTAAGCCAACAGCCACCATAAAAGTCATAGAAGCTAAGTTTAAAGCTATTTGATTAGCAGCTTGAGCTTTTGCGCCTAAAGTACCAGCTAGAATAACAGAAGCAGTAAAAATACCTCCTTCAAACAACATCTGTAAAGCTGTAGGAAAGCCTAAACTTAATAGTCTTTTAAATATTTTTGTGTTGATTTTTTGAATTAATTTAGAAAAATAGGGTTTTAGTCGTGGTCTAGATTTTAATATAAAAATGATTAAAATGAGCATCACAACCCTTGAAATTAAGGTGGCTATTGCTGCGCCTTCCACTTCAAGTCTTGGAAAAACCCATTTCCCATAAATTAAAAAGTAGTTGAGTATAATATTTAAAGCATTGGCAATAAGTGTTGCATACATTGCATATTTAGTCAATGATAAACCATCTGCAAATTGTTTAAAGCCTTGAAAAATCATCAAGGGAATTAATGAAAAAGCAACAATGTTAAGGTAAGGAAAAGCTAATTCTACTACTTCTGCGGGTTGATCGAGATGAAACAAAACAGGTTTAATAAAGTAAATAAGTGCAAACAATAAAACACCATTGATGGTGCACATTATGACTCCATTTTGAAACACTTGTCGACCTCGTTTAAAGTTTTGCTCACCATCAGCTTCGGCAACTAATGGAGTGATGGCAAAGCTAAACCCAATACCAATAAACAGCGCAAAAAAGACCAAGGTGTTGCCCAAAGATACGGCAGCAAGTGGCGCAGCACCGAGACGACCTATCATAATATTATCTACCAAACCCACTAAAACGTGACCAAGCTGACCCAACATTATAGGCACTGCAAGATTAAAATTTTTAGGAAATTCCCTAGTATAGGCTTTAAGCATTTAGAAAATTTTGAATGCAAAAGTAATTTATTTTAAGGCCTAAATAGCTAAAGAGAAATCTTAATTTTGATTGTTTTTTGATTTTAAATTTTTCCAAACCACATAACCTTCAGTCATATCGTAAATGGTTTTGAAATCACTCTTTTTTAATGTTTCTATTGCACGATGACTCCGGTATCCGGAGTGGCAATAAATCAATAAAGGTTTAGAGGTGTCTAAAGCAGAAAGCTGATCTGCAAAGCCCTTATCATAAAAATTAATATTAACCGCGTTATCGAGATGTCCAGCTTCAAACTCCTTAGGTGTTCGCACATCTAATATTAACAGGTCTTCATTTTTTTCAATTAAGTATTCAGCCTGATGCACAGATATTTCTTGAATTTTATTTTGAGCGTCAGCCCCAGTTACTAAAGTTAATAAGAAAAAGAAATGAAAAAGTCTCATATAAATTTTGTCGATAAACAAAAGTATTAGTTACAAATATCTTCAAATTATAACCATAAATATTTGGTATTCTTTAACATTTTTACAATTTTTGGAAAAACTTCAATCTTTTTCATGAAAAAACTATTATGCTTTTTAGCATTTGCTTCCTCATTTAGTTATGCTCAAGATAAGCCTATTGTTGATTTAGGTGGAGCTTTGCGTTATAATTATAACCTTTCTTCATGGAAAGGTGACCAAAAAGACCGTGGTGGAGATTTTGGCTACGATGTTTTTAGAATTAATACCGATGTGGAATATAAAGGGATTCGTTTACAAGCGGAATACAGATTTTACTCTGAAGGTTTTGGAGGTGATTTTATGAAAAGTGGATGGTTAGGCTATGATTTTAATGAAAAAGAAAACCTGCAATTAGGTTTAACTCAAGTGCCATTTGGGATAACACAATATAATTCGCATAATTGGTTTTTTAATATCACCTATTATACGGGGCTTGAAGACGATCACGATATGGGTGTCAAGTACTCTAACGTTCAAGATAAGTTTGAATACTATTTGGCGTTTTTCAAAGGCGCTGAAGAAACTCTTTTTGGAGGCTCAACGGAATCTGTCCCTAACAGATACTCTTATGATGTTATTGGAAGAAATAAAGAAGTTAATCAGTTTAATGGAAAATTTATTTATAAACTGGGGGATTCTTTTAAACATCGTTTTGGCATTTCTGGACAATATGGAGGATTGTATAATCTTGATACTGAAGAAACTGGAGATCATTATGGTTTAGCTTTACATTATGAATTAGATTTTAAAACTTGGAACATCAAGTCTGAATTTGCATACATAGATAACAATCCAATTAATGCTCCAGGCGAGTCTAGAGATGTCATTCAAATGGGAGCGTATGGTTTTCCATACGAAGTAGCTGCAGATTATGAAATGTACACATTAGCCGTTTCAAAATCAGTAAAAGTAGATTGGGGACCAGTCTCTAACCTTCAGTTTTATAATGATTTTGGATATATGCACAAAAGAGTGAATGACTTTAATGATTCATTTATGAATGTGACCGGTGTTTTAGTTACTGCTGGAAACCTTTACACTTATATTGATTATGCGGCAGGTTATAACCATTCTTGGCTAGGCGGTAATTTTATAGATGATTTTAGTATAGGAAACCCAAACGCTAAATGGGAAGCGCGATTCAATATCAATTTTGGATATTATTTTTTAACGGATAACAAATCAAGATAAATATATATTTATGTCTAAAAAAGTAGTAAGAAGCGATGAAAAGAAGTCGATATTTGGATTAGAAGTCAATGGTCCTGTGTTTTTTACCTCATCAATACTCATTATAATTGGTATTGCATTAACCCTAATCTTTAAAGAAAGTGCAGAAACTTATTTTGACCAAATTCAAAAAACTGTTGCAGATTACGGCGGTTGGTTTTTTGTATTATGTGTCAATGTGTTTTTGTTTTTTGTGCTCTTTTTGGCCTTTAGCAAATTTGGTAAGATTAGACTAGGCGGAAAAGATGCTGAGCCAGAATTTAAAACCTTATCTTGGTTTGCGATGCTGTTTAGTGCTGGAATGGGAATTGGCCTATTATTTTGGAGTATAGCCGAACCTATTAATCATTTTGGAAATCCGCCTACGGCCGAAGGACAAACGCTTGAAGCAGCTAAAGAAGCTATGAACTACACTTTTCTCCACTGGGGCTTACATGCTTGGGGAATATATGCTTTAGTTGGTTTAGCCTTAGCGTATTTCACCTATTCAAGAGGTTTGCCGCTTACTATTCGATCGGTGTTTTATCCATTTCTCGGAGATAAAATTTATGGCTTAATAGGTGATATTATAGATATTTTTGCAGTATTAGCGACATTATTTGGCTTAGCCACTTCTTTAGGTTTTGGAGTGCAGCAAGTGGCTGCTGGCCTATCGCATGTCTTTGGCATTAGCGGAGGTATTACTACGCAAGTTTTATTGATTGCAGGAATAACAGCTGTTGCGACATTGTCAGTTGTTTTGGGAGTTGATAAAGGTGTTAGAGTATTGAGTGAATGGAATATGCGCATTGCAGTTATACTTTTAGTTTTGGTAGTAATTTTAGGATCAACACTTTTTATTTTTGAAAGTTATCTTGAAAATCTTGGAAATTACGCCAGTAGTTTATTTGAAATTTCACTGTGGAATGAAAGTTATACCAACACAACTTGGCAAAACAGCTGGACCGTATTTTATTGGGGTTGGTGGATTGCTTGGTCACCTTTTGTTGGGATGTTCATTGCACGAGTGTCTAAAGGTCGGACCATAAAGGAATTTGTGTTAGGCGTATTAATTGTACCAACGCTTGTGACTTTTTTCTGGATTACAGCTTTTGGAAGTTCTGCTTTACACGACGTTTTAGGCGGTGAAACTGCTGTTGTAAACGCTGTAGGAGAAGACGTAGCCACTGCCCTATTTGTGTTTTTGGAAGGCTTTCCGTTTTCTTCAGTTTTAAGTATAGTGGGTATTATTTTAATTATTGGTTTCTTTGTCACATCATCAGACTCGGGTTCACTGGTTATTGACAGCTTAACTTCTGGTGGAAAAATTGATGCACCTGTTGGTCAACGCATATTTTGGGCACTTGCAGAAGGTGGTGTTGCAGCTGTATTACTTATTGGTGGCGGACTTGGCGCTTTACAAACAGCGTCTGTTGCTACTGGACTACCGTTTGCACTAATACTGCTGATCATGTGCTATTCTTTATACAAAGGACTCGAAGAAGAAGTTGCTAAAGAAAAACGCAAAATGAAAAAGCAAGAAGAAAAAGAATACGAAGACGTTGTAAGAAATATCATTCAAAAACGAAACCCTAAAAAAGAATAACTATGGATACTTTTAAACATATATTAGTCGCTTTAGATCTTACCGATCTTGATAATACTTTAATTAGATACGCGAATTATTTAGCTGAAAACTTTGATGTCGATAAAGTCTACTTTGTACATAACATCAAAAAATACGAAATTTCTGAAATTATTGAGCAAGAAATCAAAGACGTCGATTTGGAAGAAGCAATAAACGATGAGCTCCAAGAACAAATTTCTAACGTAATGAATGAAAATTCTAATTGGGAGCTCTTGATTTCAGACGATCCTTATACAGAGTCTTTAATTAGCTACATCACAAATAAATATCATATTAATACTGTTCTATTAGGAAACAAAAATGGTGAGAAAGGCTCAGGGCTTGTCGGTTTTAAATTACTTCGCATTTTAAAAAGTAATGTGCTTTGGATACCAAAACTTGACAGTATTGATATTAACAAAGTTTGGGTGAGTACAGATTTTTCTAATTCTTCAAAAAAAGCATTTCATATCAGTAGTTTAATTCAAGATAAAATAAATGCCAAAACTGAAGCTGTACATGTTTTTAATATGCCATTACACTTCTCACCTTATATCAATAGCTCTAAGATAGAAACTAAAGTTGAAAATCACGTTCAGAATAAGTTTGAAACTTTTATTAAAAAACTCAATTATTCTCATAAGTTAGAAACTGTTTTAATTGCAGGACGCGAAGCTAATGCAGCCTCTAAAATACGCTTAGAAGCTAAAAAGCATAAGATTTCTTTTTTAATTGTTGCTGATAAAGGTGCAAATACATTTTCAAACCTCATGGTTGGAAGTGTAACAGAAGAACTTTTTAACCGTGACCTTCACGTTCCTCTTTTTATTACCAAAACTCAACATTAAATCTACAACACATTGCTTTTGAAGCTAAATGTTTTTTGTTTTTTAAATTTAAATTGTAGAGTTTAAGTATATTAAGTGGGCTTGACACTTAGCTTTATGTATTGTTATATTTCGATTTTTTAAAATCATAAGTTATATTCACATACATGAAAAAAGTTTTAATTTTTCTGTGGTTTATACCCATTGGGCTTTGGGCTCAAATTAATGAAAGTGACACCTTAAACTTTAAAGCCAATTTATCGCTTACGGGGTTTTACCAAGGTGGTAATGTGGAGACTTTTATTTTTAGGGCTAAGTCCGATTTGAGTTTTAAACCTTTTAAAAAGTGGGTTTATAAAACCACTAACTCTTATGTATTTCAAGAATTTGGCAAGGAAAAAGCCGACGAAGATATTTTGAGTCTTAATTTTTTGTATTTTAATCCTAAGCGTAAATTTTACCCTTTAATCTTAGGCTTTATCAGCACAAATTTTAGACGGGAAATTGACTTGCGTTACCTTGTTGGTGGCGGAGTAACCTATAAAATTCTCGACAAAAAAGACGATTGGCTTAAAGTCGCTTTATCTACTGAATACGAAAAAACCCAATTTGGAAAGTCAGACTTTATTTTGTCAGAATACGATGGTAAGGATGTGATTGAAACCCAGCGTGCAACAATTTGGTTAAGTGGCAAGTATAAGTTGCTTAAAGATAAACTTATTCTCTCTCACGAGTCTTATTATCAACCCTCGCTTGAAGATAGTGATAACTACCGTTGGCAAGCTGATTTGGGAGTTGAGTTTCCGTTGTGGAAATATTTGAATTTTAAAATTAATTATATGCACACTTTTGAAAGCATTGTCATTGCTGACCAAAAACGTAGAGACAACATTTTAACCTTTGGATTTAAAATCAAGAGTTACCAAGAATGATACTTGATTTTTGAACAAGTTTTGCCAATCGTATCACTTAGATTTAATCCAATAAATTACAAAAGGTGAAATTAGTATAACACCAATAATTACAGGAATTATATAGTTATAAATATCGGTTTGACTAAAAAATCGATAACGACTCATTTGAGCAGACATGATAATAACAATACCGCCAACTATAGCCAAGACAATCTTTGTGTTTAAGTTTAGTTTTGATGGAGTGTTTTTGTTTGGCATGTCTTAAATTTAAGATTGCATAAAACAGAATTATTGAATTTATATAAGATGGATAATTTTGAAAAAATCATGTTTTGCTTATGGCTTTTTTTTAAAGGCAACTGCATCCAAACAAATCAAGCTCTTCATACCAAAGATAAATAATTTCATTGTCTTGGTTAACAAAAATCAAAGCTCTTAACGGGGTGTCTAATTGGTTATTGATAGGAAAAGTATCTGCGTAAACAAAATACAAGTTGTCAGTGCCTTGAATTTTTGCAAATGTCTTTTGATATGCTTTGCTATGCGGACAATCATGACACTCATTTAAAGGATTGTTTTTTAATATAGCGTCTATTTTCTCATTATTTTCATAAACTAAATCAATTTTATAAGGACTACTGAAAAGCACTTTATCATTATTTGAAATTTGTGTGGTATCAAATGCGTATTCATAGTACTCTAAACATTCACCAAGATACGCTCCTAAATCTTCAATTTTGGTAGAGCCATGCCTCTTGGTGGTGTAATAATTTATTTGTGGTTTAGGTTTATTTCTAAATATGGAATCCAAAATTTCAGGGTAAAACTCAAGCTTAGGATTAAAATTAACAGACATATTATCAATAGAATCAACTTTATTAATCAACTTAAATTCCTTAGAATCCCTAACAAATGCATTATCAACCATCTTGTATTTTGGAAAAGCAAATACGCCGATTTCTGTATTTGAACGTCTAAAAACTGGTGAAAGCGCGTTATTAAAAGCGAGTTCATGTGCCTTTTTATTTTTTAAAGCATTCAAGAATTTTAAATTGTTATGACTGAGTTGGTTTTTAGACATTACATCAACAATATAACTGACTTTGAGGGAATCTTTTGGAAATGATGATTGCCATATTTTACTACATTCATCTTTTTTTTGTGAGGGTTTGGTTTCTTTTGACTTTTTTTCGGTTACTATTTTTTCTTTTATTCCATCTTCAGTATCTTTTTCTGCTTTAATATTTTCTACTTTAATATTTTTAAGAGTTCCTACAAAGCAATCACCATTACTAAAATTACAGCTTGTTATGACATAATCTTTTTTTGGAAAATCTGTATTAAGTTTTAATTCATCTTTAAATAGCAGTTTGTCATCAACTCTCACGCTTACTTTTCCTTCAAGATGAGTTATCATGACTTTATACCACTGATTTAATTGGTATTCAAAATCAAGGTTAAAAGATTCCCTTTGATTATTAATAGTTAGGTAGGAGTTTCCGTTTCGGGCAAGCTTAACTCCAATAACCCTATTTAATTTACTTAATATAATTGGCCATTGGTCTCTATACTCTGTGGTTTTAAATTCATATTCAATCCTAAAGGCATTGACGTCGAGTGGTAGAGTTCCACTCATATAAAAATGTGCTGGTTTTTGTTTATCCTTTGAATAATAAACACCGTCACATTCATATTCAGAACTGTAATCTAATATGAGAGTTGATGATTTGCAGGATATTAAAACAATTAAAACAACTAAATAACGGTAAACACTTTTCATCTCAAAATTTCACTAATTACGTAACTAATTTAATGAAAATAAAGGAGAACAAGTATTTATTTCTCAAAACCCTTTAAAGTCTCAGTAATAATACTAACACAATCCAACAATTGTTCCTCGTTAATCACCAAAGGTGGTGCAAAACGAATAATGTTACCGTGTGTCGGTTTCGCCAGGAGTCCATTTTCTTTTAAAGCTACACAAATATCCCATGCTGTGGAAGAGTCTTCACTGTCGTTAATGACAATAGCATTGAGCAAACCCCGACCTCTAACTAAATTAACAATTTTAGAATTTTGAATATACTCGTTCAACTTATCTCTAAACAATTGGCCAAGATGTCTTGCATTTTGAGCAAGATGCTCGTCTTTTACCACTTCGAGTGCGGCCATACCAACCGCAGCGGCCACAGGATTACCACCAAAGGTAGAACCGTGTTGACCAGGTTGAATGACATTCATTACCTCGTTGTCTGCTAAAACGGCGGAAACGGGATAAGCACCGCCAGAAAGGGCTTTGCCGAGAATTAAAATATCTGGTCGGGAATATGTCGCTTGGCGTTCGCAGTGGCCTTGACAGTTACATTTACCACAAACGGCGAGAAGTGCACCTGTTCGCGCAATACCCGTTTGAATTTCATCAGCCATAAATAACACTTCGTGTTTGTTACAAAGGGCTTTGACTTCGGGTATAAATTCATCGCTTGGCGTAAAAACACCAGCTTCACCTTGAATAGGTTCTATGAGTACACCAGCAACATTTTTCTCAGATTTTAAAACCTCTTCTAAAGCTCTTGTATCGTTATAATTAACTTTGATAAATCCTGGCGTGTAAGGGCCAAAGTTTTTTCGGGCGCCTTCATCGTTACTAAACGAAATAATGGTTGTGGTTCTGCCGTGAAAATTGTTTTCAAACACCACGATTTTAGCTTCTTGTTCGGCTATACCTTTCTTTTCGTATGCCCATTTACGACAAATTTTAATGGCCGTTTCTACAGCTTCAGCGCCGGTATTCATCGGTAAGAGTTTGTCAAAATTGAAATATTCAGTGGCGTATTGTTCAAAAACACCCAAGACATTATTATGAAAAGCCCTTGACGTCAAGGTAATGCGATTGGCTTGATTGGTCATGGCGTTGACAATCTTCGGGTGACAATGCCCTTGATTAACCGCAGAATATGCCGATAAAAAATCGTAATATTTTTTGCCTTCTACATCCCAAACAAAAACACCTTTGCCTTCTTTTAAAACAGCTGGCAAAGGATGATAATTATGTGCACCGTGCTGGTCTTCTAAATCGATGGCTTGTTGTGATGATTGGATATCTTGAACTGTCATAAATGTAATATTTAAATTTTTACAAAAATATCAATATATCTTATCTTTATTAAACCACCTAGAGTTTTAGTCTCTAATTTAATATGAGTTTAAACAAGTTGTTTAAGAAAGCCTTATCTGTTTCGCATAGATTATTGATTTATTGTGAGTTATGACTAAATTAGATTGTTTTTTTATGATTCTTACTCTTGAGGAAATCAAAAAAAAATCAAATTTAATTTTAAGACTGAGTTATATTCTTAAAGAATTTAATTTACTTTTAAGCTTAATAAAAAGTCCTAAATGAATAAAAAAATACTTGCCTGGTCTATCACAGCTGCTCTTGCCGGCTTCTTGTTTGGTTTTGATACAGTAGTTATTTCTGGTGCTGAAAAAAAATTACAGTTATTGTGGAGCACTTCAGACATGTTTCACGGTGTTGTCGTGATTGGTATGGCACTTTGGGGAACAGTCATAGGTGCAATTTTTGGAAGTATACCAACCAATAAATTAGGAAGAAAGAAAACACTTGTTTTAATAGGTCTGCTTTATACAGTTTCTGCTATAGGCTCTGGGTTAGCCAATGACCCCATAACATTTGCCATTTTTAGATTTATTGGTGGTTTAGGCGTTGGTGCTTCTACAGTAGCTGCTCCAGCATATATTTCAGAAATTGCCCCGCCTAAAAACAGAGGGAAACTAGTAGGCTTGTATCAATTTAATATTGTTTTTGGAATTTTGATTGCATTTTTTTCAAACTATTTATTGAATGATATTGGCGAAAATGCCTGGCGATGGATGGTTGGAGTTGAAGCCATTCCTGCAATTATATATACACTTTTTGCATTAAGAATTCCTATGAGCCCGAGATGGTTACTCACTAAATTTCGAAATGTTGAAGCTAAAAGAATACTTCAAATTATAAGTCCAAATTCAGATCCAAAACAATTGATGGCGAAGATTAAATCTGAAATGGATAATACCATACCCAATGAAAACATATTCCTAAAAAAGTATAGATTTCCATTAATTCTGGCATTTTTAATTGCCTTTTTTAATCAATTATCTGGTATTAATGCATTTTTATATTACGCGCCAAGAATTTTAGAAGAAGCAGGATTGGCAGAAAGTTCTGCGCTATTGAGCAGTATTGGCGTTGGCGTAACGAATATGCTTTTTACGCTTCTCGGAATATTTTTAATTGATAAATTAGGAAGAAAACAACTGATGTACATCTGTTCTGTAGGTTATATTATTTCTTTATCATTGGTTTCAGCTGCATTTTCGTTTAACTGGGAAGGCGATGTAATGCCTGTTTTCTTATTTATGTTTATTGCCGCGCACGCCATTGGTCAAGGCACAGTAATTTGGGTATTTATTTCAGAAATATTTCCTAACCACTTAAGAGGTTCAGGTCAATCATTTGGGAGTTCTATCCACTGGATTCTAGCTGCCATTGTACCATCTTTAGTCCCAGTATTATTTTCATCAATTGGCGCTGGTGTGGTGTTTTTGTTTTTTGCTATTATGATGGTATTCCAACTCCTTTTTGTTGCGTTTATGATGCCTGAAACTAAGGGTATTTCACTTGAAGATTTGAGTGAAAAACTAAATCTTAGAAAACATGAAAAATAAGTTATGAACCTGATCGATTTTTAAAATACCTTTCAAAATAGGTCTCGACTTTGCTCAACCTGACTATAAAACTATATATAAATCAAAATTATCAAACTGAAAAATAATAAATCGAACTTAGATTATGAATAACATTGTTTGCTATGGAGAAGTTTTATGGGATGTTTTCCCTACTCATAAAAAAATTGGTGGCGCTCCACTTAATGTGGCCTATCGATTAAGGTCATTTGATAATCAAGTCAGTATGATTAGCGCCGTTGGAAATGATGATTATGGTAAAACATTGATTTCCTACTTAGAAGATAATAACATAAATACAGACTGTATCCAAGTATTAGAGGACTACAGTACGGGGAAAGTAAAAGTTAAATTAGATCAAAAAGGTTCTGCTACATATACTATTGAACACCCAAGTGCTTGGGATAAAATAAGCCTTGAAGAAACAGCCATATCCGTTGTAAAAAATGCGAATGCTTTTATTTTCGGGAGTTTAGTAGCTAGAGATAATGTCTCTAGGGAAACTCTTTTTGAACTGATTGATTTTGCAAAATACAGAGTTTTTGATGTGAATTTAAGACCGCCACATTACGATTTGAAAGTATTAGAAAAATTAATGAACAATGCAGATTTTATTAAATTTAATGACGATGAATTATATGAAATTTGTCAATCTTTAGGTTCAAGATTCAATGGTTTAGAGCAAAACTTAAAATTTATAGCAGAAAAGACAAATACAAAACACATTTGTGTGACTAAAGGTCAGCACGGCGCAGTTTTACTATATAATAAAAACTTATATTACAATAGTGGCTACATAATTAAGGTAGTTGATACCGTTGGTGCCGGCGATTCGTTTTTAGGTTCGCTAATTAGTCAATTATTATCTCAAGTAGAACCCCAAAAAGCCATTGATTTTGCCTGTGCTGTTGGTGCTCTTGTGGCTCAAAATGAAGGAGCAAATCCTAATATCTCAGATGCTGAAATTAAATCGTTTATGAATTTGGATTAACATCACTTAAATAATTGCGTAGAAAAAGGATTGTATCAAAAACGGTTTGGGTGGTCATCTCGATACAAATTTTCCTCATTGCATTCGACAAATCCACCTGCCTAGCCGGCAAGGCAGGCTCGATGTGACGTTGATTTGATGACAACAATGACCGTCAGTTCGAGTGATTTTTATGGGCTGACAAGACCATAAAAATTGTATCGAGAACAGCTTGGAAACCTAAATGGTATCTCATTAAATCTCAATATTTTTTTTTATCGTAAAAAATCATAAAAATTCTCGATGTAACGACTCATTACAAATACTTCTTAATGCATTCAAAGAGAATAGCCTGCCTGCCGCCCAAATGACAAAGAATGTGACATCCTGTCATAACTCTTGTGATGGCACAATGATTGAAAACTAATAAGTGAATTAAAAGTAGAATTTAAAATAAATATTATGAGTAAAATAATTGGAATAGATTTGGGAACAACCAACTCTTGCGTTTCTGTGATGGAAGGTAACGAGCCAACGGTAATACCTAATTCTGAAGGAAAACGCACAACACCATCGGTTATTGCTTTTGTAGAAGGTGGTGAAATTAAAGTTGGTGACCCTGCTAAACGACAAGCTGTAACCAATCCAGAAAAAACAATCGCTTCGATTAAACGATTTATGGGAAATAAATTCTCTGAATCTTCTAGAGAAATCAAGCGTGTTGCCTATAAAGTTACAAAAGGTGAAAATGATACCGCTCGTGTCGATATCGACGGGAGACTGTATTCGCCACAAGAATTATCGGCTATGATTCTTCAAAAAATGAAGAAAACAGCTGAAGAATACCTCGGACAGGATGTTACAGAAGCCGTCATTACTGTTCCTGCTTACTTTAACGACTCTCAACGTCAAGCCACAAAAGAAGCTGGCGAAATTGCAGGTCTTAAAGTGAGACGTATCATTAACGAACCTACTGCGGCGTCTTTGGCATACGGACTTGATAAGAAAAGTACTGACCAAAAAATTGTCGTTTTTGACTTTGGTGGTGGAACACATGATGTGTCTATCCTTGAATTAGGTGACGGCGTATTTGAAGTTTTATCAACCGACGGTGATACACACCTCGGAGGTGACGATGTTGATGAAACCATCATAGATTGGTTAGCAGATGAATTTAAAAAAGACGAAGACATCGATTTAAGAGATGACGCTATGGCGCTTCAACGTTTAAAAGAAGCTGCTGAAAAAGCAAAAATTGAGTTGTCATCTTCTACGTCAACTGAAATCAACTTGCCTTATGTTACCGCAACGCAAAGTGGTCCAAAACACTTGGTAAGAACATTATCGCGTTCTAAATTTGAGCAATTGATAGGGGATTTAGTAAAACGCACTATTGCGCCTTGCGAAAAAGCCTTGAAATCTGCTGGATTAAGCAAAGGTGATATAGACGAAATTATTCTTGTAGGTGGTTCAACACGTATTCCTGCTGTGCAAGAAGCGGTTGAAAAATTCTTTGGTAAAAAACCAAGTAAAGGCGTAAATCCAGATGAAGTTGTTGCTATTGGAGCAGGAATTCAAGGTGGTGTTTTAACGGGTGATGTAAAAGATGTATTGCTTCTTGATGTGACGCCATTGTCTCTCGGTATTGAAACTATGGGCGGTGTCAACACAAAATTAATTGAAGCCAATACAACCATACCGACTAAAAAATCGCAAACATTCTCTACAGCACAAGACAATCAGCCTAGTGTAGAAATTCACGTTTTACAAGGTGAGCGTCCAATGGCGAAAGACAATAAAACAATTGGTCGTTTTCACTTAGATGGTATTCCGCCAGCTAAACGTGGCACACCGCAAATTGAAGTAACCTTTGATATTGATGCTAATGGAATTATTCAAGTTAGTGCTGAAGATAAGGCTACAGGTAAGAAACAGGATATCAGAATTGAAGCCTCTTCTGGATTGACTGAAGAAGAAATCGAAAAAATGAAAAAAGAAGCTGAAGCTAACGCTGAAGCAGATAAACAAGCTAAAGAAAAAGTTGATAAGCTCAACGAAGCTGACGCAATGATTTTCCAAACTGAAAGTCAGATGAAAGAGTTTGGCGATAAACTTCCTGATGATAAGAAAAAGCCTATTCAGGATGCGCTTGATGAATTAAAAGAAGCACACAAAACTGGTGATGTTGAAAAAATTACACCAGCGCTTGATAAGCTTAATGAAGAATGGAAAAAAGTCTCTGAAGAGATGTATAAAGCACAAGCCGAAGCTCAAGGTGGCGGTGCTGCTGGTGCTGACGCTGGCGCCCAACAAGACACAGATGGTTCTAGCGACTCAGACTCCAAAGATGATGTCGAAGACGTCGATTTCGAAGAAGTCAAGTAATTTGAATTACTTTATATTAGTCAAAAATCCGCTGAGTGTTCAGCGGATTTTTTTGTTTAAAAAACTTAAGATGAAATAGAATAACATTAGTCTTCTGATTTATCTGTATTCAAAATTTTAATTTCAAAATCTGGTAAATATTGAATGATGTACAAAGCAGTATTATTGTAAACATCGCTCATAAAAGACTTTGAATAAGCAAAGCGGTTTTCACTGTATTCAGTATAAGGATTTAAACCCTTTTCGTTCTTTAAACTACCTTCATAGGCCAATCTTAATAAAATATCATAGGTAAGATCAAATGCTCTTAAAACATAACGACTGGGTGTATAGCCGTACTTGGTTTTATAGGTTTCAATGATATTATTAGTTTCTAAAATATCATATTTAGATGCACTGATATAGGTAAATTTAAGTTTGCATAACGCCTCATTGTTTAAAACTTCTTTGTAGGCTTGGTTGCGGTCAGATGTAAAAAGTTTAATGTCGAATTCATTTTCATTTCCAGTTTCTTCTTCGATAAAGCTTTTATTATACATATAAGCCGAATTGACAACACTTTCTGTAACGCCTTTATGTTTTGTTTCTAAAACAATCCAGTTTTGCTGCTCTGGTTTTAGTAGGTTTTTAAGTTCTTCAGATTCAATATAAGTCTTTTCCAGTTGAAAAAAAGTAGCTTTTGGAAACGAGTATTTATATTTTTCAAAAGTACTTTGAGATGTACTATCAGTAATAAAAATTAGATTTTGATTTTGTTTAGTGCTATCAATTAAGGTGATTAAGGTTTCAGTTTTTAAGCTCTGATCAGGTAATGTATTAATAATTGTGGTTTGAGTATTTTCTGATTTTGTAAAAGGTAAGAAAATAGGAATGTTTTTAGAATTTAAAGAACGGCTTAGTTGATTTACGTTTTTATTGAGTATAGGACCAATAATGGCGTCTCTATCTTCTAAATTATTTTTAGATAAAATTGAATCTATCACTTGTGGGTCACGTTTTGTATCAAATACGCTTAAGTCAGTATAAATTCCTTTTGATTTAGCTTTATCTATGGCCATTTCAACACCTTGATACATATCTAGAGAAATGTTTAAAAGTTCATCTCTCAAGAGCACATTTTTTTTACTAACACTATCGTTATCAAATCGATTTAAGGAAAATGGTAAAAACAATGCGAGTTTTTTTTCATTAAAATTTTGAATATAATTTTCTAAATTAACAATTTGTGTTTGTTTATTTAAGACCTCAAGTTTTTGAGGCAGTTTTATAATCATGCCAGCTTTTAGACCTTCCCTTCTTACAATAGGGTTTAGTTTAAAAATAATGTTTTCGCTAATCTTAAATTCTTTGCTTAAGCTGTATAAAGTCTGTCGATTAGGCACTTCGTAATACTGTAGATTCATATCTAAAATGCCTAAATCAGAAGATTGTTTATCTGTATTCTGATATCGGGGAATAACCTTAACCAATTGCCCGCTTTGAACATCAATCATATTCTGGTTGAGACTGTCAAAAGCTCGTAGGCTCATCCCATATTTTGAGGCGATATCGGCTTTATTTTCTCCAGGTAAAACAATGTGTTTAAAGGCTGAAAAGTTTGAGTTTTTAATACTTTGGTTAAAGTCAACATTTTGGTATTTCTTTGGTAACTTATAAGCTGGTAATTTTAAAATCTCACCTGCTTTTAACTCTCTATCATAAAGTTTGGGGTTAAAAGCTTTGATGTCAGCAATACTTAAATTAAAGCTTTTTGAAATGCTGTATAAAGTTTCAAGATTTTTAACACGATAGCGCAAAAATCCAAAATTTTTAGACTCAGTTTTAGGGATAACTATTTTTTGTTGGCTCAGAGCCTGCGTATTTTTTAAATCAGGATTATACCGATACAGTTGATCTAAAGACACATCATTGGCTTGAGCTATACTTTGTGGTGTATCATTTGGTTTGACATCATAGATGATATAATTTTGAGCTAAAACAGTGTTTAGACCAAATAAAATAAATAAAACCAAACAAAATTTAAATTTCATAATTATTCCCATTCTATAGTTGATGGTGGTTTTGAACTGATATCATAAACCACACGATTCACCCCTTTGACTTGATTGATAATTTTATTGGACACATTCTGTAAAAATTTATAAGGTAAATCTACCCAATCTGCTGTCATCCCATCTGTTGATTCTACAGCACGTAAAGCTACAACTTTTTCGTAAGTACGCTCGTCTCCCATTACACCTACAGAATGAACTGGTAAAAGCATAGCGCCAGCTTGCCAAACCTCGTCGTACAATTCCCAGTCACGAAGGGCTTTGATAAAAATATGATCGACGTCTTGTAGTATACTTACTTTTTGTGGGGTGACATCATCTAAAATTCTTATGGCTAAGCCAGGCCCTGGAAAAGGATGACGACCTAAAAGTTTTGGCGAAATGCCTAACTCCTTCCCCACTCGGCGCACTTCATCTTTAAACAACATTTTTAAAGGTTCTACAACTTTTAGTTTCATGTATTCTGGCAAACCGCCAACATTGTGGTGAGATTTAATGGTCACCGAAGGCCCATTAACCGAAACCGATTCAATCACATCAGGATAAATTGTACCCTGTGCTAAAAAGGTCACGTCTTTAATTTGGTGTGCTTCATCGTCAAATACTTCTATAAAGGCATTGCCAATACGTTTGCGTTTCAATTCAGGGTCACTCACTCCAGCTAAAGCAGCGTAAAATTTTTCAGACGCGTCAACACCTTTAACGTTAAGCCCCATATTTTTGTATTGATCTAAAACTTCGTCAAATTCATTTTTTCTTAGCAGCCCATTGTTTACAAATATGCAATACAAATTATCACCTATAGCTTGGTTGAGTAAAACGGCAGCAACACTAGAGTCAACTCCACCGCTTAAGCCTAGAACTACTTTTTGATCGCCAATGGTTTCTTTTAACTCTTCAACACTTAAATCTACAAATTTAGCAGGTGTCCACTCTTGAGGAACTTTAGCAATTTTGACTAAAAAGTTTTTAAGTAACTTCAATCCATCAGTGGTATGATACACTTCTGGATGAAATTGAATACCATAGGTATCTTCATCATCAAATTGAAAAGCCGCAAACTTGACATCTTCTGTAGAGGCAATACGATGCGCATCAGGTGGTAAAGCCATGATGGTATCGCTATGTGACATCCAGACTTGAGAGCCTTCTTCAATGCCTTCAAACAATGGATTATCTCGCTTGATGGCTTCTAAGTGTGCGCGCCCAAATTCTCGTGTGTTTGAAGCTTCAACACTTCCGCCATGTTGTTGCACTAAATGTTGGGCACCATAACAGACAGCTAAAATAGGTAATTGCCCTTTTATATTTTTTAAATCAGGTATCGGCGCATTGTCATGTCTAACTGAAAATGGGCTTCCTGAAAGAATGACCGCTTTAAAACTCGATAAATTTTCAGGAACTTTGTTAAAAGGCTTGATTTCGCAGTAAATGTTAAGTTCTCTTACACGTCTAGCAATCAATTGTGTGTACTGCGAACCAAAATCTAAAATGAGGATATTTTTTTGCATGAACAAAAGTAAAAATTTGAATTTTAATTCAGTGCTTTTTTTTGTAGTTTATATGGCTTATTTTTAAAGAAAAAAAATGTTAGACTCAATTTTTAAATCCACTCTTCAGGAAATCAAATTCGGATATTTAAAACGTAAACATCCTTTTAAATATTGTAGTCTTAGCAGCATTTCTGAAGATAGACCTATAATTAGAACGGTTGTTCTTCGCGAGATGACCAATCAACACGAATTAGTTTTCTTTACTGACCAACGGTCACCAAAAATTGAACAATACAAAAAGAACCCCCACGCAGAAGTCTTATTTTATCATCCGAAAAAATTATGGCAAATTAAAGTTAGTGGTAAGGTTCAATTGATTAAAGATGAAAAACGACTGCATTATTATCGACAGAGTGTTCAAGGTGCATCAACCAATGATTATAAAACTAAACAAACTCCGTCGAGTGTTATAAAAAATCCAGATCAAATTGAATATGGTGAAGATTTGCATTTTGCTGTATTAGGTTTACAGCCTGATAGTATTGAAAGCTTGCAACTGAAAAGACCTAACCATATCCGCTGTAGATTTAAACGAGCTAATGACTGGCAAGGGGAGTTTTTGGTGCCTTAGAGTTGTTTTTAATGTAGCAATGTGTTAATTTGAAAATTTGAAAATTTGAAAATGTGGTGATTTCAAATTTAGCAATCTCTGTTAATATAAGTAGAAGTGACAATTCAAGTTAAATTACTCAAGACTGCCACAGTCGTTGCTCTCCTTCGCAGTGACGTTGATGGTAAGCGAATGTAGTAATGTGCTAATACGAAAATGTAATAATGTAGCAATTCAACAATAGTAACAATAACAACCATAGAAACAATAGCAACTAAGTATCTATAACATCACCACACTAAGGAATTCTTAAGTACTTATGGGTTTGTAGTGAGATTTTCCATTTAGGGTGTTTCATGACGTAATCTACAATTTGAGGCATCATTTTTTCGCGAACACTCCACTCTGGCTGAAGGTAAAGTAAAGCTTCGGTTTCAAGTTTTTCGGCTTGTTGTTCTGCAAATTTAAAATCGTGTTTATTGAAAATAATGACCTTTAGTTCGTCTGCTCGTTTATAAATCTCGGGTTGTGGTAATTTGATTTTTTTAGGTGACAGGCAAATCCAATCCCAAACGCCAGTGATAGGGTAAGCTCCTGAGGTTTCGATATGAATATTCATACCCTTGGCTTTTAAACCTTGGGTGAGCTTAGTCATATCCCAAGTTAAGGGTTCGCCACCGGTGATAACAATGGTATCTGAATATTGTGTGGCATCGTTAATTATTTTTTTTATATCGGTTGGTGGATGAATTTCTGGATTCCAACTTTCTTTAACATCGCACCAATGGCAACCGACATCGCAACCCCCTATTCTGATAAAATAAGCTGCTGTGCCTGTGTGATGCCCTTCGCCTTGAATGGTATAAAACGCTTCCATAAGTGGCAAATATTCGCCTTTATGGACTAATGTTTGGAGTTGGTCTGTTTTCATAATTTGCAAATATAAAAAGAAATTAGAGGGCTTTGTCTTATATTAGTTTTATGTACAACTCTGTCCTAAATAATTTAGTATGTTCTTTTTTGCATTGCCAATCCCGAAGTGTCGGG
>RRZV01000043.1 GCA_003931895.1 Mesohalobacter salilacus
AGCCTAAAAAATCAACTAAGAAACAACTGATAATGGTCTAAACAAATCGAGGTATTTTAGTCTTTCATTAAAATATAATTCTATTTTCTAAAATTTGCACAAATATAAGTCAAGCACTTAAGTTTGTTTTTGATTTGGGTATAAATTTTTTTAATACGACTTATAGTGTAATCCCTTTTTTGAATTGTGGTCGTGTTTGTTTTGAGTTTATAAGTTTAAAGTTTATGAGTTTAAAGTTTATGGGGTTATAAGTTATCCTGTTTGGGTTAAATCAATATCGAATCATCTGATAAACTATCTGGGAATTTAGATTCCACGACCCTAAAAGTATTGTTGACTTGTGAGGCTTAAAAATAATACTGTAACCCATCAATCTTTTTACCTTTAACCTATAGCCAAAAAAACCTAAGCTTTAAATTTAAATATTTCTCCTGAGCTATGGTCATGTTTTGCCCCTGATACTGAACTTAACACGTTGATGTCTCCACGGAACTTCAATACACCCAATAACCCAAAAATTAAAGCTTCTTTGTAATCAACGATTTCTGGACTTGGAATGTGAATTTTTACATTTGTCGAGTAATTTTCTATGCATTCAATTAAAAAACTGTGATAAGCTCCACCACCAGTTATCAAAATTTTTGCATTGTTCATTTTTAAAGATTTTGAAATTTGAAAGGCAATATGATGTGTTAAGGTGTTTAGAATGTCTTTATTAGACATCTTAAATGATTCTATTATTGGAAGCATTTCGTTTTCTAACCATTCCACACCTAAAGATTTTGGAGGTGTTTTAGAATAAAAGGCTATAGCATTTAATTTAGCTAAAAGTTGCTGATCACATTGGCCTTGAGCAGCAATTTTACCTTTATCATCATATTCAAAGCCTTCTTTTTCTGCATAAATATTCAACACTTTATTAGCAGGACAGATATCAAAAGCTTGGCGTTTTTCCTTATTTTTAAAAGAGATATTCACAAATCCACCAATGTTGATGCAGTAATCATAATCGGCGAAGAGTAATTCATCACCAATCGGAACCAGAGGTGCACCTTGACCACCAAGAGCGACATCGGCAGTTCTAAAATCGCAAACTACAGTTTTTTGGACGAGTTGGCTCAGTAGTTTAAGATTACCAATTTGATAGGTAAACCCTTTGTCGGGCTGGTGCCAAATAGTGTGGCCGTGACTGCAAATCATATCAACTTCATGAGGCTTATCCATAAAGCCCAAAATGAATTCACCCAATAGTCTGCAGTATTTTTCATCTAAAATTTTTATATTGTTTTTAGATAATTTATGAGCGTTTTGCAATTTATTTTTCCATTCTAAATCATAAGGAATGGTTTGTGTTTTTAAAATATTATACGACCAAGTTTTTTGATTAAAATGGAATTTAACTTCACATAAATCTACACCATCAAGCGATGTTCCACTCATCACACCAATAACATGATATGTATTTTGTTTTGGCATTATTTATTTTTTGTATTCATTTACAACTAATTAGTCCGTAAAAATAAAGCATAGAAAATGATTTAGGCTTTTGTAAAACATAAATTCTAAAATGTATAATTTTACAAGATGAATTACAAGTTTCCGAAATCTGAAAAATTACGATTGAAACGTCATATTGAACCGCTTTTTAAAAGTGGTAAAACTAAAAAGGTTTCTCCGCTAATTGTAAAATATTTGAAATTTAAGGAGTCGGGAACAAATCTTTGCGGTGTAAGCGTTCCTAAACGAAAATTTAAAAAAGCAGTAGACCGAAACCGTATTAAAAGGCAAATGCGAGAAGCTTACAGACTCAACAAACACTTAATTGTTAAAGATGAAACACATTTTCATATGATGTTTGTATATTCAACTTCTGAAAAATCAGCTTATCAAGAGATTGAAAAAGCCTTGATAAAATTGTTGAAAGCAATGAGTTGAAGAGATTCTAAAAAATGCGACGAAAGGAGCATTTTTCAGAATGACAAGGATTAATTTAGAATCCTTAACAACCATAGAAACCACAGCAACAATAGAAACAATAGCCGTTCATTGAGCGAAGTCGAAATGAATCATAGCATCAATAAAAAATAATAAAGAACCATGAAAAAACTAAAATACATTTTGCTCACAGCAGTAGCAGCGATTATACTCAGCAGCTACACAGTTTATCGCTCTGATTTTTTTGAAATTGCCAAACAGATTGAAATATTTACAGCGCTGTACAAAGAAATCAATATGAATTATGTTGATGAAGTTAATCCCGCTGAATTAATGGACACCGCTATCACTAAAATGCTGGCGGATTTAGACCCTTATACTAATTTTTATAACGAACAAGATGTAGAAGAAGCCAGAATTCAAAAATCAGCTAACTATGCCAATTTAGGTTTAGAGCTCAAAAGCCTTGAAGACAAAGTGGTTGTAACCAATCTGTTAAAAGATTTTGCCGCTGACCAATCAGGTTTAAAGTTAGGTGATGAAATTCTTAAAATTGACGGCTCTCCCGTAATCGATTACCAAAATAACCTTGGCGAAGTTTTAAATGGTGCACCAAATACCAGTGTTGAGCTGGAAATCAAGCGTGGAAATCAAACTAAAGTCATTAATCTAAAACGCGTTTTAAGTCAACCTTCAGCCGTGCCTTTTTATGGTATGGCAGACGACAAAACAGGCTTTATTGTTCTTAGTCAATTTACTCGAACAGCTTCTAAAGACGTTGGTTTAGCCGTGCTTGAGTTGAAAGAGCAAGGCGCAGAGCAATTAATTTTAGACTTGCGAAACAATCCTGGCGGGTTGCTCTCAGAAGCCGTGAATGTGAGTAATATTTTTGTGCCCAAAGACCAGCTTATCGTTTATACCAAATCACAAATAGAAAACTACAACGCCACTTATGCTACAAAACGAGAACCCATCGATACTGAAATCCCGTTGGTGGTTTTAATTAATGATAAAAGTGCTTCTGCAAGTGAAATTGTGTCTGGCAGTTTGCAAGATCTTGACCGTGCTGTGATTGTTGGTGCCAGAAGTTTTGGTAAAGGTTTAGTACAACGCCCAAAACCTTTGAAATACGGTACGCAAGTTAAAATTACAATTTCAAGATACTTTCTACCAAGCGGTCGTGGTATTCAAGCTTTAGATTATGAAAACGGAAAATCGATTAGAAAATCTATTGAAAATTCAACTGCATTTCAAACCCAAAATGGCAGAACAGTTTACGATGGTGGCGGCATAAAACCTGATGTTAAGGTAGAAGCTGAAGACATTAGCAATTTTACTCAAACCTTGATTGATGATTTGGTCATATTCGATTTTTCAACCCAATTTGCCATTAAAAATCCAGACTTAGAATGGAAAAAATTTAAAGTTGATAATACTGTTTTTAATCAGTTTTTAGATTATGTGAAGGATAGAAAATACCTGCCAAAAACAGAAACCGATGAATCTTTAGAAGCTTTTGTAAAATCAGCCAAAGCAGATAATTTTGACCAAAAGTTTATCAAAACACTCAATAGCTTAAAGTCTGAGATTCAAGCTGAAAAAAACGAATTATTTGAAACTTACAAAACACAAATATCCGCTTTGATTTCAGACCAAATTATTAAACATTACGCCTATAATCAAGGCGTTTATCAACATAATTTAGAACAAGCAGAGGTAGTAAAAAAAGCGGTTGAGATTTTGTCTAATACAAATAAATACAGTGCAATACTTAAACCCTAATGGATAAAGAAGCAATTAAAAATCAATTAGATAAAGAAATAGAGCGACTCCAAAAGCAAATTAAAAACTACAAAGCGTTAACCAAACCTATTGCGCCAGAAAATGCCATAGGTAGAGTCTCAAGAATTGATGCCATCAACAACAAAAGTGTTTTAAAAAACGCCCTGCGAAAAGCTGAGCAACGCTATAACGGTATGCTAAAAGTTTACGATAGAATAGACGACGAAGACTTTGGACAATGTGCTAAATGCCACGACAAAATTCCGCTTCAACGCTTAATGATTATGCCCGAAAGCCGATTTTGTGTAAAATGTGCAGAAAATAGATTTTAAATAAGCTGTTTTCACGATTACTTAAAACTTGACAAAACAAAAAAATTGACTAAATTTGTTAATATGGAAACCATTGTTATACAAACTGATATCAAAAAAGCCAAAGCCATTAAAGAATTTTTAAAGGCTTTTAATGTTTCTTTTTCATCAAATGCTTCAGAAAAATCTACAAACTCTGAAGAAAGCCCTTATAATCCTGAGTTTGTAAAGGAAATATTAACAGCAAGAGAAGAAGAAGGTGGGAAAACAATCGACCCAAAAAAATTATGGGAAAGTTTGAAATAATACTTAAACCAAAAGCACAAAAAGATTTTTCAAGAATAGAAAAGTCAGGTCAAAAATCTTTGATTAAAAAGCTTGAAAAAATGGTTATAGAGTTATCAGAACACCCCAAAACAGGTTCTGGAAAGCCAGAAAAATTAAAGTTTGAATTATCTGGTTTGTGGAGCAGACGATTAAATAAAAAAGACCGATTAATTTACGAAATTATCGAAGAACCTGACAAACAGGTCGTCGTAATTTCAGCTCTTGGGCACTATGAATAAAGTTTAGTATCTTTATTGAACCTTTATAAGTTATAAAACTATGGAAACAATTATAATTCAAACAGAGTCTAAAAAAGCCAAAGCCATTAAACAGTTTTTAAAGGCTTTTGATGTTTCTTTTTCATCAAATGCTTCAGACAAATCTACAAACTCTGAAGAAAGCCCTTATAATCCTGAATTTGTAAAAAAAATACGCGAGCGTCAAAAAAGCGCTAAAGAAGGTAACGTGGTAGAATATACTGACGAGCTAAGAAAAGAGCTTTTTGGACATAAAGAGTAAATTTTAATCAATGTCTTCATCTATTAAATATCAAATTATATTTGAAAAAAAAGCATTAAAAGACATTAAAAAAATAAGTTTCTCAGGGAGAAAAAGCGACAAAAACAGACTTGAAAATTGCTTAGAAGAATTAAAAGTTCATCCATATTCAGGATCTGGAAAACCAGAAAAATTAAAGTTTGAATTATCTGGTTTGTGGAGCAGACGATTAAATAAAAAAGACCGCTTGATTTACGAAATTATTGAAAAGCCGTATAAAAAAGTTGTTGTGATTTCAGCACTTGGGCATTATGAATAACAACTTTTTTGTTGTTAATCTCTTAAATTTACATCACTAAACCTAAACTCATCAAAGCATAAAATATTCATTAATGCATCTTGAGCTCTTTTTTATTTTATGATATTTGCATAAAACATTTTGACTATGAAAAATTCGGTAAGAGTGCGGTTTGCACCAAGTCCAACCGGCCCACTACATATTGGTGGTTTGCGTACCGCACTTTACAACTATTTATTTGCTAAAAAACACAACGGCACATTTATTTTAAGAATAGAAGACACCGACCAATCTCGCTATGTAGAAGGTGCAGAACAATATATTAAAGAAGCTCTCGACTGGTGCGGATTAACTATCGATGAAGGTCCTAACACACCAGGAGATTTTGGACCTTATCGACAAAGCGAAAGGCAACATATTTATAAAGAATACGCTCAAAAACTCATTGATTCAGGTCATGCTTACTATGCATTTGACTCCGCTGAAGAACTCGATAAACTCAGGAAAGAACGCGAAAGCAAAGGTGAAACCTTTACCTACAACTCTCAAAACAGAACGCATCTCAACAATAGCTTAAATCTATCTGAAGATGAGTGTCAAAAATTATTAGATGATGGTCAACCTTATGTCATTCGATTTAAAATGCCCATGGCCAAGCAATTACTCATCAGCGACATTATCAGGGGAAATATACAAGTTAGAACAGATGCATTAGACGATAAAATTTTATTTAAAAGTGATGGTATGCCAACCTACCATTTGGCCAATATTGTTGACGATCACTTGATGAAAATCACACATGTGATTCGCGGCGAAGAGTGGTTACCGTCGTTGGCTTTGCATATTTTACTTTACGATGCATTAGGCTGGGATGCGCCTGAATTTGCACATTTACCTTTAATTTTAAAACCCAGTGGTAAAGGAAAGCTTAGCAAAAGAGATGGTGAAAAGCACGGTTTCCCAGTATTCCCATTAGAATGGAAAGATCCCAAATCGGGCCAAATTTCTGCAGGCTATCGCGAAGATTATTATCTACCAGAAGCTGTTATCAATATGCTTGCACTTCTCGGGTGGAATGATACTTCAGATCAAGAAATATTTAGCTTACATGAACTGATAGATAAATTTGATTTATCACGAGTTCATAAAGCTGGTGCCAAATTTGACCCTGAGAAAACTGAATGGTTTCAACACCAATATGTCCAAAAAGTCGATATAGAAATTTTAGCGAATCAATTTCAAAATTGGCTTAAAACCCAAAAATCTATTGATAGTAAGATAGAATACGTTCGACAAATCGTTAGCTTATTAAAAGAACGCATCAACTTTGTTCCAGATTTTTGGCAAGAAGGCTATTTCTTTTTTGAAGCGCCACAAGAGTTTAATCCTAAAGCCACTAAAAAAGCATGGAAAGACGGTACAGCGGAAATCATTTCAAATTTAAAAACCCTAATTAGTGAGCAAAATGATTTTTCGAAAGAAAGTATTCAACCAACAATTAAAAACTGGATTCAGTCTCAAGATATTGGTTTTGGAAAAGTGATGCAACCGCTTAGACTTTCACTTGTTGGCGATATGAAAGGCCCTGATGTGTTTGACATCATAAGCTTGTTAGGGAAAGAAGAAGTGGTAAAACGATTAGAATTCGCAATAAACACATTAAAATAAAACAATAATGGCTGCAAGCAAAAAACAACACAAAGAAGCATTAGACTATCACGAGTTTCCTAAACCAGGAAAAATAAAGGTGGTTCCAACCAAAAAATATGCATCGCAGCACGATTTGGGTTTGGCGTATTCGCCAGGCGTGGCTATTCCTTGTCAAGAAATAGAAAAGGATAAACAAAAGGTTTACAACTATACCAATAAAGGTAATCTTGTTGGCGTGATTTCTAATGGAACTGCTGTTTTGGGTTTAGGTAATATCGGCCCAGAAGCTTCAAAACCTGTGATGGAAGGTAAAGCGCTTTTGTTTAAAATCTTTGCTGACATAGATGTGTTTGATATAGAAATAGACGAAGAAGATCCACAAAAATTTATTGAAACCGTTAAAAATATTGCGCCAACTTTCGGTGGAATAAATTTAGAAGACATCAAAGCACCAGAAGCTTTTGAAATAGAAGAACGACTTAAAGCGGAGTTGGATATCCCAATTATGCATGACGATCAACACGGCACGGCTATTATTTCTGCGGCCGCTTTATTAAATGCGTTAGAGTTGGCAGATAAAAAAATAGACAAAGTTAAAATTGTAGTCTCAGGGGCAGGATCGGCTGCCATTGCCTGTGCAAAGCTTTACGTTTTACTGGGTGCCAAAAAAGAAAACATCGTGATGTTTAACAGTAAAGGCGCACTTAAAAAAGGTCAAGAGGGTTTATCCGCGGGTCAGAAAGAATTTGCCACAGAAAAATCTTACGACTCTCTTGCGGATGCTATGAAGGGTAGTGATGTCTTTCTCGGCTTATCTATCGGCGGATTGGTTTCTGCCAAAATGCTCAAAAGCATGAATGACAATCCTATTGTTTTTGCTATGGCTAATCCAGATCCTGAAATTGATTATGACTTGGCCATCAAAACCCGTGATGATGTCATTATGGCGACTGGCCGTTCAGATTTCCCTAATCAAGTGAACAACGTCTTAGGGTTTCCTTTTATTTTTAGAGGAGCGCTTGATGTTGAAGCGACAAAAATCAATGAGGAAATGAAAATGGCAGCCGTAAAAGCACTGGCCGAGTTGGCTAAAAAACCTGTTCCTGAACAAGTCAATATTGCGTATTGTGAAACCAAATTGCAATTTGGAAGAGATTATATTATCCCTAAACCATTTGACCCGAGGTTAATAGGTGAAATTCCGCCAGCTGTCGCCAAAGCTGCTATAGAAAGTGGTGTGGCCAGAAACAAAATCACAAATTGGGATGCCTATAAATCAGAATTGCTCGAACGTATGGGCAATGAAGATAAAATTACCCGACTGTTGATGAGTAGAGCGAAATCTAACCTTAAGAAAATTGTTTATGCTGAAGCCGACCATATCGATGTTTTAAAAGCAGCTCAACAAGTTTACGAAGACAAAATCGCCATTCCTATTTTACTCGGGAGACGTGAAATTATTTTAGAATTGATGGAAGAGTTAGATTTTGAAAGTGAATATATCACTATCATAGATCCAAAATCTGATGAGCAACTTCCTGACTTAAAAAAATATGCCAAAACTTTATGGGAAAAACGCCAGCGAAAAGGCATCACATTGTATGAAGCTGAAAAATTAATGCGTGAACGCAATTACTTTGCAGCTATGATGGTAGTTGAAAATGATGCTGATGCTATGCTTTCAGGCTATTCTAGATCTTATCCAAAGGTGTTAAAACCTATTTTAGAAATTATAGGTAAAGAAAAAGGAGTTTCAAAAATTGCGGCAACCAACTTAATGAATACCGCTAAAGGCCCAATTTTTATTAGCGACACTTCAATAAATATTAATCCGGATGCTATTGAATTGGCTAGAATTGCCCAAATGACAGCCTACACCGTCAAAATGTTTGGTATAGTGCCTAATGTAGCTATGGTTTCTTATAGTAATTTTGGATCATCAAATCATCCTTCAGCAAAGAAAATTAATGATGCTGTAAATTATTTACACGAAAATTATCCAGAGATTCATGTTGATGGAGAATTACAAGTTGATTTTGCTCTCAACAGAAAATTACGACACAACAAATTTCCTTTTAGTAAATTAAAAGATAAAAGAGTTAATACTTTAATTTACCCTAATCTTGATGCCGCCAATGGCACCTATAAATTATTAAAAGAACTCAATACCGCCGACTCTATAGGGCCAATACTTATGGGCTTAGACAAACCTGCCCATGTTTTTCAGCTCGGTGCAAGTGTTGAAGAAATGATCAACATGTCTGCTGTGGCAGCAATAGATGCTCAACAAAAGGCAAAACGAAAACGAAAGAAGTAATACTCAAATAGACATAAGTTCTGAAGAGTAAAACCAAAAATAACCTAATTTATTTATTTTAAAATAGGGTTTTAAAACCATGTATTAAGAGTATTACTTTCATTTATTTTATTACTTTTGAAGCCTTTAACGGTTTTTTATGATAAATTTTTTAAGGGGTAAGTTGACGGAGAAGTCACCTACACAAATTGTTGTTGACTGTAACGGTGTAGGTTATGAAGTTAATATCTCATTGTATTCTTATGGTAAACTACCTGAGGATGAAGCCATAAACATTTATACTTATTTTCAGGTTCGAGAAGATGCTCAAGTTTTATATGGGTTTATGGACAAATCTGAAAGAGATGTTTTTACTAAACTTATTAGTGTTTCGGGAATTGGTGCCTCAACAGCCCGTATGATGTTTTCATCATTATCGCCCGAAGAAGTCGTGAATGCCATTGCAAATGCAGATGTTGAAACCATAAAAAGTGTAAAAGGAATAGGGCTAAAAACGGCTCAAAGAGTCATTGTTGATCTCAAAGACAAAATCACAAAAATTGATGTCGCAAACGAAGTTTTACCACTTCAAAACAATACGCATAAAGATGAGGCGTTATCTGCATTGGTAACTCTTGGGTATTCTAAAAAACAAGCAGAAAAAACTGTTTTGAAAATTTTGAAAGAAACCCCTGAGGCTAGTATAGAACAAATCATAAAAACAGCGCTTAAAAACTTATAATAAAGTTGAAATTTTCTAAATTTTTTAAAATACAACTGTCAAAACAAATTTTTTGGCTTTTTTTTGCATTTCTGTTTTGTAATATTGGTTTTGCTCAAGAAGAAACACCTTCTGATTCAACCAAAACGGGATATGATCTTGGCAATATCCAAATGCCCAACCCTGAGAGTATTCAATCTAAATATACTTATGATCCCATTTTAGATCGTTACATTTACTCTGAAAAAATTGATGATATCAATACCATTTATCCATTGGTTTTGACTCGAGAAGAATATCAAAAACTAGTGTTAAGAGAGCGGATGATGGCTTATTTTAAGCAGAAAAGCGATGTAGTTAAAGGTCGTAATGATGATGCTCAGGATGATTTGCTTCCGATTTTTTATGTTAATAATGATTTTTTCGAAACTATTTTTGGGGGTAATCAAATAGAAGTTAACCCTCAAGGTTCTGTTGGTATTGATATGGGGATTCTCTACTCTAAACAAGACAATCCTACACTTTCACCAAGAAACCAAAGCAACTTATCCTTTGACTTTAACCAAGCTATTAGATTGAGTTTACAAGCTAAAGTCGGCACAAGGTTAACCGTAGATGCACAATTTGACACCGAGTCTACTTTTGATTTTCAGAACCAAATTAAGCTTCAATACACCCCAAATGAAGATGATATTCTACAAGATATACAGATTGGTAATGTTAATATGCCACTTAATTCATCCTTAATTCAAGGTTCACAAAGTTTGTTTGGTGTTAAAACCAAGTTTAAATTTGGAAAAACAACCATTACAAGTGTGTTTTCTGAAATGAATTCAGAACGTCAAAATGTAAGTGTTGAAGGCGGAGGAACAGTTAGAGAATACGATAAGTTTATTTTAGATTATGATGAAAATAGACACTTTTTCTTAGCTCAATTTTTCAGAGACGAATATGACAGGGCTTTGCAAAACTATCCATTTATAAATTCAAGAGTTCAAATTCAACGTGTACAAATTTGGGTAACCAATAGGACAAACAATCCGCAAACTATTGCCAATGCTAGAAATATTGTTGCCATACAAGACTTAGGCGAATCTGAGCCAGATAAGTTAGGGTTTTTTTTAGATGATAATGGCAATCAAATATCACCGCCTTTACCAAACTTTTTAAATAATCCTGGTAATTTTCCTGATAACCCAAACAATGATTTTAACCCTTTTGGTATTGGCTCAGGATCTAATTCAGTTTTAACAGAGCAAATAAGAGAAATTGCAACAGTAGGTCAAGGTTTTGGCGCGGCTTCCAGCTTTGTTCAAGAAGGCAGAGATTATGGTGTTTTAGAAAATGCTCGCGAACTTCAACCCAATGAATATACTTTAAATAGAGAATTAGGTTATATCACTTTAAACCAGCGATTATCAAACGATGAAATTTTAGGTGTTGCATTTCAATTTACAACCAATGGACAAGTCTTTCAAGTTGGTGAGTTTGCTAATGACGGAATTGATGCTTCTCAAAATATTCAAAACCCTGACCAACAAGACCAACAAATTGCTCAAAACCAAGCCTTAGTGGTTAAAATGCTAAAAAGTCCCGTGACTAATGTCAATGAACCTATTTGGGATTTGATGATGAAAAACTTTTACAATTTAAATGGATCAAACCTCGAGCAAGAAGGGTTTAAAATGAACATTTTATATACAGATCCTCAGCCTTTAAACTTTATTAATCCAGCGCCAGGCGGCAGTTTAGCTCTACCTGATGATGTAGCTGAAGAAAACCTTTTAAACGTATTTGAATTAGATCAACTTAATGCTAATCAGGATCCTATTAGCACTGGTGATGGTTTTTTTGATTTTGTTCCTGGAATTACTATTGATACTCAAAATGGAGTCATAAAATTTACAAAAGTTGAACCTTTCGGGGAGTTTCTATTCAATAAATTAGACAACACCCCTAATACTGGGCCAGAAGATTACGACGATCCTACAACTTATAATGACAACCAAGACTTTTACGTGTTTCGCTCATTATATACAACGACAAAAACTCAAGCTTTACAAAATGAAGCCCAAAAAAATAAGTTTCAAATTAAAGGCCGGTATAAATCTTCTGGTCAAGACGGTATTCCTTTAGGGGCGCTTAATGTTCCAAGAGGTTCAGTTACAGTTACTGCTGGAGGAAGAACTTTGCAAGAAGGTGTTGATTATGTAGTCGATTATGAATTAGGCCGAGTTCAAATTTTGGATGATGCTTTGCTAGCCTCAAATACACCTATTCAGGTTTCCACAGAAAACAATGCGCTTTTTGGACGACAGACTAAACGCTTTACTGGAATTGACGTACAACATCAGTTTAGTGATAAGCTGCTGTTAGGTGCAACTTTTTTGAATCTAAATGAGAGGCCTTTAACTCAAAAAGCCGATTTCAATCAGGAGCCAATTAATAATACCATTTATGGATTCAACTTCAACTATAATTCTGAAGTTCCATTTTTAACTAGACTTGTCAATAAGTTACCTAATATAGATACAGATGTGCCATCAAATTTATCATTAAGAGGTGAATTTGCTTATTTAAGCCCTGGTTCACCAAATGCAGATGATTTTAACGGAGAAACCACTTCTTATGTCGACGACTTTGAAGGTTCTCAAACGTCTATTTCACTACTTAACCCTGATCCTTGGGAACTATCAAGTGTTCCCGTTGGTTTTCGTGGGCCAAACGATGTTAATGGGTCATTTGATGCCAATAATGAGTTAAGTATAAATGATTTTAGAGCAAAATTAAATTGGTACTCTATCGATCCTATTTTTTACAGCACCCAAAGACCAGCTGCCATTTCCGATCAAGATTTATCTGATTATAAGACCCGAAGAGTTTTAATCAATGAGTTGTTTCCCAATACTGATATTGTAACGGGACAGATTCAAACGATATTTACACTTGATTTATCATTTGACCCAACCCGCCGTGGAATGTTTAATTATAATTCTGCTGCATCGAATGATAATACTTTACCAAACCCACAACAAAATTTTGGTGGTATTATGCGAGGCTTACAAACAACAGATTTTGAACGAGCTAATGTCCAGTTTATTGAATTTTGGGTAATGGACCCTTTTATCTATACAGAAAATGCTGGTAATAATGGCGGCCAAGTGGTTTTAAACTTAGGAAGTATGTCAGAAGATATACTCAAAGATGGTCGAAAACAATACGAAAATGGCTTACCTGAAGACGGTGGAGAAGCTAACACCATTACGACAGAGTTTTCTAAATTACCAACAGAACAATCTTTAGTTTACGCTTTTGATACTGAGGGCCAAGAAAGAACCAACCAAGATGCTGGTTTTGACGGTTTAAACAATGCTCAGGAAGCTCAGAAGTTTCCTGGTTTTTCAAACTTCGACGATCCGTCTAATGATGATTATGTCTACTTCTTAAATCGTGACGGAAGTATTACTGAGCGATACGAAAATTTTAATGGTTCTCAAGGAAATAACATAACAGAAGTTTCTCAAAACAATAGAGGAAATTCAGCATTTCCTGATGTAGAAGATGTCAATCGAGACAATACTATGAATACTATTGACAGTTACTTTGAATACAAAATTCCTGTCTTTCCCAATATGAGTGTGGATAATAATACCAGTAATCAAGCAGGTATTAATCAAGACTATATAACTGACGTAAGAGAAACCACCACAACCCTACCTAACGGTGAGCAATTGCCCGTAAGATGGGTACAATTTAGAGTACCGCTAAATACTAGCGAAGAATTTGCAGTTGGCGGAATAGCCGATTTAAGATCGGTTAGGTTTATGAGGATGTATCTCACCGATTTCGAAAGAAAAACACATTTAAGACTTGGTTCTCTAGATTTAGTGAGAGGCGACTACTTAACCTATAAACAACCTATTTTACCAAATGGAACAGATCCGGAAACCAACGGCTCAACAACTTTTAGTGTACAATCAGTAAGTGAAGAGAATACTACCGAATATGTAGCGCCACCCGGTGTTGTAAGAGAGGAACTGGTTAATAACAACCAAAGCATTAGAGAGGATGAGCAATCTCTAGCTTTACTCATAAATAATTTAGAATCACAAGATTCAAGAGGTGTTTTCAAAAATTTTAGAGTGGATATGCGTCAGTACGAAAACTTAGAAATGTTTTTGCATGCGCAAGCTACACCGCCTCCTGCTATTCAGCTACAAGACAATCAAATGGTAGCGTTTATTAGAATGGGGCTAGATTTCACAAACAACTATTATCAAATAGAAGTTCCTTTAAAAGTAAGCGAGGCCGGGGATTTAACCCCACGTGGCGTTTGGCCACTAGAAAATGACCTCAATTTACCATTAGATTTGCTTCAAGAAATTAAATCTTTAGTCATTGGTAATGATGCTTTTAGTAATCTAGAACTCAATTTTTTTAATGAAAATCTTGAGCCAGTCTCTGGAACTGAACAAACTGAGGACTTAAGAATTGGAATAAAAGGAAATCCAAGTTTTGGAGATATTAGAGTGTTGATGTTAGGGGTTAAAAACCAAACTGAACAAAATATTTCGGGTCAAGTTTGGTTTAATGAATTAAGGCTATCCGGTTTACAGAATGAGGGCGGTTGGGCTGCTTTAGTAAACTTAGATACCAACCTAGCTGATTTTGCTACTATTACTGCTACAGGAAGACGAAGTACCGTTGGTTTTGGTAATATAGAAGATGGACCCAACCAAAGAAGTCGAGAAGATGTTCAAGAATATGACGTCACAACAGGAATAAATGTTGGGCAACTGTTACCTAAAGACTGGGGTATAAAAATCCCGTTTTCATATAGCCGCGGCGAAACTTTAATCACACCACAGTTTGATCCGGTTTTGAGAGATATTGAATTAGAAACCTTACTAGACAATGCCCAAGATGAGCAAACCGAAGATGAACTTAGAGAACGCGCAGAAGACTATACAAAAAGACAAAGCGTAAGTGTTATTGGGTTAAGAAAAGAGCGAACAAATACAGCTAAAACACCAATGCCTTATGATGTTGAAAACTTTACATTTTCAGGGACTTATAACCAAATTGACCACAGAGATTTTGAAATTAAAGAGTCCGTAGACCAAAGTGTTGATGTCAATGCAACATATAATTATGCTTTTCCGCAAGTAAAAGTTGAACCACTGAAAGACAACGAGTTTTTGAAAAAAAGTCCATACTTTGACTTAATTAAAGATTTTAATTTTAACGCTTTACCAACTAGTGTTTCTGCTAGCTCAACAATCAATAGGCAGTATAGTGAACTTCAGTTTAGAGAGTTTAACTTACCCGAAGGCAGTTTAGGCCTACCAAGATTATTCCAACGCAATTATTTTTACGATTGGCAATTTGCAATTGATTATCAACTAACAGAATCCTTAAACTTTAACTTCAGCGCTGCACAAAACCGTGTGGTAAGAAACTTTATTGATGAAAATAATGAACAAGATAATAGTGTAGGGGTTTGGACTGACTTTTTTAACGTAGGCATTCCCAATAGACACTCTCAAACGCTTCAGGTTAATTATAATTTACCTTTTGATAAAATTCCATTCTTGAAATTTATCAATGCCCAATACTCTTATACAGGTAATTTTTTATGGCAAAAAGGGTCTGAGATTTTAAGGAATTTAGAAGACATTCCCAACATTGGCAACTCCGTACAAAATTCTTCTCAGCATCAAATTAATGGAAATTTGACAATGGCAACGTTTTATGACTACATTGGTCTGAAGAAAAAAGGACAAGACAACAATACGCAACGTGTAAACAATCAGCAAAGCCGTCGTCGTCGAGGTCAAAACCAAAATAATCAAACGTCTCAATTACAACCTCAAAACACTCAAGAAGATGACGATTTAGGGTTTGGAACGCAACTACTTAACACTGGAGTCACTTTGTTAAGAGTTGTCGATAATGTACAATTTAACTATTCAGAAAGCAGAGGTATATTTTTACCGGGTTATACTAATGATGTTGGCTTTACTGGAACATTAAGACCAACTGCTGGTTTTGTTTTTGGTGGTCAACGTGATGTAAGAGAAATCGCTGCAAGAAAAGGCTGGTTAACACTTTTTCAAGATTTTAATGAACAGTACTCACGGAACTTAACAGAACAGTTTGATATGCAGGCTGGTTTAAAGTTGTTGCCAGGCTTGACCATTGATTTATTGGCAAATAGAATGTATATGGATACTTATACTGAAAACTTTAGAATAGACCCTGAAACACTTCAGTACCAATCATTAGCACCTAATACATTTGGTAATTTTAATATTACCACAAATTTAATTAAGACTGCATTTCAAACCTCAACTGCAGACAATTCTCCAGCCTTTGAAGATTTTAGAAGTAATCGGTTAATAGTTGCTCGAAGGCTGGCTCGTGAAGCTGGTATTAATCCAGACAATCCAGACAATTTAGATGATGATGGCTTCCCTATTGGTTTTGGTAAAACCAATCAAGCTGTGCTTTTACCTGCTTTTTTAGCAGCCTACACAGGCGAAGATGCTTCATCAGTAAAGCTCAGTGCTTTTAGAGATACACCAATTCCGAATTGGAATATGAAATATACAGGATTAATGCGTTTAAAGTGGTTTCAAGAGCGCTTTAACCGCTTTTCTATTGAACACGGATACACCTCAAACTACACTATAAACCAATTTCAAAGTAATCTTGAATTTGACCGAAATAATCCATTTGGAGAGTCTAATAAAGATCAAAACGGTAACTTTATAAACAATCTATTCATTGGTAATGTTATATTATCAGAGCAGTTTACGCCTTTAGTTAAAGTTGATTTTGAAATGAAAAATTCTGTGAGTATCTTAGCAGAAATTAAAAGAGATAGAGCTTTATCACTTAGTTTTAATAACAACTTAATGACCGAAATACAAGGCGACGAATACCGATTAGGCTTAGGTTACAGAGTTAGAGATCTGCGAATTGTTACTAAATTTGAAGGCAATAGACGGGTCTTATCAAGTGACTTAAATTTGAAAGCAGATATTTCTTTTAGGCGAAACGAGACTATTATAAGAAGTTTAGATGTGCTTAATAGCAGAACAACCGCTGGACAGGATATCTGGACTATTAACTTTACTGCAGATTATGGGTTGACAAGGAATTTAACAGCGGCATTCTTTTATGATCATACATTTTCTGAGAATGCCATTTCAACTATTTTCCCTCAAACCACAATCAGAACAGGAATACGATTAACTTATAACTTTGGAAACTAATATAAAACAATAAAATGAATGACATGAATTTACCTGAAAACTTAAAATACACAAAAGACCACGAATGGGTCAAAATAGAAGGAGATATCGCAACTGTCGGGATAACTGATTTTGCTCAAAGCGAACTGGGAGATATAGTTTACGTAGAAGTAGAAACTTTAGATGAAAGTTTAGAACAAGAGGAAGTCTTTGGCACAGTGGAAGCTGTAAAAACGGTTTCAGACTTGTTTATGCCCTTATCTGGAAAAGTTGAAGAATTTAATGAAACACTTGAAGATGAACCAGAGCTCGTAAATGAAAAACCTTATGAAGATGGCTGGATTATTAAGATAAAACTGAGTAATCCTGATGAAACATCAGACCTTTTATCTGCAGATGACTATAAAAAACATATTGAAGGATAAAACTTTATCGTTTTCTGTAGCGGTGATTTACAGCCTAGCTATTTTAATTTTATCACTTATCAATTTAGAAAGTAGTCCTATTAAAATTGAAACCAGCGACAAAGTTTACCATTTTGTAAGTTATACTTTGATGGCCATTTTTTGGCTATGGTTCTTAAAAACAACTCGAAATAAAACAAGCTATACTTCAGTTTCTTTAATAATTTTATCAATTATTGTTTATGGTATAATTATTGAATACTTACAATTAAATTTAACCAATTACAGAATGTTTGATTGGAATGATGTTAAAGCTAATGTTTTTGGAACTATATTTGGATATCTAATATTTTTTATCGCATCAAGAATATTATTTAGCTATAAATTTGATAATTAAAAAAATAAATATAATTTAGTAATCTCAAAAAAACTTATTAATGGAAACTAAAAAGAATCCAAAAAAAGATTTAAGAAATAGAAGTCTTTTGTTTTTTCAAATTGGCTTAGTTATTATGTTGTTCATATCGTGGAGAGCCATAGAATGGAAAACAGACAAAGAAGAGATTGATGTAGGTATGGTTGATTTAGACATGCTTGAGGAAGAGGATGTTCCAATTACTGAAATGCAAAACCAACCACCACCACCGCCACCACCACCACCAGCTCCTGAAGTTATTGAAGTGGTAGAAGACGATTCTGAAGTAGAAGAGGAGGTTATAGAGTCTACTGAAACAACTGAAATGGAAATCGTTGAGGTTGAAGAAGTAGAAGAAGTAGAAGAAGAAATAGCAGACGTTCCTTTTGCATTAATCCAGCAGGTTCCTATTTTTCCGGGCTGTGAAAATGCCAAAGACAAGAAAAAATGTATGAGTGAAAAAATCACAAAACACGTCAATAAAAAATTTGATACAGGTTTAGGAGCTGAATTAGGCTTATCAGGAAGAAATCGTGTAAGTGTTCAATTTAAAATTGACAAAAACGGAGATATCGTCAATGTACGTGCACGTGGGCCGCACCCTAGACTAGAACAAGAGGCTGTAAGAGTTATAAAAGCTCTACCTAAAATGACCCCTGGAGAACAGCGTGGTCAAAAAGTTGGTGTGCTTTATGGCTTACCAATTAACTTTGTGGTACAAGATTAAATTTTATAATTTTAATAAATTCAAAAACCTGAGTCTATTGACTTGGGTTTTTTTGTAGGTAGATGCTTCTTAAATGACTAAATTTGTATCTTGAAATTTTTAGCGATGAAAAACTTAATCGTATTAGTAGGTGTGATATTTTCATCCATCTCACTAATTGCCCAAGAAAGTACTTATCCTTTATTTGAGTCTTGTAGTGAAAATGCAAATGAGCTTGAACAAAAGCAGTGCTTTGAGTCTACTTTTAAAACTTATCTTTTTAATCTTTTAGAAAACTCAAAAGATCAAACTGAAGGCCAGCCTAGTCAAGTCGGATTGATTTTTGACGTTGATAAAGAAGGTCAATTCAATTTAATTTTCGTCAATGCCGAAAACGAATCTATTAAATCAATTTTTAAAAAAGCTTTTGATCAACTCCCGCAAGTCAAGCCATCAAAAATTTATGGCAAACCCACTTTTATGCAGTTTAATATGGATTTGGTTTATCCTCCAAAGCAACAAAACACACCTATTGATTCTCTAGATAAAAATACAAATAAGGAAAAATCAAATTTAACGGAATCGCTCATCAAAGCTAAACAAGAGTTTGACGAGATAGAAAATGAGACCAAAACATATGACGGAGAATTGTTTTCAAGCTATGCTTATATTCCGTTGTCTCATGAAATATACAACCGATTTGATAGAGAAATTAACCTAATCGGGACTAATTCTCATACCGCTCAAAAGCCATTTACATATAAAGATGTAAAACCATATTATGATTTCAAAGCAGTTAACGATAGCTTATCATTTAATAAAACCTCTTGGTTTGGAAGAAAATTATTTGATGAACATCTCGCTACAGTCAGTGGGAAAAATTACTGGTTAACCCTAGACTTTGGAGTTGATGTTCAAGTAGGGAGAGATACAGATGCAGATTTAAACACTTATAATAACACTCGAGTTGCTTTCGTTCAAGGTGGTGTTGGAGAAAAACTAACTTACTACGGTGCTATTTTTGAAAGTCAAGGGCGATTTGCTGATTACTTTAATCGTTTAGCGCGTTCAAGAGCACCAATAGACGGCAATCCTGCCATTATTCCTGGGCGTGGTGTTGCTAAGGATTTTAATTCAGACGCTTTTGATTATCCTGTAACAGTGGGATATATCAATTACCGTATTAATGACAATTTTAATGCCCAAATAGGCAACTACAAAAATTTCATTGGCGATGGTTATCGCTCTTTGTTTTTAAGTGATAATGCCAGTCCATATCCTTATGTAAAAGTCGATGCCAAATTCTGGAAAATTAAGTATACCAACATTTGGATGCAGGCTAGAAACACTAATTTGTTGACGGACCGAGAAGCTTTTCAAACTAAATTTATGGCTATTCATCACTTAAGCTATAATGTTACTAAAAAACTTAATATAGGATTATTTGAAGCCGCCATTTGGGACAATGAAGAAGAACGCGGTTTTGATATCAGTTATCTCAATCCGTTGCTATTCTATCAGATGGTTGAGTTTTCTACGGGTACTGAAGGCGGTAAGGTTATGGTAGGTGCTAATTATAAATACAAATGGACAGACAATATTCATTCGTATGGTCAATTGCTTATAGATGAACTTTCTTTAGATGATATTTCTAGTGGTGATAAAAGTTTTAGAAATAAATTTGGACTTCAACTAGGGATTAAATATTTTGACGCTTTCAAGGTTAAAGATTTTGACCTTCAATTAGAATACAATCAAGTAAGACCATTTACCTTTTCTCATAATAAAATCAGCACAAATTATACCCATAACGGACAATCACTAGCACATCTTTGGGGTGCAAATTTTAGAGAAATAATTGCTATTGCACGGTATCGTAAAAATCGTTGGTTCGGTCATACCAAATTAATATTTGGAGAACGTGGCTTTGAGCCTGAAGCTGACCTTGATCCGTTTTACGGGTCAGATTTGTTTGGGACTGAAGATAATTTGTTTAGTGAAACAGGCAACACAATTGGACAAGGCAATCGTGTAAATTCTTATTACGCTGAATTAGAAGCAGGTTACCTCATCAATCCTGCAACAAATTTTAAAGTATATCTTAATGTTATTGGACGAAATTTTGACGCCACAACACAAAATGAGAGAACGTTTGATAACAATACGGTTTGGGTCAATTTTGGACTAAGAACAGATTTGTTTAATTGGTATTTTGATTATTAATTTACCAATGCCTCAGCTTCTTCTATCGCTTTTTGTATATGGGCTTTCATATCTTCAGCCATTATGTGTGATTGCTTAAGAGCTTTAAGTCGTTGCTTTAAACTATCGACATTTTCAAGTTGAATGCCTTGATTAATTTCAGTTTTTGAGAATTCATCTCCAAAAGACTTCATCCAAGTCATCATTTTATCGTGACCAGATTTTAAATCTTCCATTGCAGGTTGAAATTTTTCAACATTGGTGCTGTCCATTTTGGTCTCTAATTGGCTTAAAAGCTGGTTGATTTTACTCATTTTAGGCATTACCTCGTCGTGTATGGCGATAGTTTCTGTCATCTTTTTGTTAAATTCAGTAACCTCTTTCGGTTTAGAGTCCGAACAACTTATTAAAAAAAATACAAGACCAGCTAATAAGAGTTGAGTGATTTTCATGATTTTATTTTTTACAAATTTACGCCATATCGCTTTATTCTTTAAACAATTTCGTTTCAAATTTTAGCCTTATATAGTTCAATATACATTTATAATCTTTATTTTAGATTTCAAAATCAGGTTTTTGAATTTACCACACTTCTATATTTATGATGCTTCTGCAGGTTCTGGTAAAACTTATACCATAACTCGAGAATATCTCTGTATTTTACTTCAGCAGGATAAAGTCTTTGCTTTCCAAAATATATTAGCTATTACGTTTACAAACAAAGCTGCTGCCGAGATGAAACAGCGTATAATTAAAGCTTTGGTTTATTTTGCAGGATTAAACTCAGAAGAATCTTATGAAAGTCTTATTACAGATGTTGCTAAGCAAACAGGACTAACTAAGACTGAAATTCAAAAAAAGAGTCTTCAAATTCTAAAATACCTCATTCCAAACTATGCGGGTTTTGAAGTTTCAACTATTGATAGTTTCAACCATCGTATTATTAGAACATTTGCTAAAGACTTGAGCTTAATTCAAAATTTTGAAATTGACCTAGAACCTCAGCCCTATATTCAAAAAGCAGTTGATAGTTTAATAGAAGATGTAGGTCACGATTTGCAACTTACCGAATGGTTGGTTGATTTTGTTCATTATAAAATTGAACGTGATAAAAGTGGAGACATAAGTTTGGATTTAAAAAATTATGCAGAATTAGCTTTAAACGAAAACAATTATAAGCCTATTGAGCAGCTTCAAAATTATAGCTTAAATGATTTAAAACAGTTTAAATCTCAAACACTAAAATATAGAGATGAAATAAAACAAGACTTAATCGATATAGGTCAAGATTTTTTTCATCTGCTTAAAAAGCACGAGATTGAAAAAGAAATTTTCCCAAGACAAACTATCCCTAACTATTTTAAAAACCTAATAGAGGGTAAAATTGTTTCAAAGTTTGAAGCCAAATGGCATGATATAGCTCAAACAAGTTTCTACAAAAAGACCATTGATGATGCAGTTAAGCAACAAGTAGATCTAATTAGAATTGATATTGAGACCCTCTTTTTAAGATCAAAAGAATTAAGTTTAAATTATCATTTATCTGAAAAAGTTTTGAAGTCTTTTGTGCCTTTATCTATGATAAGTGAAATTCAACGGCGCATCAGTCAAATAAAAGCTGAAGAAGGCGTGCTGTTTGTAAATGACTTTAACCGTATCATTAGCAAAAACATAAAACAACAGCCAGCACCCTTTATTTACGAAAGGCTTGGAGAGAAATTTAGACATTATTTTATCGATGAGTTTCAAGACACATCTCAATTGCAATGGCAAAACTTGATTCCATTGGTTGATAATGCTATCACGACAGAACACAGTGACGGTACTTCAGGAAGCTTATACTTGGTTGGTGATGTTAAACAATCTATTTATGAGTGGCGAGGCGGCGACCCACAGCAATTTTTAGATCTATCTCAAGGTCGGGCTCATCCTTTTAGTATTGATGCTAAAAAAATCACTTTAGAAAACAACTGGCGGAGTGCTAAAACTATAGTTGAATTTAATAATGATTTTTTTGAACACGCAGCAAATTTCCTCACTAATCTTAACCATCAATCGCTGTATAAAAGTGCAAATCAAAATTTTAAAAAAAATAATACAGGCTATGTAGATATTAGGTTTTTAAAAGAAAAAGATGATAAAGATATAATGAATAAACAACGCATCGACAATTTATCTGAAATTATCTCGTCCATAAAAGATCAAGGTTTCAGTTTGGGTGATGTTTGTATATTAGTGCGGCAAAATAAGTTTGGCACTAAAATAGCAGAAGAATTTAACGCTCTCGACAACCCTATACCTGTTGTTTCTCAAGAATCTCTTTTAATTGCTTCTGATGCCAAAGTTCAACTTCTGGTTCAGTTTTTAACACTTTTAGAGCAATATGAGCAAGAAACCTCTATAGATTTTATGTTGATGTGGTTTAATCATTCTGGGTTTGATAGAGAATTATACCATGAATCCTTACATAAAGTTAAAGATCTTAAACTTGAAGAGTTTTTTGATTATATAAAAATCTATAATCTTGATTTTGACATTTCTATTTTTCAAAGCCTGTCTTTGTATGATAAAGTTGAATACGCTATAAGAACTTTAAAAATCGATACTGAGGCTAATGCTTATATACAATTTTTTTTAGATGAGGTGTTTGAATATTCCATATCAAAATCTAATAGTATGTCAGTTTTTCTCAACTATTGGGAAGATCAAAAATCCAAGAAAAGCATTTCTACATCTCAAACTCAAGATGCAGTAAACATCATGACTATACACAAAAGTAAGGGCTTAGAATTCCCCGTAGTTATTTACGCACATTCAAATTTTACTCTAGCGGATTTGAGAAGGACTGAAGATTGGGTTCATATAGATCAAGATCACTTTGGAATTCCTTTTATATATGAAAGAATATCAAAGAGCTCTAAATCCCTTAGCCCATTTTTTGAAGAAGCTTATCATAAAAATATCAGCAATCAAGAGTTAGCAAGTTTAAATACAGCTTATGTATGCATGACCCGGGCTGTAGAGCAGCTCTACATTTTATCTGAGCCCACTTCGGAAAACGCAACAAGTTTTTCAGATATATTAGAAAGTTTTTTAAAAACTAAAAAACTTTATCAAGACGATAAAAATCACTATAGCTTTGGTAGTCAAACCTTTTCAGGAACAAAAAACAATAAAATTTTAAATCTAAAATATGCTAACTTTAAATCTTATTCAGCACAAAAATTTTATGCAAACCTTACTGCCGATAATATTATAGATGAAAGGAATACTGAAGCAATAGCCTACGGCCAAGAAGTTCACGATTATCTTCAAAAAGTAAAATATTTTTCAGATATCGAAAATAATGAAATTCCAAAAGATCTCAAGCCTATATTACACCAAGTGGTATATCACCCAGATTTAAAGACATATTTTGAAAGTGATTGGGAAATTTATAATGAGACCGATATTGCATTTAATGCTAATATCCTTCGACCAGATAGAATTTGCATTAAAGATAATAAAGCAGTTATTATCGACTATAAAACAGGGCGAGAAAACCCGGCACACGCCACACAATTAACAAATTATAAAACAGCGCTAGAAGCAATGAATTATTCTGTAAAAGCCTCATATTTGGTGTATATTCGCAAAAACATTAAAATAGAATCACTATAAAAAAATTATTATGTTTTCAAACAAACTTAAAACTCAACTCAAAAACGAAATCTCAACTATAAAAGAAGAGGGGCTTTTTAAAACAGAGCGTATTATAACATCTCCTCAAGGTGCGGAAATCACTTTAGATTCGGGTAAAAAAGTTTTAAATTTTTGTGCCAACAACTATTTAGGCTTGTCCTCACACCCTGAAGTTATACAAGCAGCTAAAGATACTTTAGATACTCATGGTTTTGGAATGTCTAGTGTTAGATTTATTTGTGGCACACAAGATATTCATAAAAAGCTTGAACACACCATAGCAGACTTTTATGAAACTGAAGACACTATACTTTATGCCGCATGTTTTGATGCTAATGGTGGCGTTTTTGAGCCGTTATTAACTAAAGAAGATGCTATTATTTCAGACTCATTAAATCACGCCTCCATTATAGACGGTGTACGCTTGTGTAAAGCTGGGCGATACCGTTATGCCAACGGAGATATGCAGGATTTAGAAAAACAACTTATAGAAGCTGATAAAAATGGCGCTCGACATAAGCTTATTGTTACTGATGGTGTTTTTTCTATGGACGGCATTGTGGCACCACTTGATAAAATTTGCAATTTAGCCGATCAGTATGAAGCTCTAGTTATGATAGACGAATGCCACGCCACTGGATTTATTGGTCAACATGGTATTGGAACTCCAGAATTAAAAGATGTTTTAGGTCGAGTTGATATTATAACTGGAACTTTAGGGAAAGCGCTTGGAGGAGCAATGGGCGGTTATACCACTGGGAAAAAAGATCTGATTGAGCTTTTAAGACAACGCTCAAGACCATATTTGTTTTCAAACTCTTTGGCTCCTTCAATTGTTGGTGCTTCTTTAAAAGTATTTGAAATCTTAAAACGCGACACCAGTTTAAGAGATAAACTCGAAGAAAATACTAATTATTTTAAGAAAAAGATGAATAAAGCTGGTTTTGACATCATTGATGGAGATTCTGCAATTGTTCCCGTAATGCTTTATGATGCTAAGTTAGCTCAAAAAATGGCAGCTGAACTTTTAGAAGAAGGAATATATGTCATAGGCTTCTTTTACCCAGTTGTGCCTAAAGATAAAGCAAGAATAAGAGTGCAACTCTCAGCAGCACACCATAAGGAACATATAGATTCAGCAGTAGATGCTTTTGTAAAAGTTGGTCAAAATCTAAATGTAATTTAATTTTTTAGAGAAAAAAAATATTATTATGTTTGTTAATAAGTATTAATAATTTAAATTTGCCCCTTTGAATAGTAACTAAACTCAAATAAAATGAAACATTTAAGCAAATTAACATTCCTCATACTATTTGTATTTGGAATGACTTCAGTACAAGCACAAGATGAAAACAATCCATGGGCTGTATTCATTGGTGCTAACGTAGTAGACTTTTTTCCAACCGGCTCTGATGTCGTAACTCCAGATGGCATAGTCTCATCAAAAGATTTTGGTGAAGACCTTTTCTTCCAAGAAGATAACTGGAACTATGTTACTGCAATTTCAAGTATAGGCGTAACTCGCTATATTGGTGAAGGCTTTAGTTTTGAAGCTTCTGGATCTTACAACAGAATAGATCGATTAGGAGAAGTTGATACTGACGAAGTAAGCTGGGTAAACTTAGATGGTACCATTCAATATAATTTTAAAAACCTTATCAATGGTTACAATTGGTTTGATCCATTTCTTGGTGTAGGTGGTGGTTATTACTGGCTAGACGAACAAGGAGCTGGTACTTTTAATGCCAATTTAGGTATTAACTTTTGGATTAATGAACAATTTGCCATTACTGTTGATACCAATTATAAATCTGCATTTGAAGATGATGATTTAGATTTATTTCAACATAGAGCAGGTATTAAATTCGCTTTTGGCGGTAAAGATACAGATGGCGATGGCGTTTATGATAAAAATGACGAATGTGTTGACACTCCAGGCTTAGAAGAGTTCAATGGTTGTCCTGATACAGATTCTGATGGTATTCCTGATAAAGATGATGCATGTCCTGATACTCCTGGTCTTGCAGAATTTAATGGCTGTGCAGACTCAGATGGTGATGGTATCGATGACACAAAAGACGAATGTCCAAATGAGGCTGGATCTGAAGCTATGAACGGTTGTCCAGATGCTGATAATGATGGTTTAGCTGATAAGGATGATAACTGTCCTAATGAAGCTGGTCCTTCTGCCAATGGTGGATGTCCTTGGCCAGATAGTGATGGTGATGGTGTTCTTGACAAAGATGATCAGTGCCCAGATGTTGAAGGCACTGTTGCAAACAACGGTTGCCCTGAAGTAACTGAAGAAGTTCAAAACGAACTAAATGAATATGCTAAAACAATCAACTTTGATACTGGTAAGTCTTCAATTTCAAAAGATTCAGAAGAAGCTTTAACTGCAATTTTGGCAATATTAGATGAATACCCTAATGCTAAATTTACAGTTGAAGGTCATACTGATAGTGTTGGTTCTGCTAAGAATAACAAAAGATTATCTGAAGCCAGAGCACTTTCAGTTAAAGAATATTTAGTTGCAAATGGTGTTGAAGAGTTTAGATTATCATCTAAAGGTTATGGTGAAGAAAAGCCTGTTGCTTCTAATAACACTAGAAGCGGTAGAGCTCAAAACCGTAGAGTTGAAATCAACTTAGTGAAGTAATTATTTTTCACATTATATTTACTAAAAACACTTCTCGAAAGAGAAGTGTTTTTTATTTTTAGACATGCAAACTTTATTAGGCGATTTCGTAGAACATTATACAAATAACTTTGGTTTAAAATCAAAGGAGTCTATAATTATACTGCCTAGCAAACGATCAGTTGCCGAGTTAAAACATAAATTTGCTGAACACCAAAATGCTTTTTGGCTTCCAAGAATAATAGATATTGTTACGTTTATAAAAAACATCTCTAAGCTCGAAATTCTCTCTCAAGAGGATACACTAATTGAGTTTTATAAAGTTTATACTTCTAATTTTAAGAATCATAACACAGAGAGCTTTGAAAATATATATCCCTGGGCTTCAGTCTTAATTAATGATTTTAACGAAATTGACCGTTTTCTTCTCAATACCAGCCAATTTTTTGAGCATCATAAATCCTTGAAAAAGCTAAATTATTTTGGTGAAGAAGAAACAGACATGATAAAATCTTATATCAAATTTTGGGAAAACCTACCTCATTATTATAATAAGTTTAAGGCACATTGTTTAAATTCTAATTTTGCATATCAGGGTTTAGCTTACCGAATTGCGTCTGAAAATATAGACAGTTATTTAAAAAAGCAAGAGTCTTCAATATTTTTCGTCGGCTTTAACGCCCTTAATAAAGCAGAAGAATGCATTTTTGAAACTTGTTTGAAGAATAACTTAGGTTATATAGCTTGGGATATTGATGATAATATTTTACTAGACCAATCTCATCCTGCCAACACTTTTATTAAAAAATATCACCATCAATGGTCGGCGTATAAAGACCGCTTTATTAAGTTTAATAATAAAAATTATTCTAGTGAGAAGTCTATAAGCATTATATCTTCCCAAAAAAATATTGGTCAGGCTAAAGCAGTCTCTAGAATCCTCAAAAACATCAATTCTGATAACAATACTAAAACAGCAATAGTACTAAATGATGAAAACTTGCTTTCACCTATTCTTAATAGTATACCAGATGATTTACATGAAGTAAACATTACTATGGGGCTGTCATTAAATAAATCACCAATATCTGATTTTTTTACTTTAATCTTAGATCAACAGCTCAAGAAGGAGGAAACTTTGAGTCACGATTTAGTCAGTACGCTTTTACATCACAAGCTTCTAAATTATCAGTCTTCTAAAAATATTGATGCTGTTAAGTCTTACTTGTTGAATAATGGACTGTTAAAATATTCAATTAAAGAAATTAATCAGCTTTTTCAAAGTGATAATTTAGCTAAAAAAGTATTTAGCTGTCTAAAACATTTTAATAAACCTTCTGATTTTTTAAGGACTGTTGTTGATTTTATATCAAGTTTGTTAGATGATCAAATTACTCCTTTTAAGCAATACCTTTTAGCCTACCAAAAAATATTTTTAAACCTTAGAACTGTTTCAGAACTTAACCCCGAACTTAGTTTAATGGCACTAAAACTTCTGTTTAAGGATTATGAAAAATCTGAAAAGCTAAGTTTTAAAGGAGAAAAACATAAAGGTCTTCAAATTATGGGAATGCTAGAATCTAGACTTTTGGATTTTGATAATGTTATATTCGTGTCTGTAAATGAAGGTGTAATTCCAGCAGGGAAAACAGATAACAGCTATATCACATACGATTTAAAAAAACAATATGGCTTGCCAACTTATACCGAAAAGGACGCTATTTATGCCTATCATTTTTTTCGATTGATACAGCGTTCAAAAAATTGTTATATGATATATGATAGTGATCAATCAGGATTTAATAAGGGAGAAAGGAGTCGATTTTTGAGTTATTTAGAAGTCTTTAAATCCCCAAATCATAAATTGATTTCAAATGCATTTTCATTGTCTACAAGTCTAAAGCCTAAGGAAGCTATTACATTTAAAAAATCTGCAGAAGTTTTAGCAAAATTGAAAAAATTAGTAGAGCAAGGTCTTTCACCAACAGCTTTATCTGCTTATATCAGAAATCCTATTCAGTTTTATAAACGCTATGTGCTAGGGATAAAAGAGACCGAAAATTTCGAGGAAATATTAAATTATAAACACTTTGGGACAATAATTCATGAAAGTATCGAGGAACTCTACCCTTCCCAAAATCAATATTTAAATGAAGCTGACTTAGAATTACTTTGCAAAAAAACGCCTAATGTGCTACAGTCAAAATTTGAAAAGATATACAGTCAAGACGTTCATAAATTTGGCTCTAACCGTATTCAATACGAAATTGCTAAAGGCTCATTGCTACGTTTTCTAAATAAGGAAAAAGAGACATTAAAAAAATCGGATTTATTTATACAAGACATCGAAAAACCAGTAGAAAGTATTATAAAAATTAATAATCAAAACATTAAACTTAAAGGTCATATTGATAGAATTGATAAGTATAATAATGAACTTAGAATTATAGATTTGAAAACAGGAAATGTACAACCCAAACATTTAAAATTTAATGACTATACTCAACTCATTTCTGATGATGAATACGCCAAAGCTTTTCAAATTCTTTTCTATGCTTTAGTGTATTCTAAAAACTATGATACAGATAATTTGAATGCTGGCATTATCAGTTTTAAAAACCTGAACCAATGGTTTATGCCCTTAAACTTTGATGGAAAAACTACAATAAACCAGTCAATTTTAATAGAATTTGAACATTACCTTCATCAACTTATCAGTGAAATATTAGATCCTAATATTCCATTTAAAGAAAAAGATGTTAATTTTGAGTCATGATTTGGACTCAAAAAGCATTACCTGAAACTTCTGACGTCGATTCGCTCGTAGAATGTTTAAAAGCTTCTAGACCTATTGCAAGTTTGCTGGTTCAAAGAGGCATCAAAACCTTCGATGAAGCCAAAGCTTTTTTTAGGCCAGATTTATCTCATCTTCACGACCCTTTCTTAATGAAAGATATGGATAAAGCTGTGAATCGTATAAACCAAGCCATTCAAAATCATGAAAACATACTCGTTTATGGTGATTATGATGTTGATGGCACCACAAGCGTGGCTTTGGTTTATAGTTATTTAAAGGACATCCATAATTCGACCTTAGCCTATATTCCAGATCGTTACAAAGAAGGCTACGGTCTTTCCAAAACCGGTATTGACTATGCTAAATCTAAAAATGCAAGCTTAATTATTTGCTTAGATTGTGGCATAAAAGCCATAGACAAAGTTGAATACGCCAACAGATTAGGGGTAGATATTATTATTTGTGACCACCACAGGCCTGGGAAAAACATTCCGGATGCTATAGCTGTTTTAGACCCAAAACAAGATGACTGTCATTATCCATACGACGAGCTATGTGGTTGTGGTATCGGATTTAAACTTTTACAAGCACTTCACCAAAAAGCCAACAAAAACTTTAAGATGCTAATTCCTTATTTGGATTTAGTTGCAACAGCAATTGGTTCAGATATCGTTCCTATTACTGGTGAAAACAGAATATTGGCCTATCATGGACTTCACGTTTTAAATCAAAATCCAAGACCTGGATTTAAGGCAATTATGAACATTGCTAAAAAAGATCAATTCAGTATTACTGATGTCGTCTTTATAATTGGACCACGAATTAATGCTGCTGGCCGAATGGAACACGGTTTACACGCTGTAAATTTATTGACAGAGACCAATTTAAGTGAAGCACAAGAAAAAGCAAAAACCATTAATGACTTCAATTTAGAACGCCGCGATACCGATAAAATGATAACACAAGAGGCCTTAAAACAAATTAAAGCTCTAAAAGAAGAAGATAGAAAAACGACGGTAGTTTATCACGAGTCATGGCATAAAGGGGTGATTGGTATTGTAGCTTCTCGGCTAACAGAAACCTATTACAGGCCAACTCTAGTGTTTACAAAAAGTGGAGAGTATTTAGCCGCTTCTGCACGATCAGTATACGGATTTGATATTTACAATGCCTTAGAAGCCAGCTCAGAACTTATAGAACAATTTGGCGGACATAAATACGCCGCAGGATTAACCATCAAAGAAGAAAACTACGACGTTTTTAAGCAAAAATTTGACGATGTAGTTTCAGAACAAATTGAAGACCATCAGCTTATCAAAAAACAAATTTATGATACTGAACTTGAGCTAAAAGATATCACCCCTAAATTTTATAGAATACTCAAGCAATTTGCGCCTTTTGGTCCAGGCAATATGAGACCAGTCTTTAGGTTTAACGGTCTTCAAGATACAGGATTTGCTAAAGGTGTAGGAAAAGAAAAAGAACATTTAAAATGTAAACTTTTCAAAGATAAAGACCCCTTTAAAATTGATGGTATTGGCTTTAATTTAGGTCAAAAATTAAAACACTTAGATCAAAAATCAAAAATTGATGTGTTGGCTACAATAGATGAAAATGAATGGAATAATCAAGTCAGTTTGCAACTTAAAATCAAAGATTTAAAACCACATATGCTAAATGCTTAGCCAAAAATCAGTAATTTAGTTATAGAAAAAAGTTTGATTTATGCTTGAAGATATTTTTTCAGCAATTCCATTAGGAATATTTCTAGCATTTATGTTAGGGCCTGTTTTCTTTGTATTGCTTGAAACAGCGGCAATAAAGGGTTTTAGAGCTGCTCTAGCTTTTGATATTGGCGTGTTGATTGCCGATGCTGTTTTTTTAATTATCGCTTATTTTGGAACCAATCCTTTACTCAATCGTCTTAAAGACGATCCAGCACTTTATATTTTTGGAGGAACAGTTTTACTGACTTATGGTATTATTACTTTTATCAAAGTCAAACGCACCACAATTACACCCGCTACTTTTGAATTTCAAAAACTTAAAAACAGCGACTATATTCAAATTGCAGTCAAAGGATTTTTACTCAATTTTATCAACATTGGTGTTTTGGGGTTTTGGCTGGGTTTAATCATTATTTTTGGTCCAGGTCTAGAGATGCAACCCTTTAGATTGATCACCTTTTTCTCTACAATTTTAGCGACCTATTTAGTCGTTGATATTTGTAAGATTTTACTGGCTAAAACTTTAAAACATAAACTCACACCAACTCGAATCGCCATCTCTAAAAAAATTATCAGTATTCTTATAATAGTATTCGGTGTTATACTAATTATAAGAGGGATTGCGCCGAAACAAGTTTCAAAAATTGAACAAAAAGTAGAAGACCAAATTCATATAGAAACAGACTCTCTTTAGAAAATTATTTTAAAGATTTAGGAAAATTTAAGTTGTCTAAGCCAAATATCTCTGGCATAATAAAGTAAACTGCAAGCGTAATAATGATAATGGAAATGATATTCATTAAGAACCCTTTTTTGACCATATCAGATACCTTAAGATAACCCGAACCAAACACGATAGCATTGGGTGGCGTGGCAACGGGCAACATAAACGCGCATGACGCCGAAAGAGTCACGGCTATCATGATTAAAAAAGGATGCATGTCAAAACTCAATGCTACTGGAGACAAGATAGGAAGTAGCATAGCCGTTGTAGCAAGATTAGAAGTCACTTCCGTTAAAAAATTGACCATCGCAGCAACAATCAATACAAACACAATTACAACGACACCCTCAAAAACAGTAATTTGGCTAGCAATCCAATTTGCTAGACCTGTTTCTGTAAAACCCTTAGCTAACGCCATACCTCCACCAAATAAAATGATGATGCCCCAAGGAATTTTAACTGCTTCTTCCCAAGTTAAAAGCTTTTGACCTTTTTCATTTTTAGAAGGAATTAAAAACAACAATACCGCAGCTGAAATCGCAATAATAGTATCATCTATACCTGGAATAATGTTTTGAATTAAACTTCTAAAAATCCAGCCTAAAGCCGCGAGTAAAAATACTACACCGACCATTTTTTCTTCGTAGGATAAATGGCCTAATTTGTTAATCATCTCTTGTATTTGATGCTTTCCACCTGTAAATTTCAAGTTTTTAAGTTTAAAAGCAACCGATGTTAAATACTTCCAGCAAATAAATAACAACAACATAGACACAGGAAATGCAAAAGTCATCCACTCAAAAAAACCAATTTTGATATCGTATAAATTTTCTAAAACTCCTGCTAAAACCAAGTTAGGTGGCGTTCCTATTAACGTGCTGATACCACCTATTGATGCACTGTAGGCAATAGATAGCATCAAAGCTTTAGAAAAATAAGTATTGGTTTCTTGATTATCTTGATTTTGCTCAAAAATTTGATTAGTGATCGCAATGGCAATAGGCAACATCATAACAGTTGTTGCCGTATTGGATATCCACATCGATAAAAATGCAGTCGCCAACATAAACCCCAAGATTAATAAAGAGGCTTTTGAACCAATTGTTTTAATAATATACAATGCTATGCGCTTGTGTAAATTCCAACGTTCTATAGCAACAGCTAAAATAAAACCACCAACATATAAAAATACAAATTTATGGCCGTATTGGGCTGTGGTTTCAGATAGCTTCAACACATTAAATATGGGAAATAAAATAATAGGAATCAAAGCCGTCACGGCAATAGGCACGACTTCAAAAATCCACCAAATGGCCATCCAAAGTGTAATGCCAAGTAGCATAAACGCATTTGTTTCAAGACCTTCTGGCGGTTTTATTATTAAAAAAATGATAAAAACCAAAGGGCCTAAAAGCTTAAATATGTATGCCTTAACTTTCACTTAAAGCGCAATGTGAAAGATGAGTTCAAATTGATTAATGGCTTCTCCCATTACAGGGTCAATTCTAGAATATGAGGCTTGTATTTTCAATGCATTTTCATAGAAGTACTTTGATACACCAAGAGTAGTCGCATCTATTTCAGTTAATACAGATCCTGCGAAAGTTTCAAATTCTGGTGTTGTTGTTTCGTACCTGGCATCAAAGCTAAAACCACTTTTTGTTAAATAACCCAATTGAAAATTATAACTATCTCCTAAAGCTAAAAATTCGCTAATTTGTTGTGGTCTGAGTATTTCTGTTGCAGATTCGTCAACATATGTAATGTCAATATTTGTAGCTGTAGTGTTGGCATATTCTGCTAAAAATGAAAAGCCTTTATACTTTAAAAGTAAATCTGTGTAAAGTTGTCTGTAATCAGGGAGATTATTATTTCCGTTTTCATCAAAAAGGAAAAAGTCACCATGGCTCTCGCCCACGGAACCGCTGGCACCATCGTTTTGGCTACCGGCAATACCAAGTACAAATTTGAGTTTATCTTCTCTTTTTAAATCAACACTGGTTATTTCATTGCCTGGCTTAAAGAACCCGAGTGGATAGATGTCCAAACGACCGCCAATTTTTATACCACCGATGTCAGAATCTCTAGAGTCCTCGCCAAAAGAATTTCTACCATCTCCAGAAGTTAAAGCCGCCATAGGAGCAATACCGAATGATTCTCCTAATTTAAATTGAGATTCTACAAATACCCCAAATTCACGCCCGGTTTTTGACAGGTTTTGACTTAAAAAACTTCGATTTACAAATTGTAATCTGTCTTCTCTGTATAACATTTCTCGGTTATTCACAAAGGTTTGCTTCTGTCCGAAACTTAATTTTAATTCCTCTATAGGGTGATAGGCTATCCAAGCATCCATCAAAGGATTTGTTAAACTAAAATCTAATTGAACAAAAAAGGACACTTTTTCTTTTAAAGCTGCACCATCAAATTGAAGGAATGTACGCTTAGATCTAAATTGATCGACATCCTCTAAACCGTCTACTGTTTCTTTAAAATAACCAGGTTGGATAAACCCCGTAACGTTAAAAAGGTAATCGCCTTCGTTAAAAGAAAAATTTAAACCGCTACCTAAGCTGTAATTGGCAAAGTTTCTTTCAGTTTTTGATTCTGAGTCAGGATCTTCTTCTACAAATTCATCTTGGGCAACAACAGAATTTGCCGTACCAATACAAAAAGCGAGGATTAAAAATTGGATTGTGTTTATGTTTATGAATCGTTTCATATCGATTTAGTTTTATTGCGCTTAGTTTATTAATCTATATATGGGTAAAGTTTCTCCTTTTTTGGTTTCTAAAACACCAAAACTCACAAAACTATTTGGAGCTTCTGGTTCTAGTATAACGCTAGCAAGATTTGCTCGGCGTTGATCCATCATAATAATTGTGGTTCCTTTTGGAAAGGTTTTTTCTTCCTTTACCAAATTGACCCCAACTGTTTGTAATTTCATTTTTTCATATCGTATAGGTTTTCTCCAATAAGAATCTACCACATACTTTTCAATTTTAAAGCTCTTTTCTTCTTCTAAGACTTGAACTTCTATACCTAAAGTTTCTAATTTTTCAATAAGGTCTGTTCTGTTGGCATCTATGATATAAGCTTTAGGTCTTGATCGGGTTAGCTTGGGTTTTGCCTTCCAAGCATCGCGAATGGTCATTTCAAATTCTACATATTCAGCTGCACTTACATCAATAAATTTGACACTATCTTTATAAACACCTCTTTCATAATCTACAACAACCTTATTATTTTGTTTAGTTGCTTTTTTGATTTCATTTTTTACAAGTTGAACATTTTCTGCAGCTGTTCTTAAATACGACATAGCAATAAGAAAGCTAGAATGGATTCTTCTTTTGAATGAAGTCCTTCCCAAAGCAACACCTCTAATTTCAACAAGTGTTGAAATAGTGTTGGTTAATGCGTTATTCGTTGCACTGGATCTGGCGCTTATAGAGCCTTGATTGATGTGTATTTCCCCATAATGTTTACGAGATGATATGTAAGGGTGATGGGTGTAATCATGTTCATCTAAAACCTGTCTTGTATTTTCAACAAAAAGTTCATTAGTGAGCGTCCTTAAGTTTTGAGGAATATTAAGATTTCCACTGTATAAAAACATGGCATCGTACATATTGGTTACCCCAAAATCTCCCATTCTGGCATAATCTCTTCGGTAGGGTCTATACTCATGAAAATCTACGGCAACTTCTGGATTGAATTTAGCAAAAGCTTTCTTCAAAATTACAGTCTCCGGCGCCATAAGTTTGGTTTGATCTCTATTCAGATCAAGCCCGTTGGCGGCATACCTGTTGTTTTTTAAGTAACCGTCTATGTTGGCCATTGGGATTACAGCCAACTCTACATTTTCTAATATGTCTGCATAACTCTCACCATTAAGTAGCCGATCTAATAAATATAACAAAGACTCTGTACTGGCTGGTTCATTGCCGTGAAGACCGCCTTGCATCCAAACTTTTATTTTTTCTTTATCGTTAGGCGTAGTCAATATTACCATAGGAATGTCTCTTCCTTTTTGACTTTTACCGATAAAAGACATTGAAATTTTGTCTGAATGATTGTCCGCAAGATTATCAAGAAAACTGAGTAATTCTTCATAATTCGTATATCCTCTTTTCTTTTGTAAAGCAGGTGTAGTCTCAAGGACTTGATCAGGATTAGGAAAGAACTTTTCGGTTATTTTTTTGGATTGCGGATTCAGTTGGGCGTTAGTTGTAAAACCAACCAAAACACATAATATGATCACTATATTTTTCATCTTAAAATGCTAAGGTTAAAATTAGTCTAAAGATTTGTTCATCACCAGGAAGCTTTTCGCCTTGGTTGTCATTAATGCCGTCTTCACCAGCGTTCACCCATGTATAGGAAGCTTGAATTTTAGCGCCGTAACTTCTGTTTAAATACTTACTTACACCGATGGTATAATAATCTGGTCTGTTGTAGAAGGTGGCGTTATTTAGAAATGAAAATCTATCAGCGTTGATATGGGTATATCTGGCATCTACAGAAAAACCATTTTTAAACAAATAGCCTCCTTGAATATTGTAAGCTTCACCCAACATCATTTGTCGTCTGGCATATTCCTGAGGAGTAAAATCTCTAAATTCATCAGATGTTGGTGAGACTCTACCTCTAAATCTATCGGTTAAAACATTGATATCATCACCAAATATGTCGTTCCTAAGGTTGATATCATTTGGAATATCTGCAAAACTCTTGTGATATTCACCTATTACTGAAAAGCCTTTGTATTTGAACATGAAGTCTATACCAAATTTACCATAATCAGGAAGCCTTTCTTCTCCATCATCTAGCATGCCATTACCATTTATATCATTGAGATAAAAAATTCTGCCACTATTTCTACCCCTCCTACTACTTATTCCGTCGTTGTAGTTTATAGTAGCCCCTACAACTAATTTTGGGGTAAGCTCTCGTACAACATCGGCTTGTCTAAATTGACCGAAATTGGTAAAAAGACCAAAAGGTAAAAAGTCCAGACGGGCGCCATATTTTAAACCTCCTCGATCATTTGTAAAAGCATTGGCTCCGTCTCCGTTTGTAACGGTTATATAAGGCTTAAGATAGGTTCCTCTACCTGTTCTGAACGATCCTTTTGCGAAAAAACCGAATTCACGAATACTTGCAAAAGCAGAGGTCAATCTACTACGTTCTGGTAACTGCAATGAATAAGAATTCATAAAAAGCTCTCGATTATCTGTGTATGTAGCTCGTTGCCCAAAAATAAATTCTATTCGCCTGGCAATTTTATATGATATATAGGCATCTAAAAGAAAGCTATTGATGTCTCTTTCGGCTTCGTCTGCTCCAGCCAAATCTACCTGAAACCTGTATCCAAACCTTTCATTTGCAGATTTCCCAGAGAGCCTAACACGTAATCTTCTCATTCTAAACCTGTCCCCGCTTGATTGGTCAGAACCCTCATAGATTTCTGAATCGAAATAGGGTTGTATATACCCCTCTATTTTCATCGTACTGCCATTGGAATTTGTGAAACTATAGCCTTCACCAAAGTTATATGAACTCAAACGGGTATTTTGAGCAAAACTTTCTAAAAAGCCCATTATTACAATAACAGTAACAATAATTTTGAATACTTTCATATTAATAAGTGTTATACTATAGTTCAAAATTTCCTTTCACTATAATTTTTTTATCTTTCATCATCTCTCGTCCTTTGGCAAAAACGTCTATGAGGTTTAAGTTCTCGTCAAAGCAGCAAATATCAGCATCATAGCCTATAGCGATTTGACCCTTATGTTTTAAACCTAGGTTTTCTGCGGGATTAGTGGTGTTTAATTTAAAAGCCATTTCAATAGGTAGACCACCTTGTTTTACCAAAGCTTGAATTTGTTTAAAATTAGCATCTATAGGCGCTTTTCTTACGCCAATGGCATTTCCAGCATCATTAAATTTGGTTAATCCTGCATGTCCATCTGTACTAAAGGTCATTTTATCTATTGAAACACCTTCATCTAAGGCATAAATTACAGATTTGTAGGGCTCAGTATATTTTGAAGCACCTGTTGTGATGTCTATCATCCCTCCCAGTTTAGCAAACTCAATAGCTTGGTCAAACAATGGTTTTGTTCTTCCGACGTGAGTTGGCGAGATATGTTTGATAGGAAAATGATAGTCCTTAACCAGTTCGAATAACACATCCATTTTGCTTGGCAGGTCTCCCAAGTGCAAATGAAGAATACCTTTTTTGCCACCTATCATTCCACCAACCATTATGTCTCTCAATTTTCTGACTAAATCTGTAGCGCTTGGGTAAGAGGAGCGAATATCACTGATGGCAATCTTTACTCCAAGTACTTTATCTATAAAAAGCATATCACCCTGAATACTATCTGTAATAGTAACGGTGTCCATACCATAATATCCACTAAACATATAAGCTGAAATTCCTTCTTGGTTTAGACCTTTTATTTTCGCGTAAAGCGTTCTGATATTTCTAGCAGTACCGTCAGTGCCTAAAAGACTATTAACAGTTGTCGAGCCACAAGCAACAAGTTCGCTTAACTGAACTTCTGGTGTCATTGAAGCAAAACCTTCTTTGCCACCCGCACCAATCACATGAATATGCTGATCAATCAACCCGGGTGTTACAATTTTACCTTCTAAGTCTATGGTTTTTGTATGCTTATTTTCAAACTCAGAAAGATTATCATCAATTGCTACAATTTTATCATTAGCTATTAAGATGTCTTTCATTCCCATTTTTTGTGGGCTATAGAGTTTAGTATGTTTTAAAAGTGTGAGCATAAATTTAGATAAAATGATAAGTTAACATAATGGCTAAAGCAACGGTCAACGGGATAATATTTCGTTTTACAATATCAATTGTTGAAACTTTAGCAATTTCTGCAGTTGCGATTATGACACCTGCTACGGGCGAAACTGTTCTTCCCATTGAAGCTGAAAACTGCATGGGTAAAATAATAGAACTGGTTTCTGCACCAAGTCCATTAGAAATTTTCGGCACTAATGGTCCAAAAGCAAAGAACGAAGCATTTCCACTACCCATGAGCATGGATGCTAAAAAAATCATGATTGACATAACCACACCAATACCAATAGCTGCAAAACCTGCGTTTTGAGCAAAGACCAATAAACCATCTATAAAACCAAGACTAATTAAACCTTTAGCAAATATATCTGCTGTAATGATTAACGTAACTACAGTTTTAAAAATATTACCCATACCATTCCAGAAAACCTTTAGTGAATCAAAAACCTGTTTAAGTTTTCGTTTTCTAAAGCCTTCAAAAATCAAAGCAATAAAAAGACTTATAAACATTGCCGTTGTCGTATCTAAACTAATAGGTGTTGGGAAAAAACTGAATAGCTTTGAAAAAACAATGAGTAGCAAAATTGGTAAAACAGGAATAATTGCATAAATGAGAGGAACATCTAATTTTTTTTCTGTTTTGTATTTATCTTCTAAGACGTTTTCATCTTCAATTTTTCTGTCAAAATACCTATTAACGAAATAATAAGTAATCATCATTGAAATACTCAAAGGCCAAACCAAAGGAATTTGATAATCTACCAGATAAGGTATGATTGAAATATCGCAAATTGCAGCAGCGCTTACAGTCATAGCTGATGCTGGACCCATTCCAAAAGCCGTAGTAGCGGTAATGACAGACACAGCGGATAATCTGCTCACGCCTAAATTGACTAAAATTGGAAATAGAGATGCCATGAGCAGCAAACTTAAACCCGCAGCAGAAGGAATTGAGACAAATAACATTTGACCTATAGGTATAACCATAGACGCAGCGATATAAGGTTTCTTTTTAAACAATTTTAGAGGCTTCATAGCTACATGAACTAAAGCTCCTGAGGCACCAATTTTATCGATGTATGCAACAAACCCACCAATGGCCATAATCATTAACCCAACACCGGCATTAGTTTTACTAAATGACTCTTTCACATATCTAAAAAAATCAAAACCAATAAAACCAGTCTCCTCTTTGAGTAAAGGAAGATTATAATTTAATAGAAATGATATAAGTAACATCAACAACCCAGACACCAATAAAATGGCGTGCGGATTATGCTTTTTTAATAGCAATCGTGCAACGATGACTATAAATATTAGTGAAATGATGACACCTGAGTATTCCATTAATTTAATTTAAAATGAAGTTCCATCTAGTTTTGTCCCAGGTGAATATAATGCGCCATTAGCCTCTGGAATGTCTTGGTCGTGTTGAACAAATTCTCCAGTTAAATCTGGATTTCTGGTATAAGATTCGTTAGGATTATTGGAAAGTGGTTCAACATCAAATGTCAAAACAGGATTTCCACTCGGGTCAGCAAGGGTTACAAAATCTCCAGAATTATTCATATTAATAACACTTTCTGATGCAGTTTGAACGATTGCTCCACCAAAATCACCAGTAGGAGTTCCACCACCAAAGACAACTAAAACACCATTAACTGGTAAGACAGTGCCTTGTGGAAAAATGTGTCTGATTTGTTCTGCATCTGAAATTGTGTAGCCTGATAAATCTAATTCTGGGCCAGAATTAAAGAACTCGATAAACTCATCTTCATTAGGATCTCTGGTACCGTCATTATTAGCGTCACCAGGACTTCCAGAAGGTGGGTCGTATAAAACTTCATTAATTAAAAACCCTAAGAAAGGACAACCGTTATTTTCAACATCTCCAGGAGTATTAGGACAATCATCATTAGCGTCTAATATGCCATCACCATCAGTATCAGAATCGTCGTCAAGCATAGATATTTCAATTGCACCAGATAGAACCAAAAAGCCAGAGCCTCCAGCTAGTGATACGCTTATAGTTTCAATACCTTCTATTTCTTCATCTTGATTTCCTGTTAGAATGACACTACCACTAGTATCTCCATCTTCTATAATAATTTGATTAGATGATGGAGTGTAGTCTTGCCCATCAGTTGCTGATCCATCAAAAGTAATTGGTACTGTAGTTGCGCCAATACTAGAGGAATTTAATGTGGCAATTACTTCAACTGTACCATTGGCTTCGCTAAGTTCAGCATTATTTGAGGTGAGCTCAATAGCTGGCTGAATATCGTCTGTTGTACAAGCGTGTTGAAATAGACAAAGCGTAAGAATAACTACTACACGAATTATGTTTTTACATCTGTTCATAAGTCATAAATTATAGAGTTTCAACTGAAATAAATACTATACACTTATACCAGTTTTTATATAAAACAATACCAATTCTATCTGAAATATTAAAAAGACCGTCAAATAAGTGACAGTCTTTTTAATATTATACTATTTGATGATTAATTTTTTAGTTATTGATCGGTTAGAAACTGATATTTTAACTAAATATACACCACTTCTCAAATTAGATACTTCTAATCTCTCAGTTGTTAAAGTCTTGTTCATTACGATTTTCCCTGTTAAATCGTATAGCTCAATATTTGTTTCACCACTAATATTAGAGTCTATAGTTACAAATCCATTTGTGACAGGATTTGGGTATATTTTAAACTCGTTATTTAAGTTTACATCTTCAGTAGATAATGTTGTTCCATCTACACGTAATCCAGGAGAAAAAACTAAGACAGGATTGGCATTGGTATGAAAATCATAACCCCCAGTAATATCAGGGTTTCTTGTTATAGATTCATTGCTTCCAAAATCAATACCTAAATCAGATTCAAGTTGTGGACTATTTAATTCTAATACAAAATCATCAGTACCTGTGGTTACGGTCACGACGTCTCCAGAATTTGATAAGTTTAACTGTCCATCAGAAGCTGTTTGTACAATTGCTGTTCCAAAATTACCTGTTGGTGTGCCGCCGCCAAATACTACATAAGCGCCGTTTGCTGGAATAACAGTATTAGCAGGCACTATATGTCTTGGAGTACCTGAGCCTAAAGCATTAGAGTCATAAATCTTATAGCCGCTAATGTCTAAACTAGAATTTGAGTTATTGAAAAACTCTAAAAATTCATCATCAAGAGCATCTCTTGTTCCATCGTTATTAGCATCACCTTCAACTTCAGGCGTTGCACCATCGTCACTTGGGGGGTCAAAAAGCGCTTCGTTGAGCACTAATGGCACACAGGCTGGACTGTCAATATCTACTGATAAATCGCAAACACCACCATCGCCAAGATCACTCAATGTTACGGTAACATCAGTACCTTCTGGAATATTCATGATTTGGATTGTTCCAGAGTCCATAATATTAGGATCATCGCCACCAACAGTTCCAGCGGTAGTTGATACTGTAAACGTATTTCCATCGTTTGCATTTGAGAAATCTATGCTTGCTGTATAAGTATCATCAGTAGAACCAACAGCTTCAGACATACAAGATACTGAAGTGGTATTTCCGAAAATTGTCGTGCAAACATTGCCTGTCGGGGTCCATCCTGAACCAGTTCCTAAAGGAAACGTCGCACCAAGACTTGCAAAATACGTTTCTAAATTAGGGCTTACAACACCACCTTGGCAAGCCGTGTGGTCATCTAAGTCCTGTTCCGGTGTAATATCCCAGTGGGTTGGATCCCAAGTTCCAAGATCTGGTATGCCATCTAGTCGAGTTGCCACAGCATCACTGTGTTGCCAATTTGAACTTGTATCGTTATCGGCATCGGTTTCAGTTTTGCCAAATTGGCTAACCACCGTACCATTTAATACAACCTGATAGCCGTCATCACCATTGGTTGAGGTTCCAACAACTACAGTATTAGAAGCATCAAAAGTTGTGGATGGAAATTCTGCTTGCATTAATGGAATATCTCTAATAAGATAAACAAAAGAGTCGGTTTGAACACCCAAGGCAGAGACGTCGATTTGATTGTCTGCCCAAGGTGCACCATTTTGCATATAATTGATAGTAACTTCTGTAGCAAAATCAACCGTACCATCAACATAGAGTTCTACAGTTTTAACAAAGGGACTTGAACATCCAGTCTCAATTATTTTTGTGATCGTTACATTTTGAGAAAATGTAGTCAGGCTAAATAAGCCTAATAAGAATAAGTAAATTTTTTTCATAAAATTATATTTAAAGTTTAATAAAACGTTTTCGTAATTTGTACAATATTAAAATTAAATACATTATATTTATCATACCAATTAGTTTAAAATATGCATACCAGTAAAGACATTATTCTTGATTTGCTAAAACAATCTTATATTCATTTACAAACAAATCAAAAACCACCTACTTATCTTAAGATTTTAAATTTGGTAAAACAGAAAATAGATGAGCATCAAATTCCTAAAGAGGTGTTTTTGCCTTCTACTCGTCAATTATCAAGAGCCTTAGGCGTATCTAGAAGTACTATTGTTAGAGTATATAATCTTCTTGCTATTGAAGGTTATGTTAAATCTATTCAAGGTGCGGGGTATTTAGTTAACCCTATTGATTTATCGCCTGTAAAAAAGAAAAATGTTAGTGAAAACTCCAATTATCCAGTAATATCAGATAGAGGTAAAATGTTTATCAAAAACGTTAGCCTAATGCATTCTACGGCTCAAAAAGATTTAGCCTTTAGACCGGGCTTACCACCTTTGGATGTATTTCCAGTCAACCAGTGGAAGCGTTTATTTAATAGTTACTGGAAACAAGTGAAGTTTTCTAATTTATCGTTTTCAGATTCTTCAGGTTTAGATCATCTAAAAAAAAATGTAGCTTTATATCTTAATTTGGTTCGTGGTATTCGATGTGATCATGAACAGATTGTTATTGTTTCAGGGTCGCTGCAATCTCTTTACCTTATAGCCAATGCGGTTTTAAATCCCATGGACAAGGTAATTATGGAATCGCCAACTTTTCCTAACGTGCATTCTATTTTTAAAAGTTTGGGAGCTGATATTTCAGCTTTGCCCTTAGATCAAGAAGGTCTACAAATTAAATCCTTCAAAGGTAAACCGCCTAAATTGATTCATACGACACCTTCAAGCCACTATCCTACAGGAAAGCAAATGACTTTAAACCGAAAAAAGGAGTTGTTAGACTGGGCACAACAACACAAAGCTATTATTATTGAAAACGACTATGACCATGAAATTAGTAACTGGAAGCGGGAAAATAATGATGCTATATTTAGCTTAGATAACAGTCAAAGAACAGTTTATTTAGGAACTTTTAACAGGTTACTACACCAGTCCATTCGTTTAGGATATATGGTTGTACCCTATTATTTACTAGATGTGATTAAAGCACTTCAAATGCATTCACATAGGTTTGTTTCTCCATCAAATCAAATTGTAATGAGCCAATTTATAGAAAATAACTACATTTACAGTCATATTAAAAATGTAGTCAAAGTGGCAAAAGAAAGAAAAAGCCTTTTTGTTGAACAATTTCAGGATTTAATGCCAAGTTCTTTTAAAATTCAAGACTCAGAAGCAAGAAGTTTGCATATTCTAGTTAAAATTCCTGAACACATCAATGACAAAACTTTAAAATCAGACTTATTTAAAAGTCACATCAATGTTCACAACTATAGTCACTGTTTTTTAGAAAACTCCCAAAATGGATTAATTTTTGGATATTCGGCTGTTAAGAAGCCTATAATGACTAAAAAAATAAAGATTATGCAAAACCTCGTTAAAAAACATTTATAAAATGAAAAGATGGCTTAATATTTTATTAATTTTTCTAATCATAGGAAGCTGTGATAATTATGAAGAAACTGAACCTAATGGCTCTTCGAGTCAAATTAACGTTGGTACAGGCTTTTATAGTTTTAATTATGAGGCTTCAAACTCTAATATAGCAATGGATATTCATTATCATATCCCTGATGCTGATTTAAGCACAATGCCTATACTTTTTGTTTTCCATGGAGGGGGTCGAAATGCTGTTGAATATAGAAATTCTTGGATTGAAGAAGCTAACAACAGAGAATTTATAGTTATAGCACCAAAATTTTCTTCAACTGATTTTCCTAGAGGTGATGGGTATAATTTAGGCAATGTTTTTGAAGATGGTGATAATCCTTCAACATCTACTTTAAATGAGGAACAAGATTGGGCATTTTCTATTATTGAACCTCTTTTTGATGATGTCAAAAGTCAATTAGGAAATACTTCAAGTACCTATAATATTTTCGGGTTTTCGGCGGGGTCTCAGTTTGCCCATCGTTTTGTGATGTTTAAACCTAACGCTCGTGTTAACAAAATTGTGGCTTCTGCTGCAGGATGGTACACAGTACCTGATGCTAATGTTGAATTCCCTTACGGCATAGATAACAGTCCTATTGAAAATATAGCACCGTCATCTTATTTTACAAAAAACATGACTATTCAGATTGGAACTTTAGATAATGATCCTAATGCCTCTGCTTTACGTCGTAATGCTATAGTAGATCAACAAGGCAACAACCGTTTTGACCGGGCTTTTTATATGTTTAATACTTCCAAAATTATTGCTGAAAGTTTGGGTGAAACCTTCAATTGGCAAATTATTGAAACTCTAGGTAACAATCATAATAATAGAGAAGCTGTGGAGCAGGCTGCACAGATTTTAGGACTTTAAATTTTTATTAAAAATATTTATATAATACAAAAATTAATATCTTAAAATTTCATTACATTTTAAACTTATTCCTAAAAAATCACTCTAAAATATTGTAGATTTAATTCCAAAAATTCGAAATCATGCGATATTTTACGATTTTATGCTTAGCTTTTTTTACGGTTCAGCTTCAAGCTCAATCCTTAATCATGCAACCCAGTATTTCTCCTGATGGGGAGCATTTGGCTTTTAGTTTTCAAGGGGATATTTGGATCAGTGATATTTCTGGAAACAACACCAACCGACTAACCATTCACGAAGCTTACGAAGCTAATCCAGTATGGTCTAAAGATGGAAAACATATCGTTTTTTCCAGCGATAGATTTGGTAATGATGACCTATTTAAACTTCCTGTAAAAGGTGGGACTCCTGAACGCTTAACCTATCATTCAGCCAGTGATTCTCCTTACAGCATTACACCTAAAGGTGACATTTTGTTTACAACCTCAAGAAATTATAAGCAAGTAGAACGCGAATCTGAAATTTACATTTTAGAAGAATCTGCTTCTACAGAAAAACGTTTTCTCGACGCCTTGGGGTTTGACCCTGTCAGTTCTCCCGACGGAAACAAAATAGCTTTTGTTCGTGGCACTTGTCGTATAGATAGAGAAGCCTACAACGGACCAGCTAATCGTGATGTTTGGGTGTTTGATAAAACGACAGGTGACTACTCACAAATCACCAAACACGGCACAAATGATTTTAATCCACATTGGCTAAACAACAATGAATTGGTATTTATTTCTGGTAGAAGTGGACGATATAATATTCATCAAGCTAATTTAGAAGGTGATATTTTACAATTAACAGACCAAGAAAAATTTGGAATTATCAATTTTTCTGTAAGTCCACAAACCAATACAATTTCATTTCAAACCGCAAAGCAGTCTTATACGTTTAATATCAATACTAAAAAACCACAGCCGATTAATATAAATATAAGCAGTGATTACCGCTTTGATCCTGTAGTGAACGAAAGTGTGCGCAACAGTGTTGATGAGTTTTCAGTATCGCCAAATGCAAAATTTATAGCCTATATCAACCGTGGTGAATTATTCGTCACGCGAAATGACAAAGAAGATAGTAAATCTATAAGGCTGACCGATGGTCCTGCACGTGAGTCTAATCCGGCTTGGCTAAATGATTCGGTATTGCTCTTTATTTCAGACCGTGAAGGTCAGAAAGACTTATACGCCATAAATTCTACAGATGATAAAGAATCAGATTTATTTTATTCGTTTAAAAGAGAAACAAAACGGCTAACCAAAACTAAGGACGAAGAATCTAATCCAGTCGTCAGCCCTAATGCTAAAAAAGTGGCTCTTGAAATTGGCAGAGGTGGATTAAAAGTTTATGATATTGATGAAAAAGGAAAATTAAGTAAAGCTAAAACACTTCTCGACGGTTGGGATTCGCCAAGTGGTGTAACCTGGTCGCCAGATAGCCAATGGTTAGCTTACAGCAAATCAGACTTAAACTTTAATGAAGATGTGTTTATTCACGCTGCCAATAATTCACAAGATCCTGTAAATGTAAGTATGCATCCAAAAGGCGATTATAACCCCGTGTGGAGTAAAGACGGAAGCAAACTCGGTTTTGTCTCTGAACGAAATAACGGTGATAACGACATTTGGTTTGCTTGGTTGAAAAAAGAAGATTGGGAAAAATCAAACGCCGAATGGACGCGCCGAGAAAAAGAAAAAGACGACAAAAGCAAAGCAAAAAAGAAAAAGAAAGATGATGATGAAGACGAAGAGGAAGAAGAAAATTCTTCTGATATCGTAATTGATTTTGACAAGATTTATCAACGTTTAGAGCAAGTAACCCGCTACACAGGCGGTGAATCTGATTTTACTTTTGATGCCAAAGGCGAATTCATTTATTATACCAATGGTGGTGTCAGTCGAAAGGACTATGAGATAGACAGAAGCTTATTTAAAATTAAATGGGATGGTAGTGATAAAGAAGAAATTAAAGGTGGGTCAAACACTTATGGACTACAAAAATACCCCTTAAAAAACAAAATATATCTCATGTCTCGTGGCGGCCAAATCACGGTGTTGAATACTAAGTCTGATAAAATTGAAAAGTTACCCGTTAATTCTGAAATGAAAATTCGTTATAAAGAAGAATTGACACAAATTTTTGAAGAAGGGTGGCGCGTGTTGGATGCTGGCTTCTACGACCCTGAATTCCATGGACGAGATTGGGATGATCTTAAAAAAACCTATAAACCTTTAGCTCTAAACGCTTCGACAAAGGAAGACTTCAGAATGATTTTTAATTTAATGTTAGGTCAATTGAATGCGTCGCATATGGGACTCTATGGTGGGAATGATCAAAAAGAAACTCAAAATGAACGCACAGGACTACTCGGGATTGAAGGTGAAACTACTACAGAAGGTTTTAGAGTCACAAGAGTGGTTTACGACAGTCCTGCTGATAAAACCGAAAGTCAATTGGAAGTCGGTGATATCATTACGGCCGTTAACCAAAATAAAGTGGGATCTTCAGACAATTTTTATAGTCATTTAGAAGGTTCAGCCAATGAACGCACATTGCTAAGTGTAAAACGAGATGGCGATGTTTTGGAAATGATCATTTGGCCAACAAATTCACTAAGCACCGAATTATATAACGAATGGGTAGAAGATCGCCGAAAATTGGTCGATGATTATTCTGACGGAAGACTCGGCTATTTGCATATTCAAGGTATGAACTGGAGTTCTTTTGAACGCTTTGAACGTGAACTTATGGCAGCAGGTTACGGTAAAGAAGGTATTGTAATTGATGTCCGCTACAACGGTGGTGGCTGGACAACAGATTATTTGATGGCCGTTTTGAATGTCGATCAACACGCCTATACTATACCACGTGGTGCCGCAAAAAGCCTAGAAGAGCATAAGCAATACAAAGAAAATTATCCTTTCGGAGAACGACTGCCGCTAGCATCTTGGACTAAACCTTCGATAGCTTTATGTAACCAAAATTCGTATTCTAATGCTGAAATCTTTTCTCACGCTTATAAAACTTTAGACTTAGGAACTCTAGTTGGTACACCAACTTTTGGTGCAGTAATTTCAACAGGTGGCGCAAGATTACAAGACGGTTCTTTAATTCGTTTACCCTTTAGAGCTTGGTATGTGAAAGCTACTGAGGAAAATATGGAAAATGGGCCAGCCGTTCCTGACATTATTGTGAACAACCCACCAGCTTATAAAGCGAAAAATATAGATCCTCAATTGAAAAGGGCTGTTGATGAGTTGTCGGGGCAACTTTAAGATTATGAAATTATAAAAGTTATAGGGCCTTGTATTGGGCTTGGTCATCGCACTAAGTTATGCACTTAGTGCAAAAGAAATGTCAAAATGCAGTAGAAGTGTGAGTTAAAAACTATAGTCAAATTTGAACTTTGACAGAGCTGCTCTGAAAGACAATAAATATCATATAATCATTATATTAAGTTCTAATATTAATCGAAATCAGGCTATGAGGAGTAAAATTTATCAAAATAGAAAAGTGTTGAATTTTCTAAGAAGATCCTAAATTTGGCATTTTAAAACTGTTTTGGAATTTTAAATAGAGAGAGGTAATTAGGTAAAGAATCAAATTTCTAGATAAGGTATCAAATCAAAAGTTAGAATAATAAACGTATATTTGAAACAATAGTATATTTATATGGTTAAAATTCTACTGCATGGACCTCAAAGACTTTATTAAAAATACAATTACCTCAATAAGTGAAGCAATTTTAGAATCTCAAAATGAATTATCAGAAAAAGGTGTTATAGTTAACCCTGAGAAAGTTGAAATTGGAAAAAACGGTGAAAAACTTTTACGAAAAGATGGTTGGCGATACATACAGAATTTAGATTTTGATATTTTGGTTGCAGCAGAAGAAGGAGAGAATGCAAAAGGAGGAGCAGGTCTTAAAGTTGCTGGAGTGATATCCATAGGTGGAGATTTAAGTGAATCCAATACAAATCAACAATCTAATAAAATAAAATTCACAATACCTGTTGCGTTTCCCACAAATGAAACACCAGAAGAATATAAAAGTAAAAAGAGTACTATTTTATAATCTCAATAATCCAGCCAAGTTATTAATAAGAATCAGTACTTTTATAAAAATTTAACCCTAATGAAATTACATCTTATAATTATTCTATTTGTTCTTTGCTCTTGCGGGAATTCTAAAAAAGAAAAGAAACAAGTTAAAGAATCAGTTGACAAATCAACTATTAAAATCACTTCAGAGTTAGAACGACTTGCTACTGATTTTAAATTTACAGAAGGTCCGGCAGTTGATGCCCGAGGTAATGTCTATTTTTCTGACATTCCTAATTCTAAAATTTGGATATGGACAACAGCAGATAGTTTAAAACTGTTTAGAGAAAACAGCAATGGTTCCAATGGGTTATATTTTGATAAAGATCAAAATCTTCTAGCTTGTGAAGGTGGCGCTTCCCAAATCAGTTTGACTACTCCAAGTGGTGATTATAAAGTGATTGCTTCGGAATATGATGGTAAACCTTTTAATTCTACCAACGACCTATGGCCAGATGCTAAAGGCGGTGTTTACTTCACCGATCCTCAATACGGTGGCGATATGGAAAATTTAGCTCAAGGTGGAATGCACGTGTTTTATCTGCATCCGGATCATCAGCAAATCTCAAGAGTTTGTAACGATTTAACCCGACCTAATGGCATCTTAGGAACACCAGATGGCAAAACACTTTATGTCACTGACCGTGGTGCGGGAAAAACATATCATTACGATATTCAAGATGATGGAACTTTGAAAAATAAAACTTTATTTGTTGATTACGGTAGTGACGGAATGACTCTAGACCAAAAAGGGAATGTTTATCTGACGACAAAAGACAAATCTCAAATTGACATATTTTCAAAAGAAGGCGAATTACTCAAGACTATAGAAACTCCAGAAGTACCAACCAATGTGTGTTTTGGTGGAGAAAACAGAAATCAACTTTTCATCACAGCTCAAACCTCTTTGTATAAAATAGGTTTAGATACTGAAGGTGTTAATTAATTATCATTAAAATCTTCCTCTAATCCTTAAATTAAACACGCGAGGACTCAAAAAGTCTGGAATTGCAAACTGGTTTTTGCTTTCAGCATCTCTAACGAAAGTATTGGTAATGGAATTTAGACGGTCAAAAAGATTGAATATTTCAAAACCTACTTCCAAGTGTTTAAAAGGGTTTAACCAATGCCCTTTGTTTAAAACATCGCCTTCTTCTTTTAAAGTATAGAAAAAACCAACATCAGTTCGGGTGTAATCGGGTAAACGGTTTTGAAAATCAAAAGGATCAGCAAACTGCGGTTGACCACCTGGCAAACCAGTATTATAAACCAAATTCAAATACAGCTTCATTTTTGGAATATTAGGCACATAATCTTGAAACAAAGCTGCAAATTTTAATCGTTGGTCCGTTGGTCGAGCAATATAGCCGCGTTCATCAAATCTCTCTTCCGTTTTTAAAAACCCGAAACTGAACCAACTTTCTGTGCCTGGCACAAATTCGCCATTTAACCTCATATCTAATCCGTAAGCATAAGCTTCTGCATTGTTATTGGCTTGATAGCGTATTCTTACATTTTCTACAGTAAATCGGTTAACATCGGTAAGGCTTTTGTAATACACTTCAGACACCAGCTTAAATGGTCTGTTCCATAGTTTAAAACTATAATCATGACCGACAACAATATGAAAAGATTCTTGAGCTTTTACGTTTTCATTTACTGTTCCGTCTGGACGACGTAGCTCACGATAAAACGGCGGTTGATGATATAAACCTGTAGCCACTCTAAAAATCATATCCTTATCCCAATCAGGTTTTATAGCAAATTGAGCACGTGGACTAACAACGGTTTGGGTATTATTTTCAATATCATCGCCACTCACGTTCCACGTATGAGAACGAATTCCTGCGTTATACCAAGCTTTGGCATTGCCAATTTTACTTTGGTAACTCCATTGCAAATAATTGGTAAACCGATTGATTTGCATATCATTGAAGGACCGAATTCTAATAAATGGTTCTATCGGTTCGTCAAAAGGAGCGTATGGCTCATCGTTAGCAAAGTCGGGCAAAGGCGGTCTGACGTTGAAGCCTGCCGAGTCTACAACTTCAAATTCTTGAAGCCTGTCTCGAATATCTTCGTGAGTGAATTTGACCCCGTATTTAATCAAATGTTCATCAATTTTGATATCGCCCTGATGATCAAGGTTAAAAATTAAAGCATCCAAATCATTTCTGGCGTGTTTAAATTGGCTTCCAGCGCCTTGACTAAACTCTACATCGCCAAAGTTTTCATCACCAATACTTGAATTCACAGAACCTAATCGGTATTGGGCTAAAATATCGAAGTGTTCTTGTTCTTGGGTGTGATAAGTTGAAGCGATAAATTTTGCTGTATAATTTTCAGACACGTCATAAGTCGCTTTTAATGCACCAAAATAAGTTTCATACTCGTCATCTTCTTGTCCTTCGTAAAACACTAATAACGCTCTTGGGTCTTGCAAAGTTCCAAAATTAGTTTGACGCGTAAAAGGTTCAAATTCGTAATCGTTGATAGAAATATTACCGAGAAAGCCCAACTCAAATTTATCGTTAAACTTATAAGTGATATAGCTCTGCACATCAAAAAAACGCGGTTTAAAATTGGCTTCGGTATCTTTGGCATTGACAAAAAGAGAGTTGTCACGAAATCTTATTCCTGTAATAGCGGATAGTTTTTTATCTTTTGAAATGCCACCAATCATGGCCGAACCGCCGAGAAAACTGCCTTCAAAACTCGCCATAAAATCCACTGGTCTTTCGTAAGTAATGTCGAGAACCGATGACATTCTATCACCGTATTGGGCTTTAAATCCACCGGCAGAAAAATTGATATTTCGCACCATATCAGGATTGACAAAACTCAAACCTTCTTGTTGACCACTTCTAATCAAGAATGGGCGATAAACCTGAATATCATTGACATAAACTAAATTTTCATCAAAATTACCACCGCGCACGTTATATTGGGTACTCAATTCATTGTTTGAACTTACTCCAGGCAAAGACGTCAATAAATTTTCTACGCCAGGATTAGCCCCAGGAATACGTCTTACAGTTGCAGGTTCAAGTGTTACAATGCCTTCGACACGTGTTCGCCTATCGTTAGTAATAGTAACCTCACCTATTTGTTCAACATTGGTTTTTAAGACAAAATTTAACTCTCGACTTTGGTTTACACCAAGTTCAATCGTAGCCGTTATGGTTTTAAAACCTGTGTAACTTATGACGACTTTTACTTTTTGATTGGCTGGAATTCTTAGTTGGTAAAATCCGTTTTCATTAGATGTTGTTCCCGAACTTTGCGAAGTGATATTTGCAAAAGGTAATGGATTTTTGTTTTCGTCAAAAATTATACCTTTTATTGAAGCAGTTTGCGAATACCCACAGGTAAATAAAAAACAGGTTAAGAGTAAAAATAAATATTTATTCAAAAGTGAGCTTTAGTTTTTTCTGAAAAATTTCGATTCAAATATAGTAGTATTTCCGACTTTATCTGTAACTACCAGCTTAAAATTATTTTCGGTTTCGTTAATCACGCCATCATTAAAATCGTGCACCAGGGTATTGGTTTTATAATCGTATTCCATCAAAATAAATTTTCCATTCACTGTAGCTCTATAACTATCAATGCCAGTTAAATCATCATCAATTTTTAATTTGAGATAGCGAAAACGCGACAACCATTGTTTATTACGAAAATTAAGTGGGTTTATTGTGGGTGGTGTGGTATCTTTTGCCAAAATATATTCGCCAAACTCCTTCACTCCAGTCGTAAATCGGTTTTTCTTCTTAGTGGTATTGACATAATAAATTTTGCCCCAAGGCATTTTTCTGCCAATGAATAAATGTTGTTTATCTTCATCCGTATATTGAGAAACATCAAAACCAATCGTAATACCTTTATGAACGGGCGTTCTGTAATCGTGAAGTTTTATGCTTTCTCCTTCAATTTTAATATCTAAATACGTGTCATTATACAAGGCGTGCTTTGGGATATAAAAGTCGACCAAACCTTTGTCATAAGCAAAAGCATGGTCATGTTTTACAAAATAATTGGTTTTTGCTATGCTGTCTTTGATGTTTTGATTAAGAGGTTCGTAGCTTATCGGGATGTGGATTTGAGTTGTATTGCCTTTAAAATCTTTAATTTTTAAATCATATTTGTAATTTAAGGTATCGTTAATCTGCAATACTCCATTATTGATTTGGTCATGATTGATGTCTAAACGGTTGTAATCATAGCTTTTGAGTTTGTGAATTCTTCTTTTATGTTCTCTATAATAACCGTAATCTATCAACCTGTTCAGATATCGGGTTTCACTAAACGCAAAACGATTAAAAGTTGAGGTAAAAAAGGGTAAACCGTTGAGTTTGGCTTCAACTTCATAATATCCATTTCTATTAAAGGCTAAATCTAATTGGTCATAGGCTTCTATGCCGAAATAAATATCACCCGCGGCTTTAATTTCTGGCACTTTTAAATTTCCGTTTTGACTTCTAATTGTTCTTAGCTTTACACGGCCTTTTTTATTATTAATGTGGGCGTCTTTTGAAGCAGTAAACGCATAAATACTTCTTGCTCTTGGTGGCTTTGTGTCTTTGACTTCATCAAATCCAAATAGAAAAGGATTCATAGGTCTTGACTGGCTATCTCTAATTTCAAAATGCAAATGTGGGCCACCGCTTGAGCCTGTATTTCCGCTATAAGCAATCACTTCTTGAGCACTAACAGGTAGTTTGTCTGCAGATGGAAAAAGCTGAACTTCGTAACGTTCTTGATCGTATTGATAGGCTTTGACGTATTCTTCAATTTCAGGGGCAAATTTCTTTAAATGGGCGTAAACCGTGGTATAACCATTAGGATGTGTGATGTATAAAGCTTTGCCATACCCAAATCGCTGTATCTTGATACGACTGACATAGCCTTCAGCACTGGCTTTAACTTCTAAGCCTGTGCGGCCTTGAGTTTTTAGGTCTAAACCTGCATGAAAGTGATTAGACCGCAACTCGCCAAACGTGCCAGATAGAACTAAGGGAATATCTAATGGTTTTTGAAAATAATCTTGTGGCAAATCATTTTGAGCCCAAAACATTTGAGTAAACAAAATCAACAGCCCATACCAAATTTTCATAGGTCTTCTTTTAAAAATAAAATTAAAATAATTTCTAAGATTTCAAAGCTAATCAATCAAAAGCTTTAGCATACGCTCATTGCCTCTAAAATCTTTTCGAAACTCGATTTTATTAATGTCGTAAGACTGTATCAATTTTTTCAAATCCTTTTTTAAATATTGATTGATTTCAAAATAAATCGTTTTGCACTTTGAAGAATGTATAGCTAACTCAATGATTTTTCTATAAAACACTAAGGCATCATCATTTTTGACAAACAATGCCTGATGCGGTTCAAATTTTAAGACATTATCGTGCATCTGTTCTTTTTCAAGAACTCTGACATAAGGTGGGTTTGAAACAATAATATCAATATCTTCTGGAAGTGAGTTAAGCTTTAAAATGTCCTGTGTTTCAAAGTTGACAATCACCTCGTTTTGTTTTGCGTTTTCTGAAGCAATTTGGAGTGCTGTTTCTGAAATATCAAAGGCAGAAATTTCACATTCTGGCAATTCGTTTTTTAGAGCAATAGCAATGCAACCACTTCCTGTACCAATATCTAATAAGTGTTTTTTCGATTGATGTTTTAAATCACTTACAATCCATTCAACCAACTCTTCAGTTTCAGGTCGTGGGATTAACACTTCAGGATTCACTTGAAACCTCATGCCGTAAAATTCAGTTGACCCTAAAATATATTGAATAGGTTCTTCTTGTTGTAAGCGATTTAAATGGTTTTGAATGGTTTTTAAATCGACTTGATTAATTACGATATCAGGATTTAAACTCACATCAATACGCTTAAGGTTTAAAATATCTTCAACAATCCAATAAAAAAAGGTGTTGATTTCAGATTTAGAATAAATTTCTGAAAGGGTTTTGTGGAATTGGGTTTGGAGGCTGTTGAGTGTCATTGTTATAAAAATTTCAACATCCAAACCGTACAAGCATGATGACCGGTTTGTCCTAATCTGTAACCGATATATTCAAAACCATTTTTAAGATAGCGCTTTTGAGCGGCTTTCATACTCGGCAAAGTTTCTATATAACAAGAGTTAAAGCCTTGATTTTTTGCAAATTTCAAACACTGTTCTATCATTTGTTGTCCTAAACCTCTTCCACGGGCTTTGGGATGAAAATACATTTTTTGTAATTCGCAAATACTGTCGTCATCATCTAAAGCCTGAATGCCTGCACCGCCAATAATTTCGTTATTTTCAATCAAGATATAGTAAACCGCACGCTCATCTTTATAAGTTTCATACAAATCATCAAGCGCTTTGTCTTCATAAGCTGTGCCCGTTTTAGGAGCATTTTGCTCGATAAGAACATAACGAATCATTTCTGCAGTGGCTTGATTATCTTTTTTTTGAATCGGTCGAATTGCAATGCTTTGACTCATACGAAAAACCTTATTTTTGCGATGTGAATATACACGAAAAATACATGAAACGCTGCTTAGATTTGGCCAAAAATGGATTGGGCCAAACCTATCCAAATCCCATGGTGGGTTGTGTAATTGTTTATCAAGATAGAATTATAGCCGAAGGTTGGCATCAACGTGCTGGCAAAGCTCATGCTGAGGTCAATGCCATTAAGCAAATATCTGATGAAAGCCTAATAAAACATTCAACATTGTATGTGAGCTTAGAGCCTTGTAGTCACTTCGGCAAAACACCGCCATGCGCCGATTTAATAATTGACAAAGGCTTTAAAAAAATAGTTATTGGCAGTATTGATCCCTTTGCAAAAGTGAAAGGTAAAGGCATTCAAAAATTGATGGCTAGGGGTTGCGAAGTGGTTTTGGGCGTTTTGGAAGACGAGTGTTTAGACCTCAACAAACGTTTTATAACGTTTCACACACACATACGACCTTATATTATTTTGAAATGGGCCGAATCTCAAGATGGGTTTTTGAGCCCTTTTGAATTTGGAAAAGGTCAACATCAAGATCCTGTTTGGTTGACCAATACCTATTCCAAGCAACTTGTTCATCAGTGGCGTAGTCAAGAACAAGCTATTTTGGTTGGCACGCATACGGTGTTGATGGACAATCCTGCGTTGACCACAAGACTGTGGAAAGGGAAACATCCACTTAGGGTGGTTATTGATAAAGATTTAAAAATCCCCAAGACTGCCAAAATCTTTTCAGATGAAGCTCAAACTTTGGTGTTTACGGCTCATCAAAAACCAAACTTTAAGACCGTTGAATTTTTTCAACTCGACTTTGACCAACCCATTTTACCTCAACTCTTAAACGAGCTTCACAAAAGAGACATCCAGTCTTTAATTGTTGAAGGCGGTCGGGCAACATTACAAGCTTTTATAGATGCCAACTTATGGGATGAAGCGAGAGTGTTTAGGAGTCCAAAACACCTTAAAAGCGGCACTCAAGCACCTTTTTTTAAAGCTCATTTAACTCAAACAAAACAAATTGTCAAAGATGAATTGAAATTTTTTAAGCCTATAAATTAATATGAAGCTGTTTTGTCAATTTCAATCCATCTATTCAATTTGTCTAAGACTTGATAGCCTGACTTGTTTTCGTAAATCTAACCAAAACTTGTCAATCTGACCCAAAGCTTGTCCATCTTAACTTGTTTCAGATCTGAACTTTTTGTTGTCAATCTGAACTTGTTTCAGATCTGAACTTTTTGTTGTCAATCTGAACTTGTTTCAGATTCATAGCTTTAACGCAATAGTTTTTGAATTGCTATCAAATGTAAACTTTGCATCATCCCAAATGGGCATTTGTTCAGGATTAACATTTCCAGACATCACCCAAGGTTCAGCAGGCCTGCCGTAGTCGTCCATATCAAACTGCTGATTGGCATTCAAATCTTGAAACACTGAAACGGCATATTCGCCATGAGGTAAATTTTCAAAAATCACTTGTTTATTTTTCTGAGAAACCTTTATAGTCTTACCTATTTTGGGTTGACGTAAAAAGTTGTCTTTCTCAAAAATACCAATATACAATTCACCTTTGTCTTGAGAAATTTGGTCAAAGCTAACCGTTAGATTTCCTTTGTCTTGTGCATTGGTTAGGCACGTCATTAAAAAAGTTGCTGCAATAATACTTAAAGTTTTCATTATTTATGGTTCTAAAATTCACTTCAAAAATAGATTGCACATCTCGCAGTTAAAATTTTAAATGACCGAAGTGTTGATTTTTGAAGATGAGTTGAGAGATATAGTTGAATAATACTAGCCGTTGATTATTTTTCAAAAGAGAAAATAACTAATGCAGCTATAAAATCATTCAATGTAGTTGGCTGGAGTTGTAAACTTGAGTTTTATAGGCTCAATTTTCTTTAAGGTATATCGACCAATGTTTTTACCCTCAAAATCCTTGTAAAAGATCACATAGGCTATACCTAAAGGGTATTTTTTGAATTGTTTTTTCCAGAGTTTAATTTCCATAAACCTATCAAACAAAGGAAATGTTTTGATACTCTGGTCGATTAAATAATGTTTTTCTAAAATTTGTTTTCGCTTTTGATATTTTTTTGACCTTGTAGATTTTAATACCATGTGTTTTAGGGTTTTGCCATCTAAAATCGTATCGGTCTTCTGTTTAAAAACATAGTTTTTTTCAACAGCCTTGGACGGATAAAACGGAGAAACAAATTCTTCTTTAATAGTTTCAACGGGTTTAAAAGCTCGCTTTTTTATGGTATAGTTAGAGAGTTGACCCCTAAAGTCTCTAAGAATTAAATGAAGGCTATCGGTAGTTTTAATAGGGTGTGTTTGTAAAAAAGCTAAGTTATTTTGAGAATTGATATAGTAGGTATTTCTAATAACTGTGGTGTCATTTTTATAATCATATTGCAGCTTTAAGTCAAATTTATAATTAACCTGAGCGAATGAAATTTGATTCAAAAAGAAATATAATGTTATGCAAATAAAAATTTTCATTAAAAATAGAAGATAAAATCTAATTTACTAAAAAACGCTTTAAACATAAGTATAAAATTTTACATTAAACTACTATTAGATTGGTTTTTTAAAAATATGATTTAACTAAATGACGAGTTCGTTCATTGATAAATCACTTCATAAACGTTTCAGCTTTTTCTACCATTTTTTTACTGCCACAGAAAAACGGTACTCGTTGATGAAGTTCAGTAGGTTGGATATCCAAAATACGTTGATAGCCATCACTAGCTTTCCCGCCAGCTTGCTCAACGATAAATGCCATAGGATTGCACTCGTATAAAAGACGCAATTTTCCATTAGTAACCTTTGAACTTTTAGGATAAATGTAAATGCCACCTTTTATCATATTACGATGAATATCAGAAACTAAAGAACCAATATATCGAGAGGTGTAAGGCCTATTATCTTTCTCTTCCTGACAGTATTTGATATAATCTTTGACGCCTTGTGGAAAATGCACATAATTGCCTTCGTTGATAGAATAAATCTGTCCAGTTTCAGGAAACTTCATATTAGGATGCGACAAATAATAAGTCCCAATAGCAGGGTTAAGCGTAAACCCATTCACTCCGTGACCAGTGGTGTAAACCAACATCGTTGAGGTGCCGTAAATGATATAACCTGCAGCCACTTGCTGATGACCTGGTTGTAAGAAATCTTGCATCTCCACAGGTTGACCAATGGGTGTAACGCGTCTATAAATAGAAAAAATTGTCCCTACGGAAACGTTAACATCTATGTTTGAGCTGCCATCTAATGGATCCATTAACACGACATATTTATTGTCATGTGCTTTATTATGGCCTTGGACGGTGATAAAACTGTCTTCTTCTTCAGAAGCAATTCCACAAACAATTTCTCGATTTGTTAGAGTTTCAATAAATAATTTATTGGCATAAACATCCAGTTTTTGCTGGTCTTCACCTTGAATATTAGTTTCGCCATGTTGCCCAAGAATATCTACTAATCCTGCTTTATTGACTTCGTGGTTAACCACTTTGGCCGCTAAGCGAATGGAATTGATTAATCTTGAAAGTTCGCCAGATGAATACTTAAAAGATTTTTGGTGCTCGATTATAAATTCGCCGAGCGTTTGATGAGGTTGGGTCATAACGAAAACGTTGTAGTTGATGCAAAAATATAAAAACCTTTCACTATCGACTTATTGAAGTTGGTTTTTTAAATACATTTGTTTATAAATTTATATTAACATAACAATGACTAACAAAATCCGATTCGCAAAACCTGAAGATATTTCAAGTATAATGCAACTTATACATGAGTTAGCAGACTTTGAAAATGAACCTGAGGCTGTAGATATTGATGAAGATTATTTATTAAAATTTGGATTTGGAGAATATAAAGCTTTTGAATGTTTGGTTGCTGAAAGTGAAAACAATGAAATTTTAGGAATGGCATTATTTTATAATCGGTTTTCAACTTGGAAAGGACTTAGCATACATCTTGAGGATTTGATAGTTAAACAAAAACATAGAAAAAAAGGTATAGGTAAAGCACTTTTTGAAGCTTTAATCAAACACGCCAAGTCAGAAAATATCAATCGATTAGAATGGGTGGTTTTGGATTGGAACACCGATGCGATTGAATTTTATAAATCTTATGGCGCTACTATTTTTCAAGAATGGCGAACGGTTCAGATGGATAAAGAGACAATACAAAAATTTTAAAGGAAGATGATACAAGTTTTTAAATTTGGTGGAGCATCAGTAAAAGATGCCAAAGGCGTAAGAAATGTAGCGAAAGTTATTGAGCTTACAGGCAAAAACCATAAAGTTGTTGTGGTTTCAGCTATGGGAAAAACGACAAATGCCTTAGAGCACATCATTGACCTATATTTTACTCAAGATAAAGCCTTAAAGTCTGAAATAGAAAACCTCAGACAATATCATCACAACATATTAGATGATTTATTTGAAACTAATCAACATCCTGCGTACACCAAAACCAACTATTTTTTTGATGAATTAGAGATCTTTTTAAGTCGAAATAAATCACCAAATTACGACTTTGTTTACGACCAAGTGGTGGCGTTTGGCGAATTAATCAGCACGAGTATAGTGAGTCAATTTTTACGCCAACAAGGCATAGATAATGCTTGGCACGATTGTAGAAACTTAATTGATACCGATAGCACACACCGCGACGCCGAAGTAAATTGGGAGCAAACCCAAACCAAAATAAAAGCCCATATCAACCCAGAAGAACTCAGCATTACTCAGGGTTTTATTGGCTCAGATGAAAACAATTTTACAACCACATTAGGTCGAGAAGGTAGTGACTACACCGCGGGAATTATCGCCTACTGCTTAAACGCAGAAAACGTTTCCATTTGGAAAGACGTGCCTGGCGTTTTAAATGGCGACCCTAACGTATTTAAAAATACACAGTTACTCAATCAAATTTCTTATGAAGAAGCTATTGAGTTGGCATTTTACGGTGCGTCGGTCATTCATCCAAAAACATTACAGCCGCTTCAACAAAAGGAAATTCCTTTGTTTGTCAAATCTTTTTACGACCCAAAATCACCTGGGACTTGTGTAACTAAAGGTGAAGCTATAGAGCCTAAAGTACCTTGTTATATCGTTAAAAATGATTTGATTATGTTATCACTCTCTACTTTAGATTTTTCATTTTTTGTAGAAGATAACATCAGTGAAATTTTTGCTTTGTTTCATAAATATCAAATAAAAGTCGATTTGATTCAAAATTCAGCGATTAGTTTTTCGGTTTGTATTGACAACAAATTTAAAAATGCAGATAAATTGATTGAGCATCTCAAAGCAAAGTTTAAGGTTAAATTTGAAAAAGGTGTAACTCTCCTAACCATACGTCATTATACAGACAAAACCTTAAAAGAGATGACAAGAGAAAAAGAAATTTTGCTTAAACAATTTACCCAAGAAACAGTTCAGCTTGTGGTGAAGCCTTCTCGTTAAAGTTGTTTATCTTTACATCAACTTTAAACCAAACCTACTATGCCAATTGTGACGGCTTCTGAAGTTTCTAAAGGCTTAAATCTAAGTAAGTTAGGTTCTTTTGGTGTGCTTTTTGGGCACATTTTTCTGAGCCTTTCAAAGTTAAACAAACTCAATGCGATTTACGACCGTTACAAGCATTTAGATGCCGTAGATTTTATAGATGCAGTGCTCATTGAACTCGGCGTTTCCTTTGAAATTCCTGAAAAAGACCTCAAACGTATCCCTAAAGAAGGAGCTTTTATCAGTATTTCAAACCATCCACTTGGTGGTATTGATGGTTTAATTTTGCTCAAACTTATGCTTGAAGCACGTGAAGATTACAAAGTCATAGCTAATTTCTTATTACAGCGCTTAGATCCTATAAAGGATAAAGTCATGCCCGTTAACCCATTTGAAAATCGACAAGAAGTTAAGTCCAGTGCTTCAGGGCTCAAGCAAGCCTTGGCACATCTAAAAAATGGTCATCCACTTGGGATTTTTCCTGCTGGCGAAGTTTCCACTTACAAAGAAGATAAAGACATTGTTGACAAACCTTGGACTGATGAAGCTTTAAAGTTGATTAAAAAAGCAGAAGTGCCTGTTTTACCTGTATATTTTCATGCGAAAAACAGTTTAGCCTTTTACAAACTGGCTAAAATTAGCGATAACTTAAGAACGGCTAAATTACCTAGTGAAATGCTATCTCAAGGTTATAGAAAAATTAAAGTTAGAATAGGTTTTCCTGTAAATCTAAAAGATCAAAACCAATTTGAAGACCTGCAAGACTACAAAGCTTTTCTTCGTAAAAAGACTTATATGCTGTCTAGTAGTTTTGAAAAAACCAGTTTGATAAAAAGTTTTCCGAGACAAATCAAATTTCCAATTCAAAACAGAGCAAAAAAAATTGTCTCTAAAAGTTCTCAACAACTCATCTTAAAAGAAATAGAAGTCTGTAGAGCACAGAAAAAATGTTTACTAAAAAGCAAAAATTACGAAGTGTTTTTCGCTAAACGAGCACTAATTCCCAATGTTGTAAGGGAAATAGGACGCCTACGCGAAATTACATTCAGATCTATAGGTGAAGGCACTAATAAATCTATAGATTTAGACGATTACGACCATTATTACCACCATATGTTTTTATGGGACAATGATTCTCAAAAGATTGCGGGTGCTTATCGGATGGGTTTGGGAAAAGAAATTTATAAACAACACGGTATTGAAGGTTTTTATCTTAGCGAACTTTTTAGGTTTGAGCCCGAATCTCATCGCTTAATGAGTGAATCTATTGAAATGGGACGCGCTTTCATTATTCAAGACTATCAGCAAAAACCCATGCCATTATTTTTGCTATGGAAAGGTATTGTGCATTGCACGTTAAGATTTCCAGAACACAAATACTTGATAGGTGGCGTGAGCATTAGTAACAAGTTTTCAAATTTTTCAAAATCAATTATGATTGAATTTATGAAATCTAATTACTACGACCCATATTTGGCGCAGTATGTTCATCCTAAAAAAGAATTTAAAGTCAAACTAAAAGACATTGATAAGGATTTTGTCTTTGACGCCACTCAAGCCGACTTAAATAAATTTGATAAACTCATTGACGAATTGGAAACCGACAATTTGCGTTTACCGGTTTTAATTAAAAAATACATCAAACAAAACGCTAAAGTCGTTGCTTTTAATGTTGACCCGTTGTTTAATAACTCGGTTGATGGTTTGATGTATATCCGAATTAAAGATTTACCCGAAAGCACAGTGAAACCTGTTTTAGAAGAATTTCAAGCTGAACTCGAAGCCCAACAACAACAGAAAAAATAAAATTATGGCTACAATTTTTACAAAAATTATAAATGGCGAAATTCCATCTTACAAAGTCGCTGAAAATGACGAATTCATCGCCTTTTTAGACATTAACCCTAATGCTAAAGGACACACACTCTGCGTGCCTAAACAAGAAGTCAATAAGCTTTTTGATTTAGATGAAGAGACTTACAACAAATTCATGAGTTTTTCCAGACAAGTGGCTTTAGCCTTAAGACAGGTTGTTGATTGCAAACGCATTGGGATGTCGGTTGTGGGTTTGGAAGTGCCACACGTTCACGTGCACCTTATTCCCATCAATGCGATGAGAGATATGACGTTTCAGCATAAAGTGAAGATGTCTGATGATGAGTTTAAAGTTTTGGCTGAAAAAGTGAGAGAGACTTATAATAAATTATAATTTTTGAATGTTTTAAGCATGAGAAAACCTTGTAATTACCGACTTCAAATCGGGAAATAATTCTAACAAAGTTTGCCGAGAAGGCATCTCAAAATCTTTAAAATCAAAGCCAGGAGAAACTGTGCAACCCACAAGTGAAAAAGACTTTTCATCTAAGACTTCTGCTGCAAACCAAATTCCACCTTTTACTACATATTGTGGCAATTGGTCTTTTGTAAAATCTCGACCAACAACAATACTTGAATAATCTCCAGCTTTTGAAATCATATGGATTTTTACGGGTGAGCCTTCATAAAAATGCCAAATTTCATCTTGTGTTATCCTATGAAAAGCAGAAAACTGATTTGATGTCAACAGGAAGTAAATAGATGTTGAATAATTTCTATTTCCTGTATAGTCTTTACCTAAGGATGACTCCAAAATCTCACCTTGACTTCTGTAAGTTTCTTTAAAATAGCCACCTTCAGGATGTGGTTGAAGATTGAGCTTGTTTATGATGTCTTTGTATGTTGGCATGTCGTAGTTTAGGTTTTAGTAAACTAATTTACTTCATTATATTTAAACTACAGGTTGAAAAACTCTAATAATACGTAAATCGTCTCACTTTGGCGATGTGTTTAGCCAGACGGATGACTTGATGGCTGTAACCGTATTCGTTGTCATACCAAACATACAACACACAATTTTTGTCGTGTTCTGAAATGGTAGCGTTACTGTCGAAGATGGCTGGTGCGGCGTTGCCAATGATGTCACTAGAGACCATTTCGTTGTTGATGGCATATTTAATTTGTTCAACTAATTCGCCCTCTAAGGCGTAGGTTTTTATACAATTGTTTACGGTTTCAACGCTGACATTTGATTTTAAATTGAGGTTTAAAATGGCTAAAGACCCATTTGGCACAGGAACACGTATTGCATTTGAAGTGAGTTTGCCTTCTAACTGAGGCAATGCTTTGGCAACGGCTTTGCCCGCTCCGGTTTCGGTTATGACCATATTGATGGCAGCAGCGCGTCCACGCCGGTATTTTTTATGCATATTGTCAACCAAATTTTGGTCGTTGGTGTAGGCGTGAATGGTTTCAAGATGGCCGTTTTCTATCCCAAATGTATCTCCAATAGCTTTTAAAATTGGCGTAATGGCATTGGTTGTACAAGAAGCTGCAGAAAAAATATGGTGTTGGTCTAAGTCGAATTCGTTTTGGTTTACGCCATGAACAATGTTAGGAACGCCTTTGCCGGGCGCAGTGAGTAAGACTTTAGACACGCCTTTAGCTTTTAAGTGTCGGCTCAAGGCTTCTTTATCTCGAAATGCACCGGTGTTGTCTAAAATTAATGCTTCATTAATACCATAGGTGGTGTAGTTTATTTCTTCTGGAGCTTTAGATGAAATAAGATGAACTGTGGTGCCATTTATAATTAAGGCTTTGTTTTTATAATCAGGAATAATAGTACCGTGATATTCACCATGAATGGAGTCGCTTTTTAATAAAGATAAACGTTTGTCAATAATATCGTTAGTGATGTTTCCACGTGTTACAATAGCTCTTAATCGAAGTTGATTGCCGCTTCCGGTTTTGGTCATCAGTTCGCGGGCTAAGAGGCGACCGATTCTTCCAAATCCATACAAGACCACGTCTTTTGGGGTGATATGAGAATGGTATTCAATCCCTATTAGTTTAGAGACTAAAAAATCATTAATGTCTTCGTATTCTTCACTTTCATTTTGAAATTCGTGAGTGAGTTTGCCAAGGTCTATTTTTGCTGGAGGTGTTTCCATATCGAGAAGTGCTTCAGCAATTTTTAAAGATTCGTAAACACTAATTGGTTTTTCTACAAAAGCGTTTGTATAATGGTGAAGGTCTAAAACTTCAGCTACGCTTTTGTTGATAAGTGAATTTCTAAAAAGGACGAGTTCAACAGCGCGGTCAAACCATAAATCTTGTACTGTTTTGATGAGTTGAGCGGCGGTTTTACTCATTTTAGCCTGCTCTGATAATTGAATATCGATGTGTTGTAATGTAGGCATGTTTGAATTTTTTTGCAAAAATATCAAACTAAATCGTTTTCGTAAAATGAAATAAGGAATATATTTAAAAATAAATGAGAATTCCTAAAGTCTTTTGCTTTAACAAAAAATTAGTTCATCTTTAAAACCTCTATTTTATAGGATTTTGCCTATTATCAAAAAAAATAAGTTTAATGATAGTTTTACCTTTAATTTTATAAAAAACTTACTTGTTTAGCGATAGTAAACTTATGATAGGAATGCCAATTTCTGGATATTGAGATAAAACATAAGATTTTAACTTATTAGTTTGGTCTAAGTAAATCAGGTTTCGAGAAATTGAATTAAGTCTAATCTATAGAAAAAACTTAATCTAATTTTCTTAAAAACAAGCCTTCATCTGTTTTATCAACAGTAGCTAACTCTTTAGCTCGCAAGCCTTTTAAAGCTTTATCCCATTTTTTGTTAGATAAACCGCTCTCAGCTTTGGCTTTATTTAGTTCTATAATTTCAAAACTTTTCAAGAGTTCAATAATGTTTTTTTCTTCGGCCGAAAGTTCTACTTTTTTCTTTTCAGGTTTCATTTGTGGGAAGAACAACACTTCTTGAATAGAAGGGTTGTTAGTTAAAAACATGATGAGTCTGTCCATTCCTATCCCGAGACCAGAGGTTGGTGGCATACCGTATTCTAAAGCACGCAAGAAGTCATTATCTATAAATTCTGTAGCTTCTTCGTCTCCTTTTTTAGACAGTTTTAATTGTTCTTCAAAACGCTCTCTTTGGTCAATTGGGTCGTTGAGCTCTGAGTAAGCATTGGCAATTTCTTTGCCGCAAACCATCAGTTCAAAACGTTCAGTAAGCTCTGGATTATCACGGTGACTTTTACACAACGGACTCATTTCTTTAGGATAGTCTTTAATAAATGTAGGTTGAATAAAATGGGGTTCGCATTTTTCGCCAAATATTTCATCAATTAATTTGCCTTTGCCCATACTGTCATCTATTTCAATGTTCATATCTAAGCAGGCCTGTCTTAATTCAGTTTCTGATTTTCCAGTGATATCAAAGCTAGTGTATTCTTTAATGGCGTCAGTCATTGTAATGCGTTTATAAGGCGCCTTCCAATTTATAACTTGTTCACCAAAAGTTGATTTTGATGTGCCATTAACAGCTGTAGCGACATGTTCTAATAGTTTTTCAGTCATGTCCATCATCCAGTTATAATCTTTGTAAGCCACATAAATTTCCATCATTGTAAATTCTGGATTATGTGTGCGATCCATACCTTCGTTTCGGAATGTTTTTGCAAATTCATAAACCCCATCAAAACCTCCGACAATTAGTCGTTTCAGGTAGAGTTCGCAAGCAATTCTCATATAAAGTGGAACATCTAAAGCATTGTGATGGGTTACGAAAGGGCGAGCAGCGGCACCTCCAGGAATGGGTTGTAAAATTGGTGTTTCCACTTCAAAATAACCTCGATCGTTAAAAAACTGCCGCATGGCTTTGAACATTAAACTTCGTTTTTCAAATACACTTTTGACGTTTGCATTGACAACTAAATCAGCGTAACGTTGTCTGTAACGTTGTTCTTCATCAGTAAAACCATCGTATTCTTTACCTTCTTTGTCTTTTTTAGGTAGAGGCAAAGGTTTTAAAGCTTTGCTCAATAGTTCAAAATCTTTGACCATTACAGTCATTTCGCCGACCTTGGTTTTAAATAATTCGCCTGTTATATGAATAAAATCACCTATATCAAGTAACTTTTTATAGACATCATTATATTTTGATTTATCTTCACCGGTGCAGATTTCGTCACGATTAAAATAGACTTGAATACGACCCTCAGCATCTTGAAGTTCGGCAAAGGATGCCTTACCCTGAATTCGTCTTGACATTAATCGCCCAGCAATCTTTACAGATTTACCTTCAACAAAATTTGACTTGATGTCACCAGTATGTGAATCAATATCAACTTCATGAGCTGGATAAGGATTTATACCATTTGATTTAAGCTGAGCTAATTTTTCTCGTCTTACGCGTTCTTGTTCAGATAATGCCATGTATAATAAAAATTTGGAAAATGCAAAGATAAGGTGTTTTCAGAAAATAGAGACATTTTCTGACTTTACATCATAATCTTAAAAGGATGCTTCAGACCTTTAAAATTATTGAGTTTTGCAGTTAAAGAACCAACAGCTAGATCAGCTTTGATTTGGATGGGGATTTTATTTTTATCATCAGAAATCCAGACAGTTACACTTTCTTGTTCTTCGAAAACGCGACCAGATTTGACATAAGGTCTAAATATGAGGCATTTCACTTTACCAAATTTGGTTTCAATGACTTCTCGACCTAGAAATTTGGTTTTAAAATCAAAGTTTTGCTCGTCAAAAAACATATTGAGATTATACTCATCACCTTGTTTAAGTTCCTCATTTTTAACTTGATTTCTAAGGTGATAAAGGGCAGACAACATGTCTTGTGTTTTGTCTGTGAACTTGTGTTTATGTACAGTGTCGTATTTATAATCATGAACTGTTGCTGTGTTTTGGCTATGATCAAAACGAATCATTTTATTTTTTGTATAGCCACCTTCAGATAAATCTCTGATAAACTTGTAGGGTTTGACCTGTTGGGTGTCTACATATGTTTCATATCGGTCTCTAACTTTAAAAAATACATCGAGAAGACCTGTTGATTTACCATAGCCCTTAATGTGATAAACAGTTTTACCATCTAATTTGTCGAGTTTAACCTCTAAGCTTGCTTCGCTAGCATTGAACCAACCGTATTTAACTTTGTAATCTAACCACTCTCCTTCTTGAAACGCTTTTTCTTGAGCTTTACTACTGGTAATAGTCAGTACTATAATAAGTAATAAAAAATATAGTCTATAAGGCATACAATTTTTCATGTTAAAGCAAAATTATAAATATAATTAAGCAAAAAGCTAAATATTGTGAAATCTTTAGATTAATAAATTTGTTAGTTTATAAAAGTCCAAAATACCATGGAATCACAAAGCTTGAGGTTAACCAGAAACTAAGATTAAGTAAAATGCCAACTTTAAAAAAGTCTTTAAAACGATATTGACCAGCACTGTATACCATAGTGTTGGTCTGGTAGCCAATTGGCGTCATAAAGGTAGCCGATGCGGCGAGCATAATGGTGATTAAAAAAGGTATGGGGCTAGCCTCTAATGTTGTAGCAATAGCAATTGCAATAGGCGCCATCAATGCTGCAGAAGCATTGTTGGACATGATTTCTGTTAGTAAAGAGGTTGAAATATAAAGTCCAGAAATAACCGCAATAACACCCATTGGGCTTAGCTGATTGACCATAAATTGCGCAATCATTATATCTAGTTCAGTTTTATCTATGGCTAAGCCCAAACTTAGTGCACCAGCTAATAGAAATATAATTTTCCAGTTAATAGCCTTATACACATCTTTCATTTTTAAAACCTTAGTGAGTACTAAAATTGTAACAGCGGCTATGGCTCCGGTTAAAATATCTATGATGTTCAAAGCAGCTAGACTTACCATAATAAAAATTAAACTGACAACGGTAATAAACTTAGGCTTATTAAAATCTGTAAGATGGTCTGCTGAAAGCAAAACAAAAGGGGCGTCTTGTTGGGCTTCTTTGTTTTTTAAAGTTTTGATGTAATGTGATTTTACTTCTGCTAAAATCACATCGCCAGCATGAAGTTTGATATCGTAAAGATCATCCTGCATAATGTTTTCTCTGTGCTTAATTGCTAGAGGCATAGCCCTGTATCTTCTTCTAAAGTCAAGTTCTTTTAGCGTCTTGCCGTGAATTTCAGAAGAGGAGGTGATGACCATCTCTACAAGAGCAGAATTTTTACCTGTTAAATCATCTTCTCCAATTTTTAATGGAGATACAGAAAATGACTTAGCCTTTCCTTTTAATGATTTGATTTTATCTACATGACACTTCACTTTAAGAACATCATTTGCATTTAAAATAAAATCACCTTGTGGAAGAGTAAAAGTTTCTCCATTACGTTTCACTTCAATAATGTCCATTTCAAATTCTTTGACCAACTCAGAGTCCATGATTTTGACCTCTACTGAATTTGAGCCAGGCAATAATTCAATTTCAGTTATATACTGATTAAAATCAAATGATTTTTTTAAAGTTTTTTTTGAACGATTACTGGGAAGTAATTTAATACCTAAAATTGACATGTAAGCAACTCCTATTACTAATAAAATTGCAGCTATTGGTGTCATGCTAAACATGCTAATCCCATCTATTCCGCTTTCTTCAGCTATACCACTTACAAGAATATTGGTAGATGTACCTATTAAAGTACACATGCCGCCAAAAATTGAAGCAAAAGATAGTGGAATGAGCATTTTTGATGGATCTTGGCCAGAAGTATGTGCAATTTGAATCACCACAGGGATAAACATGGCTACAATTGGTGTATTATTTATGAAGGCTGAAATGACTGCAATCAAAAGCATCATTAATAGCATACCAGTATTAAATTTATATCTAAATAAATGGGATAAGCGATGAGCTAAAACCTGTAAAGCTCCCGTTTTCAGCAATGCTGCACTTAATACAAACATAAAAGCAACGGTGATAGTAGCTTTATTGCTAAAACCTTTTATTCCTTCTTGAGGCGTGAGTACACCTGTAAGAATTAAACTTATTAAAATTAAAATTGCTACCAAATCTATAGGTAAGGCTTCGGTAGCAAACAGTATTATCGCTAATACAATAATGATTAATGTAATAATTGCTGCTGTAGTCATAGTTTATAAAACTGGGCAAATATATTAATTCCTACTAAATTAGTAGGTATTAGTTTGACTACTTTTTTTAAGCTTTTGAAAATAAAAAGCCGGGATTAAAATAATAACTAATAAAGGCTGTATTAAAAATCGTCTGATATAAAACAAAACCATATAATCTTTAGGTTGAATATTTGAAGAAACAAACCAAAACAAAAACAACCCTACAACAAATAAAAAGCAATACAGTAAAACACTAAATTTAATATAGTACATGTTTCTAAACGCGACCCAAATTATCGCTATAGAAAGTATACTATTCAATAAAAATCTAAACCCTAGGTTTAAGTTGTAAAACCAAAAATTTAAGTTTGGAAACTTCATGTTCTGAAAATCAGAATCATAAAAAGTGATAAGAGGGTCGTGAAAAAGTGTATTTTCAAAAAATCTAATACACACCAAACCTGTAATAGCTAAAACAAAAACCAGTATTTTTAGATATAGCTTCATGCTGGTTTTTTCTTTTTATATCTTTTAACCCAGTAGAGCCATAAGAGAAAAACAACTCCGTAAATAAATAACGGAAATAAAACTTGATGCATAAAGTCACCATATTTTGGATAAAAATAAAGACCAAGTGTAAGTAAAACTATTCTTATAAGGTTTAAAACATAAATCAATAACCCGCCAATTAAAATAAAAACTGCGGTTTCTTTAAATCCTTTACTGAAGGCTAATATAAATGCTAAAAACAGTATAATAACACTTATGCTATTACAGCCTTCGATAATGCGAGCGACATATTGATCTTTTACAGCTAAAAGCATAGAAGGGTTGTTGGGATGCTTGACAATGTAGGTTTCATAGCCCAAAGCATCTATTAACGCATAGCTTTGCTGAGCAACCTGATGTGTGATGTAGTCAGGATAAAATTGGTCTGAAGGGAAATACTTTAAATAGGCTTGATATGTAAGAGCTAAAATTAAATAACTGCCAAAAAACACCACTAAAAATTTGATGACGGCTTTATTCTTTTTTATGATTTTTTTCAAACCCATTATAACTGTTATAATTTAACAAAGTTATATAAATACCAATCAACATCAATTAGCTTATAATAAATACTTTTGAAAAAAAACCTGAAATGAATAATTCAAAACTAATAGAACAATCTTTTACAATACTTGATGATAAAAACCTTAGCTTTTTTCAACGACTAAAAAAAGTTTGTGATTTATTACAGCAAGAAAAGAATAGTTATGATTGGGTAGGCTTCTACTTTGCCAAACATTCAGAAAAAACATTACATCTAGGTCCATTTGCTGGAGAGCCTACAGACCATAAAGTTATTCCTTTTGGGAAAGGCATTTGTGGACAAGTCGCTGAAAGTAATAAGAATTTTCTAGTTGAAGACGTCAACGCTCAGGATAATTATATAGCTTGTAGCTTAAATGTTAAATCCGAAATTGTTGTGTCTTTGTTTGTCAATGACCAAAATATTGGTCAAATTGATATAGATTCTAATACAGCCAACGCTTTCTCTAAAGATGATGAAGCTTTATTAGAAAGCATAAATAAAATGATAGCCCAAGTCATTGATAAAGAAAACATTCAGATTTTAGATTTAATTGAGTAGAAGTATAAGATTTACTTAAAACTTATAATTTAAACCCACACCAAGCACTTCTCTGATTTGAAAAGCGCCAACAGCATTATCATCATAAATCGCTTGAAAAGTGAAATTGGTTGTAATGTATTTATTAACGGTTAAATTCATATTTAATGTATAGTCAATATCTACATTTTGTGGGTCTTCAAGATAGTTTGAATACAGGTTTAAAATATTTTCCAAAGTAATGTTTTCCATAATAGGAAATTTAGCGTAAGCTCCTACTGAAGCCCCAAATTCAGTTCTAATTGTTTCGCCTTGGTCTAAACCAAAAAAGTCTCCATCAACATAACCAGGTGTTGTTGTAAATCGGTCATCGGCTGTGATAAAACGAACGGTTGCAGGGGCAAAATTAACTTTAAGGTTATCACTCTTTTTCCAGAGCATACCTAAACCAAATTTAAAGAAACCAGGTGACAAAAATTTGGTTTCTAAAGTTCTGACTTCTTGACCATTTTCGTCTTCACTGAATTCATAACCGCGATCAAATTGGGTTAAAATATTAGAAAAACCAGAAAAATACCAATTACTTTCATTTATTCTCCGACCTAAAACCGAATTGATTTCTAAACGGTCGCTGGTTTTTCTTGTAAACTCTTGGTCGTTGTTTTTTGAAATACCGTAATCGCCTAAAAACTTAGTGTCCCATTCCCATTTATCTTTAGAATAAATGATTTCATAATTAATAATGGCATTGGCCGCATAGTTAGACGTTCCGCCGCTTTGCCATTCGTCATTAAAAGCAGATTGGCTAAAAAGTAATGAAAAATCACCTTTGTATTTCCAGACTTCTGGTACTGAATCGTTTTGACCAAAACTGATGATAGGAAAAAGCGTTAAAAGTAATAGTTTTTTCATGGTTAATTTTTTTGCAAATATAAGATGCAAAATAAATTAACCAACTATTTTTTAGGCTTATACAAAGGAACTGCTGAACAAGCTTCGCCAAACATTAAACTTTTTACAAGAGGTTGCAGTCGCTGTATTAATAAAAGATAAGCTGTTTGCGATACAGGTTTATCGCTACAGCCTTTAACAATGACAGGCTTGTTTTTATAATCAGATAAGTCTAAGTTTTGGATAGCTTCTGCATATAAAATCGTGTTTAACTCTTCTATACTTCCTACAATCACTTTTTTAGCAATAGGATGAAGATAAGTTGAAACCAACATATAAGCCCAAGCAGGAACTATGGCATCGGTAGAACAATATAGAGCAATAAAACCGTTTTTATAAGGTGTCCAGTCATAGTTTTTTAAAGCTTGTCTAAATTCTTTTTCTTTAAGAATAAAGCCTTCGTAAAGCCATTGACTTAAGTCAATTTTATGGCGCTGACCATCTTGATAAAGTTCTTCAAGATTAAAAGTTTTTATTGGGCTTTTGGCAACTCTATTAACAATTTCTTCTGGCATCATTTATAAATTATAACATTCCAAGCTCTAATTTGGCTTCTTCACTCATAATGTCTTGAGACCATGGCGGATCAAATGTCAATTCGACCTCTACGTCATTGACCATATCAATAGACTTAACTTTTTCCTGAACTTCTTGCGGTAAAGATTCTGCTACAGGACAGTTGGGTGAAGTTAAAGTCATAATGATTCTGACATTATTATCTTCATTGACAAAGACATCGTAAATTAAACCTAACTCGTATATATCAACTGGGATTTCAGGGTCGTAAATGGTTTTAATAACCCGGACGATTTCGTCACCTAATTTTTCTGTATTGATTGTATCTTCTGCCATAATCTTTAATTTTGTGGTTGTTTATTTTCGTAAGCTAAAGCATACATTTTTAATTGTTTAATCATACTCACTAAACCATTGGCTCGAGTAGGTGAGAGGTGTTCTTTTAAGCCAATTTCATCAATAAAATTAGTATTGGCTTCAATAATATTTTTGGGTTTTTGATTTGAAAACACACGGATTAATATGGCTATAATGCCTTTGGTAATAATGGCATCGCTATCTGCCGTAAAAACCACTTTATTATCTTTCATATCAGCGTGTACCCAAACTTTAGATTGGCAACCTTTAATGATGTAGTCATCGGTTTTGTATTGGTCATCTATTAGCGGTAGGGATTTGCCAAGCTCTATCATATATTCATAGCGCTGCATCCAGTCGTCAAATAACGCAAATTCATCAACTATTTCTTCTTGTATTTGCTTAATATCACTCATTGTTTACATATTTCAATTCTACAATTAAGTTGTTATTTTCGTCTAAAAGCTTTAAAACTTGATTTTTATAACTCCAAGTTTTAATAGCATTTAATTTGCCAAAAAAAGCATTTTCATTGTGCATTTTTCCTTCACAATACATTTTTGTAGAAACGGCATAACCAAAATTAATGCTGTTTTTTTCTTTTTCGTACTCAACGCTGTAATTGTTACAATCGAACTTTCCTCCTAATCTGCTTTTTTCTGAATTAATATTGACAAAATAATCTTTTTCTGCTTTAAATTTTTCAGCATTTAAAGACACTATTTTGTATTTCCCTGACGGAAACTCTTGATTTGCTTTGTTTGATGTTGTTTTGCAAGACATTAAAGCAATTATTAATGTGAAATAAATCATTTTCATAATAACATAGAATTTGCTTTTTGAAGTGCTTCTATCATCAAATCGATTTCTGCTTTGGTATTGTAAAATGAAAATGAAGCTCTGATAGTACCTGGAATTTTAAAGAAATCCATAATCGGCTGAGCACAATGATGTCCCGTTCTAACGGCGATTCCCATTTTGTCGACTAAAGTACCAACATCGTAGGGATGTAATCCTTCAAAATTAAAGGAAACCACAGCAGTTTTATGTTCTGGACTGGTTCCGTAAATGATGATGTTATCAAATTCTTCTAATCGCTTAGTGGCATAAAGTAGAAGCTCGTGCTCATAAGCTTGAATGTTTTCAAACCCTATTTCATTCATATAGTCTATAGCTCTGCCAAAAGCAATACCACCACAAATATTTGGCGTCCCAGCTTCAAATTTGTTGGGTAATCCAGCGTAAGTCGTTTTTTCAAAACTGACTTGGTCTATCATCTCGCCGCCACCTTGATATGGTGGTAAAGCTTCTAATAATTCACGTTTGCCATACAACATCCCAATTCCTGTTGGGCCACAAATTTTGTGTGCTGAACAGGTGTAAAAATCGACATCTAAAGCTTGAACATCAGCTTTGATGTGCGGTGTGGCTTGAGCACCGTCAACTAAAACTTTTGCTCCCACTTCGTGGGCTTTTTCAATAATCTCTTGAATCGGGTTTATAGTGCCGAGTGCGTTTGAAACGTGATTGACTGTAACCAACTTGGTTTTGGAGTTGAGCATTACATCAAATTGGCTCATATTCAAGTTGCCATTTTCTGTCATTGGTAAAACTTTGAGCTGAGCTCCAGTTTTTTCACATAACATTTGCCAAGGCACGATATTAGAATGGTGTTCTAAACCTGAAACTAAAATTTCATCACCGGCTTTTAGAAATTTTTCAAACCCATTGGCAACCAAGTTGATACTGTGCGTGGTGCCAGCTGTCAGGATAATTTCTTTAGACTCTTTGGCGTTAAAGTGTTTTTGAATCTTAATTCTTGCATTTTCATAAGCCTCTGTAGCTTCTTGAGACAAAGCGTGCACACCACGATGTATGTTGGCATTGTAGTTTTGGTAATAATCTACAATACAATCAATAACTTGTTGTGGCGTTTGAGAAGTTGCTGCATTATCAAAATAAACTAAGGGTTTTCCGTTAACTTTTCTGTTGAGGATAGGAAAATCTTGTCTTATTTTTTCAACATCAAAGCGTTCTGCAACTTTCATAATTATTCATTTTTATAAGTCAAATCCCAACTGCACGCCAATTTTTAGCGCAATTTGCTTGGTAATACGTTTTTTAATTTCTGGTATTTTTACGCTGTTTAAAACATTGTTTGCAAAAGCATACATCAATAACGCACGGGCTTCTTTTTCTGGAATACCTCGAGATCGCATATAAAACAAAGCTTCTTCATCCAATTGACCAATGGTGCAACCGTGGCTACACTTTACATCATCTGCAAAAATCTCGAGTTGAGGTTTGGAGTTGATGGTCGCTTGGTCATCGATTAGAATGTTATTGTTGCTTTGATAAGCATCGGTTTTTTGAGCAATTTTATCGACTAAAACTTTACCATTAAAAACCCCTGTAGATTTTTCGGCAAAAATACCTTTGTAATCTTGATGACTTTCGCAGTGTGGTTTTCTATGGTGTACCAAAGTATTATGATCAACGTGTTGCTTACCTTCAATGATAGTCACTCCTTTTAAAATAGAGTTGATATTGCTCCCATTTTGATAAAAGTTTAAGTTATTTCGAGTCAATTTCCCTCCAAATGAAAAAGTATGCATACTCACTTCAGAATCGCGGTCTTGACTGATGTAAGTATTATCAATTAGCGAAGAAGTGATTTTATCATTTTGAATCTTATAATAATCTACATTGGCATTTTTGCCTGCAAATATTTCGGTGACAGAGTTGGTTAAAACCGCATTATCTGTCAAACTATGGTGACGCTCGATGATTTGAACTTGCGCATTATCTTCAGCAATAATCAAGTTACGCGGTTGAATCATTAGCGCGTGTTCATTTCCTGTAGAGAAATTTAAAATTTGAATGGGTTTCTCAGCCGCAACGCCTTTCGGAATTTTGATGTAAGCCCCTTCATAAGAAAAAGCTGTGTTGAGTGCCGTTAAACTTTCTTGTGGAGCAACTTTATTAAAATATTTTTTGATGATAGGTTTATACTTAGCTTTGTTGAGCGCCGAAGACATTAAACACGCATCAAATTTATCGTGTGTGGTTTGCGATAAATGTGAAGCGTAAATCCCATCTACAAATACAATTTGATAAGTATCGATATCGTGAATGCAATATTTTTTGATATCGCGATATTCTATGGTTTCTTCCTTTTTTGGAAAAATGCTGTAGTCTTCTTTTAAAATAGCGTTAAGCGAAGTGTATTTCCACGCTTCTTGCTTTCTATGAGGAAAACCAGAGGTTTCAAAATATTTAATCGCTTCATTCCTAATATTATGAATATCATTTTCTAAATCGATATTTTCTTCAAATGCCATGAAAGAAGACAATAATTTTTCTTTAAGTTTCATTTTTTTAATGTTTTATTACCTATTTTCTAGATTCCAGATTATAAGTCCTTTTTGAGATTAGTGTTTTCAGAGTTTAATAATCTTACTTTAATTCAAAGTTAGATTTACAATCAAGTTCTCTTTTAAAACACCCCTATAATCCCCTCAAGGGGATATTTTGTATTACTGTTCCCTCCCTTGAGGGAGGATTAAGGTGGGTGTTTTTATATTTCATATAAATCAACAACTAATTCACAAAAAAACTTACACCAACTGTTCCTCTTTCAACCAATCATATCCACGTTCTTCGAGCTCTTTAGCTAAGTTTTTATCGCCAGATTTGATGATTTTTCCATCGACTAAAACGTGAACCACATCAGGAACAATGTAATCTAAAAGCCTTTGATAGTGCGTAATGACTAAAGTTGCATTGTCTTTGGTTCTCAATTTATTAACCCCATCGGCAACCACTTTAAGCGCATCGATATCGAGGCCTGAATCCGTTTCGTCAAGAATGGCTAATTTAGGTTCAAGCATTGCCATTTGGAAAATTTCATTTCGCTTTTTTTCACCACCTGAAAAACTTTCGTTAAGTGAACGCGATAAAAATTTTCTATCCATCCCGAGCATCGCTGATTTTTCTCTAATTTTTTTCAGCATTTCATTGGCGGGCATATCTTTTAAACCTTGCGCTTTTCTGATTTGGTTAATGGCCGTTTTGATGAAATTGGTTACTGAAACGCCAGGAATTTCAACTGGATATTGAAAAGACAGAAAGATACCTTTATGCGCTCGCTCATCAGCTGAAAGTTCAGCAATATTAGATTTATCGAATAAAATTTCGCCTTCAGTGACTTCGTATTCTTCATTTCCTGCTACAACAGAAGCTAAGGTGCTTTTGCCAGAGCCATTTGGCCCCATAATGGCATGAACTTCTCCTGGGTTGATTTCTAAATTAACCCCTTTGAGAATTTTTTCTCCTTCAACTTCGGCGTGTAAATTATGTATTTTTAGCATAGCTATTCGTTTTGTTTTGAACTGTATTTGACAACTTTTGTTTCTTGTTTAAGCTTGGGTTTGTATATACTGTCGATGGATGTAATGGTCAAAATTTCATCCCAACCTTCTTCTGTGTTGGGCTGAAGTTCACCCTTGACAATGACTTTAATCACGTCGTAATCATCTTTTTTAATAGCATCAACTTGTTGGATTAAAGCTTTGGCTTGCTCGTCCATTTTGACACCGTAGATAAAACTGTTGCCATTTAAAACGGCGGCTGTATCTACATCGATAAATTCGCCGTGAAAGGTTTTAAATTGGCTCTCAACAATTTCATTTGAATTAGTTTTGTCTGATTTTTCTTTTGAATCAGATTTGCAACTGTAAAGAAAACTGAGCGTCATTAAACTGACAACAAGTGATAATTTTAAATTATTCATTTTATAAAGATTAAGATTAACCAACTGAGCCTTCGAGTGAAATTTCGAGTAATTTTTGGGCTTCTACCGCAAATTCCATTGGTAATTTATTTAAAACTTCTTTACTAAATCCATTAACAATCAAAGCAATAGCTTTTTCCGTATCAATACCGCGTTGGTTACAATAGAAAATCTGGTCCTCACCAATTTTACTCGTTGTCGCTTCGTGCTCGATTTGAGCAGTTTTATTAGACACTTCTATGTATGGAAAAGTATGCGCGCCACATTTATTACCCATCAGCAAAGAATCACATTGAGAAAAATTTCTGGCATTTTTAGCCCGTGGGCTTACTTTTACCAAACCGCGGTAAGAATTTTGTGAGCGACCAGCAGAAATTCCTTTTGATATAATAGTAGATTTGGTATTATTACCCAAATGAATCATTTTGGTGCCTGTGTCAGCTTGTTGAAAATTGTTGGTTAAAGCAATAGAGTAAAATTCTCCTATAGAATTATCTCCTTTTAAAATACAACTCGGATATTTCCAAGTGACTGCAGAGCCAGTTTCGACTTGTGTCCAACTGATTTTGGCATTTTTTTCACAAAGGCCACGTTTAGTTACAAAATTGAATACACCGCCTTTTCCTTCTTTATTTCCTGGAAACCAGTTTTGAACTGTAGAGTATTTAATTTCAGCATTATCAAGAGCAATTAATTCTACTACTGCAGCGTGCAATTGATTTTCATCACGCATTGGTGCGGTGCAACCTTCAAGATAACTGACATAGCTAGACTCTTCAGCAATTACTAAAGTTCTTTCAAACTGCCCGGTTCCGGCTTGATTGATTCTAAAATAGGTTGATAATTCCATCGGGCAACGAACGCCTTTTGGAATATAGCAAAAAGAACCATCTGTAAATACAGCCGAATTTAAAGCGGCAAAGAAATTGTCTTTTGGTGGCACAACGCTACCAATGTATTTTTTAACCAATTCTGGATGTTCTTGAATGGCTTCAGAAATAGAGCAAAAAATAATGCCTTTTTCAGCCAATGTCTTTTTAAAAGTTGTGGCTACAGAAACGGAGTCCATCACGACATCAACAGCAACACCAGCAAGTTTTTTCTGCTCATCGATAGATATACCTAATTTTTTGAAGGTATCTAATAATTCTGGATCAACTTCGTCTAAACTGTCATATTTAGGTTGATTGCTAGGTGCAGAATAATAAGAAATACTTTGGTAATCTGGTTTTTCATAGCCGACATTAGCCCAGTTGGGTTCTGTCATGGTTTTCCAGTGCTTAAAAGCTTCCAGACGCCAAGCGGTCATCCAATCGGGTTCATTTTTCTTTTTAGAAATCGCTATAATAATATCTTCATTAAGACCTGGAGGTAAGGTGTCTGATTTTATGTCGGTATAAAACCCATATTCGTACTCTTTGTCTTTAAGGTCTTTTTCAAGTTCTTGTTCAGTATAGGCCATTTTATTAGTTTTTAGTCGTTAGTTATTAGAGGGTAGCAATGTTGCGTGGCATATATCGTAGTATACTACCAACTACTCACTACCCGCTACCCACTTATAGGCTAAAGCTTTCTCCACATCCGCAAGTGCGTTGAGCATTTGGATTTTGAAAGACAAAGCCTTTGCCGTTGAGACCACCAGAAAATTCTAAAGTGGTTCCAGCAAGGTAGAGAAAACTGCTTTTGTTTACTGCAATTTTAATCTCGTTATCTTCAAATATTTTATCGTTATCTTGGTGGTTTTTGTCAAACTTTAAATCGTATGATAAGCCTGAGCAACCTCCACTTTTAACACCAACACGGACATAATGTGCTTTAGCATCAAAACCTTCTTCAGTCATTAAACTGACGAGTTTTGATTTGGCTTGGTCACTTACTTTAATCATAGTTAAATCTTATTTAGATTAAATGCAAATATAAGAAGGAAGAATGGATAATAAGAATTGATTTAACATATTCCTAAACGTTTTAAGAGTTCAGCAACTTAACTATAAATCAAGTAACGTTGAGTTAACATTGTTAACCTACTAATAATATTCTAGAACGTTTATTTAAACCTAAGCTAAGATATTAAAGCTACTCTAAAGATACATTTGCAAACAGATAATAAATCTTTAAAAATGAAAAAAATGAGAAATTCAAGTTATTTAAAACTTTTTGCTGTATTATTCAGCTTAGGGGCTTTTACAATTAGTTGTAGTAGTGACGACGATAATCCTGTCGGAGGCGGCGGTGGTAATGGCGGTGATACTGGTGAAATCACTGTATCTGGTATAATCCAAGAAAACACCACTTGGACAAAAGATAACGTTTATATCTTAGACGGAAAAGTTGCTGTAGATGGTGGAGCAACACTAACCATTGAGCCCGGAACAGTTATAAAAGGTGCTGAAGGTGTTGAAACTCAAGCTTCTGCTTTAATAGTAGATAGAGATGCAACTTTAATTGCTAATGGTACTCCTAGCGAACCTATCATTTTTACATCAGTATTGGATGATATCACTCCTGGAAATGTTGTAAGTCCTAACTTAACTGTAAACGATAGAGGTCTTTGGGGTGGCGTTATTATTTTAGGTAACGCGCCTGCATCTTTAGAAGGTGATGTTACTGAAGAACTTATAGAAGGTATACCGCCAAACTCAGGTTTTGGCCTCTATGGCGGTAATGATCCATCTGATAGCTCTGGTTCAATACAATATGTTTCTATTCGTCACGGTGGTGCAAACATTGGTGAAGGAAATGAAATAAACGGTTTTACAACTGGTGGTGTTGGTAGTGGAACTACAATTAATCACATCGAGGTTATTGCTAACTTAGATGACGGTATAGAATTTTTCGGCGGAACTCATAACGCTTCAAACATTGTTCTTTGGGGTATGGGTGATGATTCAGTTGATTTGGATCAAGCTTACTCTGGTACAATTACAAATGTAGCTGTAATTCAGACAAATGTTTCTGATCATGGTTTAGAAATTGACGGACCAGAAGGTTCTTCGAATGGAGAGTTTAACTTAAGTAATGTAACAATATTTAGTGATGATTCTCCTTCTAATGCTAACTCTGGTAACAGAGAGTACGCTCAATTCCGTTCAAATGCTATGGGTACTGTTAGCAACGTTCTTTTAGTTGGTGGAACTGATGGTGTAGATTTTACGCTTCAGGACGATCCTAACGTTGTTGCAAATTATAATAGTGGTATACTTTCGTTTTCAAACATCGAAGTTGTACCACCAGCTGGTGTAACAAACTTAAATGATGTTTTTGTTGACTCTTCAGGTTTGACTTCATTCACTGACGATGCTACTGGGCCAAATGGCTTTGCAGATGCAATTACAAATACTTCTGAAGCTTCAACAGGCGCAGATACTAGTGTATTTGGTTGGACTTGGGTAAATGAAACTGGTGCTTTTGGAACAGGCTCTGACAATCAAGCAGCTGAAGTTGAGGTAACAGGAACAATCACAGGTAATGAAACTTGGACAAGCAACAATATTTATATCTTAAATGGTAAAGTAGTTGTAGATAACAATGCCACTTTAAACATTGAAGCAGGTACTGTTATTAAAGGTGCCGAAGGTGTTGAAACTCAAGCTTCTGCCCTTATTATTGATAGAGGTGCGACTTTGAACGCTAATGGTTCAGCTGAGGCGCCAATTATTTTTACATCTGTTTTAGATGAAATACAACCAGGCGAATTAGTTAGTCCAAACCTAGGTGTAGACGATAGAGGTCTTTGGGGTGGTGTTATTGTATTAGGTAATGCACCAGCATCATTAGAAGGTGATGTAGTAGAAGAACTTATAGAAGGTATTCCACCAAACTCAGGCTTTGGTCTTTATGGTGGTACTGATCCAAATGATAGTTCAGGTAGTATCGAGTATATCTCTATTCGTCATGGTGGTGCAAATATTGGTGAAGGAAATGAAATTAACGGTTTTACAACTGGTGGTGTAGGTAGTGGTACTTTAATTAATAATATTGAAGTTATCGCAAACTTAGACGATGGTGTTGAGTTTTTCGGCGGAACTCACGATGCATCAAACATAGTACTTTGGGGAATGGGAGATGATTCTGTTGATTTAGATCAAGCTTATTCTGGAACAGTAACAAATGTTGCAGTAGTTTTAACTAATGTTTCTGATCATGGTCTTGAAATAGATGGTCCAGAAGGTTCTTCAAATGGTGAATTTACATTAAATAACGTGACAATATTCAGTGATAATTCTGCTTCAAACGCAAACTCAGGTAACAGAGAATATGCTCAATTCCGTTCAAACGCAATGGGTGCAGTTAACAATGTGCTTTTAGTTGGTGGAACAACTGGTGTAGATTTCACACTTGCTGATGATGCAAACGTAGCAGCTAATTACAACAGTGGAATATTGACATTTTCTAATATCGAAGTTGTTTTACCAGCCGGTGCATCAACTTTAGCTGATGTATTTGCAGATTCTTCAGGTCAAACAACTTTTACAGCTGACGCAAACAATTTTGCAACAACTATAAACTCTGCTGATAACGCTTCTACAGGAGCAGACTTAACTGCTTTTGCTTGGAGTTGGATATCTCAAGCAGCTGGTTTTTAATCATTTATTAATCAACTTTTAAAATATTGCTCGGTCATATTATTATGATCGAGCATTATTTATAATATTTTAAATATTATTTACATGAAACATTCTCACTTTTTAGGTTTTTTATTAAGTATAGTTCTAACCTCAACAGTCTTTGCACAACAAGGGAGAATACAGGGAACTATTCAAGATGGCGAACTCAATGATATTTTGCCTTTTGCTAATGTTATTATTAAAGGAACTCAAACTGGTACTACATCTGATTTTGAAGGTAAATACAGTATTGAATTAGAGCCAGGAACTTACACTGTTGAGTTTTCTTATGTGGGTTATCAAACTGTAGAAATTTCTGAAGTTGTGGTAAAGCCAAACGATATTACTACAGTAAATGTCACGCTTAATGCTACAGCAAATAGCTTAGAAGAAGTTACTATTACCACGACAGCTCGAAGAAATACAGAACAATCCGTATTAAATTTACAAAAAAAATCCATTAAAGTTATGGATGGTTTATCTTCAGAAGGTATCAAAAGAACTGGGGCTAGCAATGTTGCTTCTGCAGTTAAAAGAATACCTGGAGTATCTGTTCAAGGTGGCAAATATGTTTTCGTTAGAGGTTTAGGAGATAGGTATACTAAATCTATTTTAAATGGTATGGATATACCAGGATTAGACCCTGATAGAAATACACTACAAATGGATATTATTCCATCTAATATTATTGAGAACGTGATTGTCTCTAAAACAGCTAGTGCAGATATGCCTGCAGACTTCACAGGTGGTGTTGTTGATATTGTGACAAAGGACTTTCCATCTAGAGAAGAATACAGTTTAAGTGTTGGAATGTCGTACAATCCTGATATGCACTTTAATTCAGATTTTCTTGAAAGCAATACTTCTGGAACAGACTTCTTAGGTTTTGATGATGGTGAAAGAGATTTACCTATTCCAGAAAATATTGATATTCCTTCACCAGTAGGTAGTGGTGTAAATGAAGATGGTGTCAGTTTAACAGATATCACAAGTGCATTTAATAGAAAGATGGGCGCAGATAGACAAGATTCCGGTGCTGATTTTAACTTTAGTTTCTCTGCTGGCAATACTTATAATGTAGGTGAAAACAATAACAAACTAGGATATTTAGCTAATATTTCATATCGAAACACTACAGAATATTTTGAAGATTTAGAACAAAACTTTTTCTTTAAGCCCATAGACCCAGCCGATACTGAGCTTACTCCAAACCGAACCCAAAAAGGGGACGTAGGGTTTAACAATGTGCTTCTAAGTGGTTTAGCTGGATTATCTTTTAAAACAGATTATTCAAAATATAAATTGAATGTATTACATCTTCAAAACGGAATATCCCGTGCGGGTAAATTTAGAACTTTTACTTTTATTCAAGATGATATAGAAGTGGTTAGAGATAATGCGGAATACACACAAAAATCTATTACCAATATTGGTTTAACAGGCGATCACGCTTTTGAAGACTCTTCGTGGGAGGTTGATTGGGGTTTATCTACAAGTTTTTCTAGCATTGAAGATAAAGATGTTCGTGTGACACCTTTTGAAGTTACCGGTGAAAATCAATTTGCAATTAGACCCAGTACAGCGGGTACACCTCAACGTATTTGGCGAGATTTAGAGGAAATTAATTTAACTGGAAAAATTGATATCACCAAGAAACACGAACTTTTTGGTCGTAAGGCCAAGTTAAAATTTGGTTCAGCTGGTACTTACAAAGATAGAGACTTTAAAATTAATAACTTCAACGTTTTGATTGATGGTGCTAGCGTAACACCCATCAATGGTAATGCTGATAATCTATTTTTACCTGAAAACATATGGAATTCAAATACTGATAATGGTACTTTTATACAAGGTAATTTTCAACCAGCCAATACATTTGAGGCCAATTCAACGGTCTTAGCGGCTTATGTCTCAGAAGAGTTTAATATCACTGATAAATTAAAAAGTATCTTAGGCTTAAGATTTGAAAACTACACCCTTAATTATACTGGTCAAAACAACCAAGGCACAGTTGTACTTGATGATGAAGAAGTTTTGAGCGAAGCGGATCTATTTCCTTCTGCTAACTTAATTTATGCATTAACAGATGAAATTAACCTTAGAACGTCTTATTACAGAACTACAGCAAGACCTTCTTTTAAAGAAGCCTCTATTGCTCAAATTTTTGACCCCTTGAGTGATATTACTTTTATTGGTAATATAGATGTGCTTCCTTCATACATAAACAACTTTGACTTAAGAATTGAAAAATTTGAAGGTGAAGGACAAATGTTTGCCTTTAGTGCATTCTACAAAGCTTTTGATGACCCTATTGAATTGGTTGCTTTTCCACAAGCTCCTAACAATTTTGAACCAAGAAATGTTAATTCAGCTGATGTTTACGGTGTAGAATTTGAAGTCAGAAAAAACTTCGGGTTCATCACAACTGGTCTCGAAAAGTTTAGTGTAAACGCTAATGTTTCAATTATTGAATCAGAAGTTAAAATGGCTGATCGTGAGTTTGAGTCAAGACAAACTGCCGCAAGAGAAGGAGAAACCATTGATAACGAAAGAGATTTACAAGGCCAATCTCCTTATTTAATCAATGTAGGATTAAATTATGACGATGATGAGAAAGGTTGGCAAGGCGGTTTGTTCTATAATGTTCAAGGTGAAACCTTAGAAGTTGTAGGTATTAGAAACGTTCCAGACGCCTTTACTCAGCCCTTCCACAATGTGTCATTTAGGTTGACTAAAGCTTTTGGAGAAGATCAAAAACAAGCTATAAATATTGGAATAAGCAACATACTTGATGACGATGTAGAAACATTTTACAAATCTTTTGGTTCACCAGACAAGATATTTTCTAAGCGTTCGCCAGGTCAAGCATTTTCTATAGGATATTCATATAAGTTTTAGTAGATTTTAATTTTTCTCATTTTATAAAGCCATCTAATTTTAAAGATGGCTTTTTTGTTTATGTGTCTTAAGCCTGTTCATGTTTTAAATTTATATTAAATTTACATTATCTTTATAGGTGTAAATGCTTGATAATCTTTAAAGCTTAAATTGTTTAACTAAATTTGTAAGTATCACATTAAGTGTTATTGTATTATACTTTTATATTATGAAAAAAAAGAACATTACCATTCTCATTGTCGATGACGAGCCAGATATTTTAGAAATTCTTAATTACAACCTTTCAGCTGAAGGCTATAAGGTTGAAACTGCAAACAACGGCGCCAAAGCCGTTAAGCTGGCTAAAAAAGTTAAACCTCAACTCATTATCCTCGACGTCATGATGCCAGAAATGGATGGTATTGAAGCTTGCGAGCAGATTAGAAAAATAAAATCTCTTGAAGATACGGTCATAGCTTTTTTAACGGCAAGAGGCGAAGATTACTCTCAAGTAGCAGGCTTTGAAGCTGGTGCAGATGATTATATCACCAAACCCATAAAACCTAAGGTTTTAATGAGTAAGGTAAAAGCCTTATTGCGCCGCTTTAGGTCTGATAAAAAAGAAAAACAAATTTATAAAGTTGGTAATATCACCATTAACAAAGACGAATACAAAGTCATAAAAGATAAAACTGAAATGCCGTTGCCTAGAAAAGAATTTGAACTCTTATCTTTGTTAACTTCAGAGCCTGGTAAAGTCTTTAAACGAGAAGACATTCTCGATAGTGTTTGGGGTAACGAAGTCGTTGTTGGAGGGAGAACAATTGATGTTCACATCAGAAAATTGCGTGAAAAACTCGGCGATGAATCCTTTAAAACCATAAAAGGCGTTGGGTATAAGTTTGTAATCTAAATGGGTGAACAACAATTTAAACGGTCATATAAATTTGCGTTTTATTCTTCGCTATATATTACACTATTTTTAAGTTTTATCTTGATAGGTATTGAATATTTCTTTTTCAATATTTTATGGGAAAGTGTTTTCATATTTGCCATAATCTGCTATGTTTTAGCATTTTTCGTCATCCAATTGCGAATTGAACATTTTATTTACAAACGTGTAAAAGCCGTTTATGACTCAGTCACCTTACTTGATGCTTCATCACTTCAAGAGCAACGGGTAACTACAGATATGGCGACCTTGACCAAAGAAGTTGAAAAATTTGCCCGCGACAAGAAAATTGAAATTGAAAGTCTTAAAGTTCGAGAAAATTACCGTAAAGAGTTTATGGGCAATGTGTCTCACGAACTTAAAACCCCACTGTTTACCGTGCAAGGGTACATTTTAACTTTAATTGACGGCGCTTTAAAAGATAAAAAAGTAAGAAAAAAATACCTTAAACGCGCCAGTAAAGGCGTTGACCGATTAATTTATATCGTCAACGACTTAGATATGATTACAAAACTTGAAACTGGTGATTTGCACCTTTACGAAGAAGAATTTGACATTATTGAAGTAGTCAAAAATGTTTTTGAGCTTTTAGAAATGAAAGCCGATAAAAAAGAAATCAATCTGAGTTTTGACAAAGTTTATGAGCCACTAATGGTAAAAGCCGATCAAGAACGTATTCAGCAAGTATTGACTAACTTAATTGTAAATTCTATTAAATACGGGAAACAAGGCGGAACCACAGAAGTCAGTTTAGAAAACTTGCCATCAGAAAAAATACTGGTAAGAATAACCGATAATGGCGAAGGGATAGAAAGTGATCATCTGCCAAGACTATTTGAACGCTTTTATCGGGTTGATAAAACTGGCTCTAGAAGTGAGGGTGGTTCAGGACTTGGCCTGTCTATTGTTAAACACATTATTGAAGCCCATGATGAAAAAATCTATGTTGAAAGCGATTATGGTGTTGGCAGCGAGTTTTCATTTACTATCAAAAAGGCTGAAAACCAGATAGAATCTGACATGTTCAATGATGAACAAGCCCCAAAAACATAATTTTAGCAAGGTTCCAATACCGGCTTTTACCGTCTGATTAATCTATATAAACATGCTCGGATTTGAGTATTTTTTCACCAATTCATTATAAAATAAATTCAGAATAAAAAATATAGTCTTGAAATGGTTCTGGAGATAAAACGTGCTTAAAAATATCATAACTACAAAAGCAAACAAGCATATAAGCACATTATTAAACAATTGTGAAATATTTTAACATTTAAAAAAATATCCTATGGGTTATATTCATAGCTTTGCTGCGCTTAAAAATAGTGTTACTTATGAGGAAATGTTATTATTATTTTTGTGTTGTTTCTTTGTGTTTTCAGTTTGTAATAGCCCAAGTAGGAATTGGAACAATAGCACCAAATGCTTCTTCAGTTTTAGATGTTGAATCCACCACGGGAGGAATACTACTACCTAGAATGACAACAGTAGAACGAAATGCAATTGATAATCCAGCAAATGGACTTACCGTTTTTGACACAGATACTCAGAACTACTATTTTTATGACGCAACTTTAACTGAATGGGAAAGTTTAAATTCATCTCGATTAAATAGAGATAATTATGTTTTAGTTAAGTCTCAAAGTGATTTCCCAGAAGCATCAGCAGGAACCATAACACTTGATACAAACACCTATTATGAAATCAATGGAATTGTAGTTTTAGATACGCCTATTGTCATGAATGGTGCTTATATCGCTGGCTTAGATGCAACCCAAGATGTCTTATCAAAAACCTCAGGTAATGTTTTTGAGGGAAGTGGTGGAAGTATTAGAAATGTAAGTATTACGGGAGGAAGTAATGTATTTTCTATAAATAGCGGTGCATCATTATTGGTTCAAAATTGCATAATATCAGGCATGGCAGATGTTGGGACAGTTTCAGGTGTAGGCTTTGTCTTTTTGAATAATGTGCAATATCTTAATAACACAAATGGAATTGAATATTCTAATATTTCAAATTTATTGCTCAACAATCAAGCTTGGCATGGTGATAACTCTGGCACTTTTGAAAAATTTACAGGCAGTTTTGATTTAATTGGAAAAGCAAGTGGATTTTCTATCGTAAATGCAGCAGCTGTAGCAATTGATGTTTCAGCAAACCCTACTGTTGGCGATGCTATTATAGATGGCACAGTGTTTTCCGGAACATCTTCCAGTTTCATCAATAATTATACTGGCTTACCAACAGGCCATAATTTTACCAAAGAATGGTTTGTTCAAGCTGCTGGAATCGATGATGAATATGATGATATAGCAACGGGTGATTTTTACTATGATGGATCACTTACAACAGGCTACTCAGAATCAATTACAGACAATACAGCTTTTAAGCTTTCAGGAAACACAAATTCATCAAACCTATTAAGATTTTCTTCTGCTGTGAATAATCGGCTGACATATTTAGGAAAGGATTCTAGAACATTTAGGATTAATGCCTCACTTTCTGTTAGAGGTATTGAAACTGATGGAATATTCTATACATTTTTTGTAAGAAAAAACGGTACAGAAACGCTCACAGAAACAAATAGCATTTTCTATGTCGATGGCTTTTTAAACGTCAATAGTATGTCAATTACTGGAACCGTAAATCTTGAACCTGATGATTATATAGAAATTTGGTGTCAACGTTTAACTGGATCAGGAAGTTCTGGTTTGGTTGTGTTTTCTCAAAACCTTTCAATTGACTAATTATAAAAAACAAGCTGTAAAATTCATTTGGATACTTCAAACTCTATACAACACAGATGTAAAAAGTGAATATTTCGCCTTGACAAAATCGGTTTAGGTTTAGGGCTGTTTTATAGTGAAACACATCATCGAACCCACGATGAAAAAATCTAGGTAGAAAGTGACCACGGCGTTGGCAGTGAGTTTTCATTTACCGTCAAAAAGGTTGAAAATATCACTAAAAACGAAATCGGCACTGATGCTCAAACCGCCTAAACCTTTAAAACTATTCACCCGTTGTAACTCATTTAAATCAAATTTGTCCTGTTGGCAATAAGGTGCTATTTGATATCTTTTTAGCCGTTTTGCCAGATATTGTTGCTCCGATTGACCTGGCGTTGGAATAAAAAATGCTTTTTTACGGAGTTTAGCCAAATCCATCAATGTGGTATAACCCGATCTGGCCACAACAATTTGACTTTGTAAAATGATTGTCTCTAAAGGTTTGGCTGTAAGGTAATCATAAACTTTAAAATTTGAAGATTCTACAATATTGTCTTTTGCATCTACCAAACCTCTTACCAAAACCAATCTGCCATTATAATTTTTAAAAGTCTTTAAAATTCTTTTTTCTAACATACTGCGTTGAGGTTCTGGTCCAGAAAGCAATACCAAAATATCGTATGTAATAGGTTTTTCTCTCAACTCAAATCGGCTTAAAACACCGATGTATTTTAAATTGAGCTTTGTCTTGACTAAATGACCTAGTTTACCACTTAAGTAAGGTCTATTGGGATAATCTGGCACCCAACATTCGTGATATTTAGCAATAAATTTTTGATGCAATTTTGTAGTCAGCCAAGTTGTGTTTCCAGAAAAAACCTTGAGCTGATGAGAAATGATAACCGATGGTATTTGTTGGTGGAATAAACCCAATCTATTATCGGCTATAATCCCTTTCAGGTCTATATCATCTGCCAATTGTTTTATAAACTTCTGTTCTTTAGCAATACATTGATAAAATCTAAAGAGTTGAAGAATAATTTTAAATTTAAACCAAAAACCTCGTTTAGCGTATTTAATTCTTAAAGAAGGAAGTTCGTAAAACTTTAGGTCTGAAAATTCTTTTTTAAGCAATCCAAGCGCGTCGCCATCTGATGCAATAATAGGTGTGTAGCCTTGCTGCTGTAGTGCTTTAATGATAGGAATACAACGCGTAGCGTGACCCAAACCCCAATTGAGGGGTGCAACTAAAACTGAGCCTTTTGTCATCAAATTTTTTAAAGTTTAAAAATTAATTAAATTTACAATTTAAATCATTAGTGTCCGATAAACATTTTTAAAAGCGGGATTTCCTTTAAGGATTTCCCGCTTTTT
>RRZV01000069.1 GCA_003931895.1 Mesohalobacter salilacus
TCCAATTCATTTTTATCATTTTATTTCCTATTTCCATATTTTTTTATCAAATGCAGTACAACGTTCTCGCATATCGCTTCGTTGCGGGAAAATTAGCAATTATTTTTTAATTTTAGATTTTATTTCCTGAAAATCACAAAACACTGATTTCAGCCGAAACGCCGCAATGAGCGATATGCAGTGTTGTGCAAAGTTATTTTTTATTCCAATTCAGTTCGAAATGGTCTATGTATTGAACATATTGTGAATTTTCTTTAGCATACTTCCTTGTCAATTCAGCCCATTCGTCAAATTTTTTCTTATTCTTTAGTTTGAAATAAGCTTGAGCCATGTTTACTGCCATTTCACTTTTTTCAAAGTCATTATCTGACATTTTAATTCCTTTTCGATATGTTTTTTCGGCTTCGTCTATTTTATTCAAGTTAACATACGAAAAACCTAATTCTCTGTAAAAATAGTAATTTTCTGGGTTGTTTTCAATTGCTTTTTCTAAAATAGGAATTGCTTTTTCATATTGTCCCAAATGATTATAGGCATATGATAATTCAAATTCAAGTCCGTCAAAATGAGGATCAATTTCGTATGCTTTTAGTAATGGTTCAAGTGCTAAATCACTTGCTCCAACGTGATTAAAATGATAACCTTCTTTTTTTAAATAATCTACTTGGTCAGAGCGTTCTTTATAAATGGATAACCATTCTGGTTCTTTTGGTAAATTAAGCGCAGAAATCTGATTTTCTGTCAAGACAGAAACCAAACTAGTATTCGGTTCAAGTCGATATTTCATAAGGCCGACTATTGAATCCCGTTTTATGTTAATAAGTTCTTGTTCTTTTATTTGAAATTTAGTTTCATAATTGAAGGTAAAGCCTGCTTGATTATCCAAATAAATAAATCCATAAACATAAGTGGAATCCTTATCTTTTTTTGGAAAAGCAACCCATTTATCAACTGCGTTAAAATATTTTGTGTCAAATTTTAATTCAGTCACTTTTTTTTGTGAAAATCCAATATTTGAAATCAATATCAGAGCTAAAATTGTTATTCTCATAATTTGTTTCATAATTTTGCACAACGATTAGTATATGAAAAGTAGGCGATTTTGAGGCACTAAACTTTCGGTTGAGAACAAACTTTGATCTGAGCCAAAAGCCTTGAATTTATTACTGTTTCGCCTATTTTTTATATACATTGTTATGCCTTCGCCTTTTTTTTATTGATAGAATTTTGAAATATCAGAATTTGTTTGTCTGTCTAACGCGTAAAAATCATCAATAGGAGCTCTTTGCGCAAAATAGTCGATATGTGCTCGTTTTGTATGGTCAACTATTTTTTCCCAATCAAATGGCATTAAAGAAATCGCTGTTTGGCTATCTCCAATTTTTTGAGACATATCTTGAATGTCATAATTAGTCTTAACTCGGTCGACCACAACATTGTCTGCTCGTCTAATTGTTTCAGTAGTAATTGCAAGGTTTATGTTTCCTTGATTTTGAATGTCTACTTTGCAGTAGAAGTTCTGTAAAAATTGTTCAATTGTCATATCAGTCCTGATTTATTGTAATTCCGTCATAAAAATATTCAACAATATATTTATCAAAAGTGTCTAAAAACGTAAATGCCTTAATTTGTTCCTTTCCAATTTTATGAAATATTTCTATAGTATTATGAATATTCAAATTGTCATCCAAGAAATTAATTATACCATTTTGATGAAGTTTTCTTGAAATCATTCTCGGCAGTCCATATTCTTCTAGTTGATAAACAACTGATGGCAGAAATGCGTGTGAAACCCTAGAAACAAAAGGAGCAACATCCGTTCCGTTGTCTATTATTTCCTTTTGAAGAATGTTTATATCACTAATTAAAGAAGATAGATTAAATGCAGCCGTTCTTTCCAATTTGAAAAATTGCTCAATGTCAATATCAAACTCGTCTAATTCATCCAAAAGTTCGGGAATTGTACTTCCCCAATTCTCAACTAATACCTTAACAAACTCAACAAATTTTTTGTGTTGAATACCATAAGGACCATCACCCCATTCACCCGGTTGCAAACTGATTATTTTCCATAGTAGTCTACCCCACGATTCAGGTTCATTAGAATTTAGATAAGAAAGACCATTCCAATCTTCAGGATTAGATTTCATTTGTCTTGCTGTCTCTTTAATAAACTCCGAATTATTGGATTGGAATATATTTTCTTTTAAAAGCTTATCGTACGTTTCCTTTCCAAGAATATCGTACATCTCATTTTTAAAAGTTATGATTTTGGCAATTTGCTCCTTATCTAAACTGGAACTGTAAATATTTTCGTCCAAATCTCCTAAAATGGTGTCAGGAAAAGGGATGTCAAGTTGTGTTGTGCCCTCTGGCGGTGGTGGTTCGAGTAAATATATTTTACCGATAAAATACTTAAACATTCTACCACCTCTACCTATAATATTTTTGTATGTAAAACTGTCTAAAATACTGTTTCCTCCACTTTTTCGATTACGCCAAATAATGACGTTTTCAGCAGACGTATTTACACCTTCTATTATTGATGAAGTGGAAATAATATTACTTAATCCTTCTTGTTCTTCGAATAGTTTTACTTGAATTTGACTTATGGAACGGTGCAACTGTCCGTTATGAATACCTACACCTCTTTTTACTAGATTAGTTAGTTTCCAATTAGCTCCATAATTTATAGTAAGCCAATTGGCAAATTCTACCAATAAGGGTTTGTCTGAAATCGGCAGATTTTCATTTAATAGATTTGAAACTTTATCTATTTGCGGATATGAAGCTGCATAAATAAGTGATTTAGTTTTTGTTTCTTCAAGAATTTTTAGGAGTATTTCACCTTTTTGAAGTTCCTTTTCAATTTTGTCTCCTTCAATTTCTTTATATGGCTCAAATCGTTCAAGATAAACTGTACTAAATCTTAATTTATCTACGAAAATCATATCTTGAGTAAATACATTATCACCAATCGAAGTTATGTTAGGGGCTAGAAAATACTTCTGTTTTGATTTAAGTCCCAATTTGATAATAGCTTTTAACAAAGATGGAGACCTTGATTTATCGTAAACAGAACTTGCTTTATAAAATTCATCAATTATTAAAATATCTATGTTGTCGATTTTATTCACATAGTTCATTGCCCTTTCCTGTGGGAAAATAAAAATATTTCTTTCAGCAAGCTCAACTTCAGTAGTTGTAATAATTTTATACGTATCAGCAAATTTCTTGTATAGACGTCTACGTGTTTCGTCTGTTAAAGCTATTGTAGGTACAATTATTACAACATTATCGGGGTTTGTAATTGAAATAAAAGCATCAATTACAAAGCTTTTCCCAAAGCTCGTGGGAGCACTTACCGCAATGTTTTCACCATTAACTAATTGTTTTAATAATGAAGATTGTTCTCTATGTAATGTCGCTTCTTTACCTCCAATATTAACTTTGAATATTTCAAATACAAATCTATCCTCCCAATTAGCGGTGTCTGCTTTTAGATAAGGATATAAACCTGTTTCACGAATTAAATGATTCAATAATGGTGAATATTCAATTTCGTTTCTTTCGTGGTAATCCAATAGTTTAATTAGTTCATTTCTAGCTTGAATCTCTTTATTTTCATTTAGATATTCATTAATTATATGGCAAGTTTCAAATATTTCCATTGCTTAAGAATTTTTATAAAAGTCAGCCATTGAAACAAACTTATCTACAATAGTTTTTTTGAGAGGAACAGGAAATAGAATCAAATGAAAATTGATTTGAGAATAGTGCGGTATGCCTCCAATTTTACTCAATTGCTTTTTGAAAAATGATTCTGCTCTGTTTTTATGGTAAGCAATCAATTCATTTTTATATTCATCAGAAATCTCACTTTGTTTTTGCGTTATTTCACATTCGTGTAAAAGCAATATTGGAATATGCAATTTGGGTTTTATCAAATCAATAGATTCTCTTGGAGAAAGTGCCGATTTAATGGAGTTTCTTAATGTTTCATCTCCAATTAATGAATCAATATCAGTTAGATTCGTTATTATACTGTTTTCTTTTTTGAGTTTTTCAGTTATTAACGAATTTTCTACAGATGTAATTATTTCAGGAATACGAGCATCTTCTATGCTGTTATAAAATTTTGCCTCTCCAAACCAAATAGAAAAGTCGGTATCGTTTTCGATAATTATATGCACACTATCAGCTCCTTTGGCATTGTCTTGGGCATTTTGCTTGTAAAATATTTTTGGAACTACTGGCAACGCATTGAAATGGTGCTTCATTATAGCGTACAAAACTATTTCAGCAATTTCACTGCCTTTACTTATGTCACCTGATTTATCAGAAAGTCTTAAGTTTTTTGCTGCATAGGTTAGTAAAGAGTGATGATTATTTACTAGGCTTTCTCTTTCTCTATGAGATAATGAGGTTTCAGCGATATTATCCCAAATGAAATTTTGAAAATGTTTGTACCTCCATTCTGTTGCTTCAAAATTATTTATCATACTTACTACACTCTTATTCGAAACTGGATTTAAGGTAGCGTCAGTATTAATATCTGTGAAAGTGTTATTTATAAGTATTTCAAAATCCATTCTCTTCAATTATATGGCAATACGGTTTGTTTTTAGGTGAGGCATAACGGATTGGTGTATGGTTAGTGGCGACTAAAAATACACGAACCTTTCTTATTCAATGGTAAAATTAGCAAAAAAATTCGGACTTTGCGATTTAGCCCAAACCTCGCCATTAACTATACACCGTGTTAGGCACAGTCCTTTTATGACGCCCATTGTAATATGCTTTTTTCAATACTTTTACTCCAAACATTTTCATCATCTATATCTTGATTTTTCAACCAATGGCTTTCAAGCCAATTTTTCAATTTCTCAGGATTTCTAAATTTATTATCTATTCCAGTTTTGATAAACCGTATAAACTGGTCAATTGAAAGCGGGATAATTTTCGTTTTGCCGCCATAATATTTTGTGTTTATTCTGTTAAGTCCGAAATAGTGCGCTAAAGTTCCTTCACTAATTTTAGGCGCGATGAATAAACAATACATTTCCTTATTTTGAGATTCTTTAGCCCTACCAAAATGTCTTGGGACAGATTCGCTTTCCATTTTATACTGTGTATGGCCTCCAGACATTGTTACTTCTGTAATTATTCCAAAATTCTCAAATTCAGATTCAATATCAGGCTTATTCCCTGGTGCATAATTTAAAGGCATACCATCAATATCCATAATGAAATTCCCATCAATCCGTTTTGCATAATTTAGCATTGTCAATGCTCTCCACACATTCCATTCCAAGAATAGTGGTGCATCTGGAACTTCTTTCTTTTTAATTTGGTTAAAGACCTTTAAAATATCTGGGAACTCTTTATAATCTTTAAGTTCTTTTTTCTTCTTTTCTATATTTTTAGATTTGATAGAAATACGAAGTTCATCCAAAAGGTCTTTCAACTCTTCTATTTCGAGTGTCTTATCAAAATTATCTAACCCTAAAGCTTCAATTTTTTGAATTAAACGATTTTTATCATCTGACAAGAGTGCTAAAGTGAATGGATTATGTAAATATTCTTTAAACTCATCTACTGTTTTAAACTTCTTTGCATCCCTTGGCGTTTTGGCTAATAAAAAATCTACTTCTTCTTTTTTTTGTGGCGATATAATTAATCGAAGTGTCCTTTTTTGAAAAGTTACTAGTTCAGTTGCACGAATATATCTTACAAACGCATCAGCATAATCTTTCATATTTGCGCTTTTTGTTTTGATAAATTTCTTTAACGATGCATCTGCACTTTCTCTTGTTTTAAAATTCTCGTCTTGTATTTGACTATGAAAAATTTCCAGAATTTCCTTGTGAAAAATTTCACTTATATACATTTTTCTACTTCCTTTAAACTCTTTTGAACCATTTCTAAACTTTTTTATTTTCTGAACTATTTCATCAAATTTGTTATGGTTTGTAAGTTGAGAAAAGAATAAGGCAATTTCGGTTTTAGATAGGCTACCAACTGCATCGATTAAACGTAATAACTCTAAATATGGTTTTACATTAAAATCAACGGTTTTAGATTCTGTGTGATTGGGTGAAGGGAGTTGAAACTTTAGCATTTGTCTTGTAAAAGTTTCATCAATGCGATTTTCGGTTAGTAACAATTTACCTGCATCAGTTATTTTAACTGTTGGCTTTAAATCTACAAATCCAAACGCTTTAGGCGCTCTTGTTATCCTGTCTCTTGCTGCGAGAGCTGGATTTCTGGGAAATTTGTCTCCTTCATAATATTTTGATTCAAATAAAGTTTGAAAAAAATCTGTCTGTAAATCTGAATTTCCTGACCATTTCTTTCCTTGGTAATTATCTACAAGTAATTGAATTTCTGGAATAATTTTCTCAATAGTTCTTGGTGATGTAAAACCAAATAGTGCCTTTGTCTTACTTAAATTTGCCATAAGTTATTCCCAAAAGATTTTATCATCAACAGCCATGGATTTCTTTTGCAGAATATCTGTTCCATCCTCCAAATATTTAGAAATTCTGTTGATGGATGTTTCCATTGATTTATCTGAAATGTCACATCCTACAAAATTGCAATTGTTTTTGATAGCTGCAATTGCAGAGGATGCACTTCCTAAGAATGGGTCACAAATTGTATAGTTTTCTTCTGCGCTCGCATTTATCATAGCTTGAAATACTTCTACAGGTTTTTGTGTTGGATATTTCGAATTGTGAATTCTCTTAAATCTCCACACATCAGGAAAACTTCTATTTCTTATCTTTCTTGTATTTCCGTTCGTAGCAAAAATAATATATTCATGCCTTCTCCTGAAATAGTGACCCATACCAATATTTACTTTATCCCAAGTAATTAAATTTTTAACGTCAAAATGATTTCTGACAATATTGCCTAAGCTTAATAGTGAATACGAGTCAAACATTATATAAATATGTCCTGTTGATTTTTTTAAAACTCTTTGACACTCAGTTAAAAAAATCGAATAATTTTTTTCACTATCCTCAAATTCGCCAAACCATTTTCCGTTCTCTTTCCCTTTATCCGCATATTTTCCAACAATTCTTCCCTTACCAAGTTTTAGTTTATTATTCATTCCGCTGTAAGCTGGGTCTGTTGTAATCACATCAACACTATTAGAAGGTAATTTTTTTAGAAAAGTAATAACATCATCTTGATATATATTTACCTTATTCTTTTCGTCATTATACTTGAAAGTAGCATTAGATTCTTTTAGTTTTTTTTCAATACGGTTTTCAGTATTTTCTATAAATGATAGTATTGTCTGAAAGTATTTTTTTGAAATTTCTTCATTAACAACAGGAATATTTTCTTCCTTGATATATTTTGTTAATAGACTTTTTGCTATTCCATATTCTGCAGCTATTTCTGATGTTTTATACATTAAAAATTTGTTTTTGTATAAAGATAATTATTTTGGTCGCTTTTCATAATTGTATACAGAATGTTTTTTTTGGATTGTGCCTAACGGTTTGGCTATGAGTAGTGCGGGAAAAGAAAGCTCGAAACTTTCAATTCAGCCCAAACTC
>RRZV01000085.1 GCA_003931895.1 Mesohalobacter salilacus
TTATATTTTTATCGTTAGCCTAGCGTTTTTTGGTTCTCCCGACACTTCGGGATTGGCAATGCATAAAAGAACATACTAAATTATTTAGGACAGAGTTGGTTAATTACCTCTAAAGCATCTTTTAATATAGCTCTATGATCAAAAGCTAAATTCTTTATGTCTTTGATATCTACCCACTCTGCGGTTTCAGCATCGTCGCTTCCTTTGATAAGCTTTTCCTCTGCGATTATTGCTGCATAAGCAAAGGTTATGGTTCGTCCACGTGGGTCTCGATCAGGTTGATCGTAATAGTTGATAAATCTCAAATCATCGATGTCAATCTTTAAACCTGTTTCTTCTTTTAACTCTCGTTGACAAGCTTCAATAACCACTTCCCCGTTATCTACAAATCCACCAGGAAAAGCATACCTGTTTTTAAAAGGTTCATTTTTACGTTTGATAAGCAAAACTTTAAGCATCTTGTTATACTTGTAAAAAATAATGGCATCTGCTGTGATATGGATATTTTGTGGCATGCTAATGATTTTTTAAGGTTTAATTTCTAAAATATAAACTATTTTTTAAATACTACATCTATTAAAATTTTCATCATGATTCAAGTCATAAAATCAAACAGGTTAATACCCTACCTTTGTTTGAATCTAAAATTTTAATAAAATGCTATATTTCAACACATTATCTAAAGATTTTAGACAGCTTTATATGGTCAATAGTATCTTAGGCATTGTAGTTTCGAGCTGTTTGGGGTCAATTGCTGCCATGCTTATTTTGATGCAAAGTATTACTACATTGACTATAATTCACTTGACTTGGATTGTAATTGTTTGTATGGTGTATAATGCAGCAGTGCTTGTTCACTTTAAACCAAAATGGGTGTTTAGACTTCAATTTATAAGTGTAATGTCAAGTTTTTTGACTATTATGTATTTCATTTTATTTTAATGAAGAAGGATTTACAGACTAGAGAAGACGTGGCTAAACTTGTTCATGAATTTTACACTAAAGTTCGACAAAACAAAGAGATAGGTTGTTTTTTTAATGAGAGCATTCAAGATTGGGGTGAACATTTAGAAAAACTTACTGATTTTTGGGAGACCAATTTATTTTTTAAAAATAAATACAAGGGCAATCCCAAGAAGGCCCATATTGAAGTCGATCAAAATTTTAATGAAAGTATTGATCAAAAGCATTTTGGCATTTGGCTCAATTTGTGGTTTGAAACTGTAAACGATAATTTTGAAGGCGAAAAAGCCGATCGCGCTAAAAATAATGCGCGTAATATGGCGTCACATATTTTTATGAAAATTTATATGGCTAGACAAGAGAAAAATTTGATTTAGACTTCTAAAGTCTTTCTATCTAAATTTTGTAGATGTTTTTTATGAAGTAAACACGCTACATTTTCTAATACGACTTTAGTTTCAAATACTTTTGGATGTGATTGTACAGATAGCTTAGATGATTTAAAACTTTCCAGCAAATCAATAATATCTCTATAGTATTTTTTTAGATCGTCGCTTTGATAAGCTATAACTATAATTTGTTTTGCCTTGTCTCTGTAATGATTTAAGGCTTCTTCTTGATTCAAAGAAATATTTGAAAAGGGTTTTTGAATTATATTAATATTGTGTGATTTGTTTTTTATAGATTGATGCTCTTTAGCGATTCTTTGAGCTGCCGCGTGAGCAAAATATAATGATTCCAAAAGAGAATTTGAGGCCAATCGATTATCGCCATGTAAGCCAGTATAAGCGCACTCACCAATGGCAAAAATGCTTTTTTCAGAAGTTTCTCCATTTAAATTAACTTGCATTCCACCGCACTGGTAATGTGCCGCTGGTTTCACCGGAATAAGATGTTCTGATAAATCATAGCCATAAGATTTGCAAGTTTTATAAATAAATGGTAATGCATTACGTAGTTCTTGACTTTTTAAATGTGTAAAATCTAAAAAAATATTTTCATTTTGTTGGATAGATATTTCTTTCCAAATAGCATTAGACACGATATCTCTTGGTGCCAATTCACCTCTTGAATCATATTTAAAAACAAATCGTTGATGTTTTTCGTTTATCAAATGTGCGCCTAAACCTCTAGCCGCCTCAGAAATTAAAAAACTGGGATTGAGATCAGCCCCATTAAAAGAAGTGGGGTGAAATTGAATTTTCTCAAAATCTTTAATCTTTAATTCCAATTGATTTGCAAAATATATACCCTCACCTATACTACCTAAGCTATTTGTGGTTTGAGTAAAAAGTTGACCACAACCTCCAGTAGCAATTATCACTTTACTACTCAAGATATGATTATATTGTTTGGTCTTTAAATTTGCAATTTTTAACCTGAATATCTTATCTTTTTTTTCAATGTTTTCAACCTGTTGATATTCTAAAATATCGACAGATGAAGCTGTCTTAAGTTTTTCTATAAGACATTCATGCAGATTTTTTCCTGTTTGATCTTTAGTATGTAAAATTCTGTGATATTGATGTCCACCTTCTTTATGCAAATCAAATTTATTGTTGGTTTTATCAAACAGCAGACCCCAGTGTATTAAATCATTTATTCGATTTGGGGCGTCTTTAATAACCTTTTGAATGACTTCTAGATTTCCTTTTTTATGCCCTGCGCGGTAAGTATCATCTATATGAGATTGAAAACTGTCATTGGTATGAGATTGAACCGATGCAATTCCACCTTGAGCAAGTCGGGTGTTGCAAATTGTAATTTGTGTTTTGGCGAGAATTTTTAAATTGAGATCGGGTCTTAATTTGCTGAGATAAAGAGCAAAACTTAAGCCGCCTATACCAGCACCAACGATTATAACATCGGTATGTGTTTTACACATAATTCAACATTTTTTCTAAGGGTTTTAGAGCTTTTTGAGCTGTTGATTTATCCAAGTGAATTTGAGGAGCTTCATTTTTTAAACACCAATAAAGTTTCTCTAAGGTGTTGACTTTCATAAATGCGCATTCGCTACAAGCACAAGAATTGTCTTCCTGGATTGGTGCAGGAATAAGTTTTTTATGGGGCACTTCTTTCTGCATTTGGTGGAGTATCCCAGCTTCGGTGCCTATGATAAATACTTCGTGTTTATCTTCTTTGACGTATTTCAATAATTTTGAAGTGGAGCCTACAAAATGTGCAATTTTCAAAATTTCTGTTTCGCTTTCAGGATGAGCAATGATTTGAGCATAAGGATATTCCACCATTAAATCTAAAATTTTATCGTAACAAAAGGCTTCGTGTACCACACAAGTGCCGTCCCACAACAACATTTCTCGCCTCGTTTCTTTTATCAAATAAGTACCTAAATTTTTGTCAGGAGCAAAAATTATTTTTTCATTTTTCGGCAAGCTATTAATAACCTCAATGGCATTTGATGAAGTACAAACATAGTCGCTCATCGCTTTGATTTCTGCACTACAATTGATATAAGTAACTACTTTATGGTCTGGATGTGCTTGTATAAGCTTTTTAAAATCTTTCGCAGGACAAGAGTCTGCCAAAGAGCATCCCGCATTCAAGTCTGGAATTAACACTTTTTTGTTTGGATTCAAAATCTTGGCGGTTTCAGCCATAAAATAAACCCCGGCAAAAACAATAACATTTGCTGAGGTTTCTTGAGCTCTTATGGCAAGTTCTAAACTATCTCCTATGTAATCTGCAATATCTTGTATAGATTCCTCCTGATAGTAATGAGCTAAAATCACTGCATTTTTTTCATTTTTTAAATCCTGTATTTTATTTGATAAATTCATAATATTTTAAATTAAACAGGTATCATTATTACAAAATTTTTCGCCTTTGCCATCTTCAAAAGATTGGATGCTAAAATTTGATTTCATCTTCGATTTCATTTCAGTATATTTTTCTTTTGAAATGGCTTCGTAGGGCATTTGGGCATAAGCTCCCATTTCTAATTTGGGTAAAAAGCTTATAGACTTAAGTGAATATTTAAAAAATTCTAAAATCGGCTGAATTTGATCAGCTTCTTCAGGCTTAAATGTCACTGTGCAAGACACTTGATTGTCAGACCAATACCGTTGTAAAAAAACAGCCAGGCTCACTTGCTCCCAAATACTGATTTCATTGAGCGACTTTCCTTCATTGTGAATAGGAAAAGAGACCACTACTGAGCTTGAATCCATAACATCATCTTCAATATGCAAACCCGCATCCTTGAGCTGAGGAATGAGTTTTGAGTTTTTAGCTATGCGGATTCTTCGGATGTAATATTTAAATTCTGGATAATGACAACCGGGATTTACACCAGCGAGAAGGCTTACTGTGCCTGATGGCTTTACGCTTGTGGTTTTGATGCTTTTAGGCACACACAGCCAAGAGGAATAAATGTCGTCCCAAGATTGAATTTCGTTATAACCCGTTTCTAACCAATCTCTAAAAATTTCTAAGGAATGTTTTTCTATAAAATTAGTCACTCCAGTTACTGAAGTCCCAATACGACGGTTGCGTTTTTGAACCCGATTGGTTTCGTGCCAAGTCGTATTGACCAATGTTGCAGTTTTACCGACGAGATAGGCGAATTTGAGTGTTCGTATGTAATCCTCTTTACTTTCTGCTCGAGACGGAAAAGTTTCTACCAAACAGCACAACTCATAGCTTTCTAAAGATTGTTCGCCACAAGGATTGGTGCCAACAGCTTTATGGTCTTTATGGTCAGCAGGATCACACATTCTGGAATGGGCGCGTATATTGTCCATAAAAATATAGCCAGGCTCTCCATTGATAGCCGTTTGTTTTGCCACATCTTTAAAATCAGTGTTGTTGTCTACAAAAACGCTATTGTTTGACGCCCACCCATAGGCAGCACGATGAGCATTATCGCCAACATAAGTTTGCTTGTCGTTGTTCCATTGGTAATCTTTGAGTTTACGATATTCAGTATTGTCGGCATCACCTAAGGCAATTTGTGCAGTTCGTCTTACGTTTCCAGCCACTACGCACTGACCAATCATATTCATAATATCAGTTATGGCTGTAATGCTGATTTTGTCGTGATCTAATGGATTTAAAGTTTCTTTGATTTGATTGTGCAGTCTTTCAAGCGGTTGAGGTCCAGATGAAATTCCGCCAAAACCACGAATGGGCTCACCAGCTTTTCTGATTTGTGAATAATTAAATTCAATTTCATGTGTAGGTTGTTTATTAAAATGTTGTCCAAAATAAGAAGCCAATAGCAATTCTAAACTTTTCACCCAACCTTCACGAGTATCGGGGATGACATAAGTTTCTGCTTGTTTTTTGGGTTGGTGGATAACTACTTTACTTTCACCCAAAACATCAAAACCAACGCCGACACCAACCATACTCATATCCATCATAAAGGTGAAAGGCTTTACAGCTTCTACAATGCTATTTGCTATATCTTTAGTTGACACAAAAGCGCAATTAAACAAGGCTTGTCCGATTTTTTTTTCGTGAATAATAGGAGTGCCTAAAGCCCAAAGCATTCGACCTGGTGGTAAAAATTTCATGGTAAACATTCTATCATACATTTCTTGAGCAGAGCGTTGGGCTTTGGTGTCGTTCCAACCCAATTCATTTTTTAAAATGTGCTCTTTTTGAAGACTGTAGCAACCTTCTACAACCCGTCTAATTGTTTCGTACCATTGTTCGTTTTCTCCACTTTCTTTTAAACGCGAATAAGTGCGATGATAGGTGAGCTGCCCTAAACCGTTAAAGCCAAAATTAGGCTTTATGCTTTTGTAAGTTTCAATAAAATCTTGGTTGAGTTGGAAGTTAAGTGTCATAATTATTTATTTAGGATTTAAGGATATTTATATCTTTTATATAGTTAAAAATTTTCGGCTTTTCGATAAAAAGAAATTACTCTTTAAAATAGGCTTTTTTTCGGCTTACTCGCTTTGCTATAGTATATATGTCAGTAGAATTTAATCTGTTTTTTAGAGAGCTTCTTTCTTTTTTAATTTGATGATGCAATACACAAGGGTTTTCGTCTTGACATTCGCCAAAACCCAATAAACAGCCATCTAAAATTTTAGAACCATCAATTGCTCTAACAATATCTGCAATCACAATTTCTCGATTTTGATCTAAATAAAACCCACCAGTTCGTCCCCTGACACTTTTTAATAATTCTGCTTTAGTCAATTGTTGTAATATTTTGGCAGTAAAAGCTTTAGGCGAATCAATGGCTTCGCTAATGGGATCTAAACCAATAAGTTCTTTAGATTTTGCTTGTCTAAAGGCAATAAAAGCCATTACTTTGATAGCATATTCACAACTTTTTGAAAACATGAGTTTTATTTTGAATCAAATGTAAGCAAGCTTATAAAAGGATAAGCCTGTCCTTAATAAAATTATTAACAATACTATGAACAATAGGCCTCTAAAACGACACGAAGCTCTGAAAAATCTAAGTCGAGAGCATCATGATGGACTTGTCTTTGCTTTGAGATTACAAAAAGGAATTGCTAAAAAAGTAAAAATTGAAGATATTGAAGACTATGTGAATTGGTTTTGGGAAAAATACCTCAATCCACATTTTCAAATGGAAGAACAGCATTTATTTCCCTTGTGTGATGAGTCAAATGAATTCGTTTTAAAAGCAAAAGCACAACACCGTGACATAAAAAGTTTGATAGACACCCAACCCAAAACTAATGAGGTATTGAAAAGCATTTACCAACAGATTCAAAATCATATACGTTTTGAAGAACGGGAATTGTTTATGCGTATTCAAGGCCAGCTTTCAGAAGAAGATTTAGCAAAATTTCACCAGATACATTCAAAACAAACTGAATGTGGACTTTGGTTGAATCGATTTTGGGAATAACAAGCCTTTAAACTTTAGACTTAGATTTCAAGTTTTCTATTAAAATCGTTGAAATCGCCAATACAAATAAAAAGCTTCCTATAGCTAAATATAGGTTTAAATGATCAATAAAAGGCCACTGAAGCATCACTGAATTTGCTCTGTAAAATATAAAAAACTCTGTAGAAATAAAGGCAAGTAAATACACGATTACACTAAAGTTTGTTAGTTTAATCCATTTTAGATACGATGCTAAAAAAAGCAGAAATACACTCACAAATCCCAAGAAAAACCAATGTAAATAACCAATAACTACATCTATATTGTTAGATGCAATTTTAGCAAAATAGGGGATACCACTCAAGCTTTGTAAGAGGAGCTTTATAAGAAAACAAAAGACTAAAAATTTTAGTAAAAACTTGGATTTCGTTTTCAATTTTGAATAAAATACCAAAAATGCATCTTTAATGGATAGCCAAAAATAATACAGCCCTATCCACAAGGCTACACTTCCTAAATTACTGAGCAGAAACAGCGACCAATGTGAGTTTGCCCAAAGACAAGATAAAAAGAAGCTGCTTATTATGCCGATATGAATTAAGGGAACAAAAATTTTAAATGCGAAATCGTTAATTTTGAGTTTAGATTGTTCTAACAAAAACACTAATACTCCAAGCGCAGCCAAAACAAACCACGCATTGTATTGAAAATGCAAGTAAAAATAAATCGCCAATTTATACCAAACTGATGTATTACCAAGCGTTGACATGATTCCACCTAAAGCCCAAGGCCCAATGGATGAGATGGCCATATAAAATAAACTGTGTTTGATGAGTATAAAAGATTTTTTAGATTTTAGTTGAGCTTGAGTATGCTTTAGAATAAACCCAAAAAACACATAACTTACCAGCAGAAATAAAGTCGAAAAGATGATGGAAAACAAGGCATAACCTTGAAGAGGAAAACTAATCAACATCCCTAACAAGCAAATTTGAGTCGCCCAAAAGATTTTTGAATAATGATTTTTAAGTTTTGTTTTATCCACAAATGCATAAACGATTATAGAGCTAAAGCCTAAGTAAACCCAACCCAATAAACCAATATGCGAATGCGCATGCACCACATGCCGATAGTCGGTTGGAATACCAAAACCCCAAGACGTCGCTTCTAATCGCAATACAAATCCCAATACCGCGACGAGCAAAAAATAGATTAAAGCCACTATAAAATGTGCTCGAAGTTTCATATTTTCAAAAGTAGAGTATTGTATTATAATATAAAACCTGAGACAGTACTGAGTATTAATAGGGGGTGTATGTGTTGTACTATCTCAGGTTTAAATGTTAAATTATTACATCAAGAATAAATTTTTTGCTCTAACTTTAAAGCTCTAGGAAACAGAATGTTATTTTCTAAATGGATATGCAGATGCAAGTCATTTTCAAACTCTTCAAGCTTATGGTATAAAGCTTTATAAGTGTTGCATGCGTATTCTGGCGGTGTATATTGATTTGTAAGTTGGCGTATTTGCTTAAAAATATTTCCGGCGGCTTCATGTTCGTGCTCCATCATGTCAATGGGATTATTTACACTGCCAAAATGAGGACGTGCTAAGGTTTCTTTATTCTGCTCAGCTTTCGACATTTTTTTTATGAATGGAAATAAAATCAATTCCTCTTTTTTCATATGAGCCGTTAATTCGCCTGCCACTTCATCAAAAAGAGTTTTAACTTGATGTAAATTGGGGTTGTTTTTGCCGTGAACTTTTGCGACTTTTTGAGCATAAGTTTTAATTAATGGAATATTTTCTTCAACATACTGATGATGAATATTTTCGATATGCATCGTCAAAAAATCAAGATCCCAAGACAGATAGTCAAAGGTTTTGTTAGCAGAGTTGATGTGATTCAAATCGTTAAGAATTTTCTCTAAATCAACGTGGTGTTTTTCACAAGCTTTAGCAATACTCACATCACCACCACAGCAAAAATCGATACCGTATTTTTTAAAGATATGGGCGGTATTAATGTTATCACTCACCATTTCAGCAACGGTTTTATTTTCTATAGAATTCATAATGAAAATGTTTTATTTATGATGAGGTAAAACTACACCTATAAAACCCCTTATTTTATGATTTGAATCAAGTTGAGAAATTTTAGTTTAAATATTCATAGCGATCTTAGCGTATGCCTTGCGTTCCTTGCGGTTAAAACAATTAGTTTAAATTTCAACAATTAGACTTAACCTGTAATTCTTATCCATTCAAATAAGTATCGTATATTTATATCAAAAATAAGCCGTGATTGACGTTAATTTATTAGAACAATACAACGCTGAAATCCTTGAATTAGACAAGGGCGACATCATTTTTGATTACGGCTCAAAAGCTCAATTCTACTTTCAAGTAAAGTCAGGCGAAGTCAAGATGAATAATTTTAATCGAGACGGCAAGGAATTTATTCAAGGCATTTTCTACGCCGGACAAAGTTTTGGCGAACCGCCTTTATTTGCAGATGTCAACTATCCAGCAGGTGCAGAAACCATCACAGAAGCCGAAGTTTACCGCTTGCCAAAATCCAATTTTTTTGAGCTACTCAAAACCTATCCAGAAGCACACTTCAAAATATCTGAAGTCTTAGCATCTCGCCTCTATTACAAAGCCATTATGGCTTCAGAAATATCTTCGCAAGAGCCCGAACACCGCATCATTCGTTTGTTGGATTACACCAAAAAACACATTTACAAATTACAACCAGATGAGCATTTTGAAGTAGATTTTACAAGACAACAAATTGCGGACTTAACAGGTCTTCGGGTCGAAACCGTAATACGCGCTTGTAAATCCTTAGAAAAGAAAGAAGAAATTGAAATAAAATCACGGAAAATTTACAGGTAAAAACCTTCAAAAAAAATAACTATCATTTGGGGCTTCCGCTGCTCCAAAGTCGCATCGGCGGGCTTTCGGCAGTCGCTTTCCCA
>RRZV01000036.1 GCA_003931895.1 Mesohalobacter salilacus
TATGCCTAGAGCGGCTTCGTCATTTTGTGTTAAATCAAAAGTTTGGGTTAAAGTGAAATCGCCGCATACTGTTAAGTCTTCGGGGGGGATAGTGATTTCTGGGATCTCTGCGACTGAAATGGTAATATCTTCGCTTAAAGTACATGGACCACCAGTAGCTTCAACAGTGTAAACACCTCCTTGGTCGGCTACGATTGATGCTGTATCATCAGAAAGTGGAGTGCCGTCTAAAAACCAGGCATATTCAATATCATTTTGTGTTATGTTGGAATCATTTGGAATAGTAATTTCAGCATCAATTGTTGTGTTACTGCCAGAACAGATAAACGGGTTAGGGGTATCCAAAGTTACTTCAAATTGTGGATTGACATCAATCACAGCATCATCAGATACAACGACTTGGTTACCATTACAGTTTGTATAAGTAGCTACTGCTGTATAGGTTTCATCTCCATTAACAGGCACTGTGATAGTTGGACTTGAAGAGAAAAAATTTCCTGCAGGATCAAACCATTCGAAAGTCACATTTGGTGTACCATCAGGTGTAAAACGCCAAGCTTCTTGAGTCGCGTTCCAAACACCAGTATTTCTGTTAGGAGGAGTAAAAGCGACAGTACCCGTATCATTTTGAATTCCTAAACTCGCAAGACCATCATTCCATGAATTACAAACAGGTTTGTTATCAATATAGAACTCAATTGCATTAGTTGTTTCATACAATATCATCATAAAAGAAGTTGATATATCATTACAACTAAAGTGAGCTACATTAGAAAAACTGACCACAAATGTTCTACAAGGGGCTTGACCAATAATTTCCCAGGCGATTTCAGGATTTGAAGATGACACATTTGGATTAATGTCGTGCGCTAACATTATATTACCCTCACTTAAAGAGGTATTTGAGTTATTGGGTAATGTATCACCAGGGTCAATAGACCAATTATTAAACCCGTTAGCATTTGAAATATCAAAACTAATCAGACCATTTGAACCTACAATAATTTGATCTCTAACCGTTCCGAAATAACAAAAATCAAAAGGTAAATCAATCACTGGCGACCAAACATCGTCAGTGTTTACAGAAATTGGATTACTTAAACCCGTAAAAGGAAAAGGTGGGGCATATTGAATAGGATCAACCCTGTAAGTTGTAGTTTCTCCAGTAACTAAAAAGCTAGAATTTAAAGTCGCTGTGTCAGGAATATCACAATCAAAGAGTAAATCTTCCCCAGTTACATTTGGACATCCCGGTCCAGGTTCAGACGCATCAAAAATGACATCAACCTGTTGGTTTAGTGTATTAAAACTAGTACATCCATTAGCGTCGGTTACGGTTAAATTAACAAAAAAAGTGCCAATATTTGTATAAGTGTGTTGGACGTTTTGTCCTGTAGCGGTATTGCCATCACCAAAATCCCATTCATAAGTTGCCCCTGCATCAAAACCATCACCAAAAATAGCTGAAGCACTAAAATCTAAAGTTTGACTTAGATTGACAGTATAAATATCGTTATTGAATGTAGATGGTGATATGTCATCTATAACAGCTTCAATAACTTGACAGGGCGGACGACAACTAATTATCGCTTCCCAACCCTCACCTTCAAAAAATGTATTAGAGGTAAATTCTATCGTCAAGCAGCCTGTTAAGTTAGCGTCAGATGCTGTGATTGAAGCTAATTCTGGGTTGGCAGCCAAGTCTCCTGTAAATGTACCTAAAATTGCACCTGGATCGGCTGTATCTGCATCGTAAATGGTCATTTGATCATCGCCGTCGTTATTGACCTGAAACAACACAAACTCCAATACCACCCTCATATCCGGCATATCAGGACAGAGGGTTAACGTAGAATTTTCACTATCACTATAATTTGCACTACTTCCTCCTGAGTCAAAAAAAGTGCCGCTACATTGGTTAAATGTGCCGTCTTGCATTAAAATATCTTGCGCAGAGACATAAAAAACAGAAAATGAAAAAATAAAAGCGTATAAAAATTTGTTTAAAGACATATTTTAAGACTAATATTGGGTTGGGGGTTAACCTAAATTTGGCGAAAAATAATAAAATTATCTTAAAGCGAAGCGGATAAAAAGAAATATTAAGTGGGTAGTGGGTAGTTGCTGGTTGTTGGTTGTTGGTTGTTGGTTTTTTGATCTTCCCTAAATAGCGTTGACCGTTTTGGTTATTATTCATCTTTAATTATTATCGGACAATTAT